>JAYWIJ010000020.1:0-5236 GCA_043788935.1 Gemmatimonadaceae bacterium | reverse complement strand
GACAACCCAGGGGGCCCTGACGGTAGTTTCTGCATCTACGCTCCGGTCAATGACACGTCGGAATCAAGCCCGTGTTGCATTGACCGCGTGAATCCACCACTGCACAACCGCAGAACAGCGAAAGCCTTGGGGAACAGCGGCAATGAGCAGCGCGCGGGGGCGAGCACTGACTGCAGAGGCCCAGCACGCCGGTCCTTCAGCCGGTGACGATCGCGCACAGCGACACACCCAGCCACCGCAGTTCTGCGGCCGTTGGCAGTTCAGCGGCCGTGCCGTTCTGCGTTGTGCCGTTGCAGTTCGCCGTGGCAGTTCACTGCAGCAGCAAACATTACGGCTGCGCTCGCTTCAGGTGCGCGGGCGTGACGAGTTCGGCGATCTGCCGTCTTCGGGAGCGCGACGCAAACGGCTGAAGTCCATGGGACAGCTCGTCTTACGGTTCGGTCCGGTTGCGAATGGGAGTGTCAGGATCCGTCGGTCGTGCCGGACGCCCGTGACGACAGGATCGCCGCGGCCAGCCGACACTCTGGTGATGTCAGGCCCGCTGAATCCGATACCGCATGGGTGGCGGAAAGCAGGAGGGTCCGTGATTCTTAGCGTCTGCCAGAAAAAGGGCAGATGAGACCGCGTTTACCTTTTGTCGGAACCCGATGACTCACTCCCAGCGACGGGACGAGATCCTTCGCGCCGAGTTGCCGCCAACGCTGCCGTTGATGGCCCTGCGCTCGACGATGGTCTATCCGCTCGGGACGATCGCGGTCCAGATGGGCAGTCCGGAGAATCTCGCGCTGCTGCGCGCGTTTGATGAGCCCGGTGTGGTGGTGGCGCTGGTGGTGGCCGGTGGCGAACTCGACGATGCGCCGGATGCCGAAGAATTCATCGGCAAGATCGGCGTGGCCGCCCGCGTCCACGAGCGGATCAATCTCCCGGGTGACACGGTGCAGATCACGCTGCAGGGGCTGCGGCGCATCACCATCCAGCGCATCGATCAGGCGTCGCCATTCGTGGTCGCGGCCGTGGCGCCGGCGTGGGACGTGTTGCCACCGGCGTACGAAGTCGAGGAGCTGGTCACGCGCATCGTGAGCGCGACGGAAACACTGGCGAGCCTGGTGGACCGTATTCCGGGCGAGATCCCGGCGATTCTGCGCATGAACGTCTCCGACCCGGGGCGTTTTGCCGATCTCGCAGCCACCAACCTGAACTTCAAGATCGCCGACAAGGACGACGTGCTGCAGAAGCTCGACGTCGGCGATCGTCTGCGCTTCATCCTCGGACGTCTCGAACGCGAAGTGGCGCGCGCCCGCGTGATGGAAGACGTGAAGAAGACCACGGAAGTGAAGATCGAGCAGCACCAGCGCGAGTTCTTCCTCAAGCAGCAGCTGCGCGCGATTCAGACGGAGCTTGGCGAAACGGATCCGGGTGAACGCGAGAGCACGGAACTGCTGCGCCGCATCGACGACGCACACCTGCCGGAAAAAACGGCCACCGAAGCGCGGCGCGAGTGCGAGCGCCTTCGCATGCTGTCGCCGGCGAGCAGCGAGTATCAGGTGCTGCGCACCTATCTCGACTGGGTGCTCTCGCTGCCCTGGTCGAAGAAGTCGGGTGATCGCGACATCTCGCTCGACAAGGTCGGCTCGGCACTGGACACGCGGCATTACGGACTCGGTGAGGCCAAGGAACGCATCATCGAGTATCTCGCCGTGCGCAAACTGCGCGGTGGTGATCCCGCCGGTCCGATTCTCTGTTTCGTGGGGCCGCCCGGCACGGGCAAGACGTCGCTCGGCGAGGCCATCGCCACCTCCATCGGGCGCGAGTTTCACCGCATCTCCGTCGGTGGTGTGCGCGATGAGGCCGAAGTGCGCGGACATCGTCGCACGTACGTGGCAGCCATGCCGGGTCTGCTCATTCAGGCGCTGCGCCGCACCGGTGTGCGCGACCCCGTCGTGATGATCGACGAGATCGACAAGATGGGCACCGGTGGTGCCACCGGCGATCCGACGGCTGCGATGCTCGAGGTGCTCGATCCATCGCAGAACAAGTCGTTCGTCGATCATTATCTGAATCAGCCGTTCGATCTGAGCTCCGTGCTGTTCATCTGCACGGCGAACAATCTGTACGACATTCCGGCCGCGTTGCGCGATCGCCTCGAAGTGATCCGGATCGCCGGCTACACATCGGAAGAGAAGGTACAGATCGCGTGGCGGTATCTCATCCCGAAGCTGTGCGCCGAGCACGGGCTGACGGACGAGGATGCCGTGTTCACCGACGAGGCGCTGCAGTTCATCGCGGCGCGCTACAGTCGCGAAGCCGGGCTGCGCAACTTCGAGCGACAGGTTGCCGCGGTGCTGCGCAAGCGCGCGCGTCGCAAGGCCGAGGGCGAAATGGAACCGTGGACCATCACGCCGCAGAAGGCGGAGGAGTTGCTCGGCGTGCCGCAGTTCGCCGCCGAAGAAACGGAGCAGGAACCGGAAGTCGGTGTGGTGACGGGGCTCGCGTGGACGCCGAATGGCGGTGAGCTGATGCTGATCGAGGCGCTCAAGATGCCGGGCACCGGTCGGCTCACCGTGACGGGGCAGCTTGGCGAAGTGATGCGCGAATCAGTGGACGCCGCCTTTTCATACGTGCGCTCGCGCAGCCGCGTGCTGGAAATCCCGGAAGAGGAGTTCCGCGATACCGACCTGCACATTCACTTCCCTGCCGGCGCCATTCCGAAGGATGGCCCCAGCGCCGGGCTTGCCGTCACGCTGGCGATCGCGAGTGTGCTGAGCGGACGCCGCGTTCGCCGTGATCTCGCCATGACGGGCGAAGTGACCTTGCGCGGCAAGGCGCTCGAGATCGGCGGATTGAAGGAGAAAGTGCTCGCCGCATATCGCGCGGGATTGCGCGAAGTGATCGTGCCGCAGGGTAACGCAAAGGACATTCGCGATATACCAGCCGAGGTACGCGAGCGGATGACGTTCACGTTCGTGCAGACCATGGATGAGGTGCTCAACCGCGCCATGCTGCCGCTGGAGCCGTCGGAGCGACGGACACCGGAGTCGGTGGAACGCATCGACGAGGCGCAGGTCGTGCTGCCCTTCCCCGAGCGGGCGGCCGCCGCGGCACGCAGCAATTCCTGAGCTGCACTCGAGGGCACCTGCAGGACCGGACGCGCCGCGTGACACACATGCGGCGCGTCGTGCGTAGAATGCCGTAGCATGGAACCCCATCTCTGGCGCGAGTTCGCGCTCAACATCGTGCTCCACAGCCTGGCCGGCGGTCTCACCGACACGGTGGCCGTGTGGATGCTCTTCAACCCGCACAAGCCGTTTCTTGGCGTGCAGGGTGCGATCCCGAAGAACAAGGCGCGGCTGGCCGCGAGCATCGGGAAGGTGGTCGGCGAGAAGCTGCTGACGCCCGACGACATGCTGAAGGAGCTGACGCACGGTGGCATTCGCGACGCCTTCAACGGCAAGGTGGCGGAGGTCGTGCAGTCGCTGCTCGAGACGGAGCGAGGCTCATTGCGGAGCCTCGTACCGGAATCGATGAGCGACGAGCTGGAAACAGCGCTGCAGGGCGTTGCGGCGACAATCGCCGAGCGCGTGGAAACGTGGGCGGAGAGCGAGGACGCGCGCCCTGCGGTGATTGCGTTCGTGGCGCGGCTTCGTGAGGCGATCGGCGACCAGACGCTCTCAGACGTGCTGCCGGCAGAACGTCGTGCGGCCCTCGTCGAACAGGGCCGCTCACTGGCGCTGACGTTGTCGCACAGTGATACGGTGGCGTCGGCCGTGGCGGGCAGCGTGCGCGCGCAGGCCGAGTCACTGCTGACGCGTGATGAGCCACTGCTCAAGGCGATGCCGGCCGAACTCAGTGCGATGCTCGACAAGGCGGTGGACGCGTACATCCCCGTGGCGGTGGACCGCCTGAGCACGTGGCTCTCGCAGGGCGAAAGCCGCGAGCGCGTGAAGCGCACGTTGCAGGGTGTGATGTCGAAGTTCGTGACGGAGCTGCGCTTCCACGAGCGCGTGCTGGCGCGTTTTCTGGTGACGGAGCGTGCGCTGGAGAAGGCGCTGGATGCGCTCGGCGGCGAAGGCGTCGACGAGCTCTCCGCTCTGTTGCGCGAACCGGCCATCCGCGATCAGGTCACGCGCGCGGTGCGTGATGGTGTGGAGTCGCTGCTCCGGAAGCCACTCAAGGACATCGTCGGTGCCGCTGACGCGACGCGTGTGACGGCGCTGTCGGAAGGGTTGTCCAACGGCGCATTGCGACTGTTGCGCGCCGAGTCGACGCAGACGTTCGTGGCGGGCAAGCTGGAGGCGGCGTTCGAGGGCGTGGCGCATCGCAGGCTGGATGACCTGCTGGCCGGCGTGAGCGACGAGACCATCGCCGGCTGGCTGCTCGAAGGGCTGCGTGGTGACGCGACGCAGCAGTTCGTTCGTGACACGGCGAAGCGCGTGGTGCAGCAGGCACTCGATGCGCCGATCGGACGGCCGGCGCGCTGGCTGCCGGCCCACGCCAACGAACGGCTCGCCGCCGTGCTCGCACCGGCGATCTGGGAATGGATCGTGACGTCGCTGCCGTCACTGGTGCAGAAGTTCGACGTGCCGGCACTGATCGAGCGCAAGGTGAACGAGTTCAGCACCGAGCGCGTGGAGGAGATCGTGCGCGGCGTGACGCAGCGTGAGCTCAACCTGATCATCAAGTTCGGCTTCGTGCTCGGCGCGTTCATCGGCGTCGGCACGTTCTTCATCTCACAGGCGATTCGCGCGCTGCCGTGACCTCGACTGAGCGCGGATCGACTGATGCACCGCGGTTCAGTTGCCGAACGGGACGATCGTGAGCACCGATACGCTCGATGTACGGCTGCCGTTCGCCACCGCGATCGACATCGAGGTCGCCACTGACGACACGACAGCCTGTGCGACGACGCGGATGCCAATGAGCGTCGTGGGCGACGGCAGCGCGATCCGAACATGGTTGCCCGACCCAATGGGCTGCACGAAGACCGACGTGAACGGCTCGGACGCGCCGATGGTGATCGTCCGCGACTGCGTCGCGGTCGGCAATCCGTCCACCGTGACCAGCGGCGCCACGAAGCCGGCGGTGGCGGCAGGCAGTGCATCCGCGGGACTGGTCGCGGCGGCGCCCGACAGCGAGAAGGTCAGCCCGCCCACCGACGCGCTCTCTGACGGCGTCACGCCGGTGCTGTCGTTGTCACTGCAGGCCGTGAGGGCCGCGCTTCCTGCGAGCGCCAGCACGG
>JAYWIJ010000019.1:0-20713 GCA_043788935.1 Gemmatimonadaceae bacterium | reverse complement strand
GCGACGCAGCAGGATGAGGCGCTCGTACCCCTGCCTGCCGTGGCGAGGGTGCGGCTCGATGGGTGGCTCGCGCGTTCGGAGGCGGACGGGCGCGTGTTTACGGCTGACCAACGGGCGTGGCTCATGATGATGGCCGAGCACGTGGCGGCGAATGTCGAGATAGAGGCCGAAGACTTCGATGATCCGCCATTCACGCAACGCGGTGGGCTGGCCGGTGCGCACCGGGTATTCGGCACGGAGCTGCCGCGGGTGCTCGTGGAGATTGGTGAGGTGATCGCGGCATGAGCGACCAGCTACCAGCAGGGTGGGCGCTCGCGCCGCTCCGCGACGTCGCGGACGTGCAGCTGGGCAAAATGCTGTCGGCGGCCGCGAAGAGTGGACGAGGGGCGCGTTCGTACCTGCGGAATGTCAACGTGCGGTGGCACCGCATCGCTGTCGATGACGTCCTGCAGATGGACTTCGATGCCCGCGAGGTGGAGAAGTACACCCTGCGCTGCGGTGACGTCTTGGTGTGCGAGGGAGGTGAGCCGGGCAGAGCTGCCGTGTGGCGCGATCAGCTGCCGGGCGCGCTTTACCAGAAGGCGCTGCACCGGGTTCGCATCCGCGACGACGCGCTAGACCCTGTGTTCTTCGTCCATCAGCTCGAGCTCGCGGCGGCGACGGGCGTGCTGGCGGATCGTTTTACCGGCTCCACGATTAAACACCTCCCGCGCGAGGTGTTTGTTGAGTTCCCCCTGCGTGTCCCGCCACGTGCTGAGCAGCGCCGCATTGTGGCCGTGCTGGAGCAGCAGCTGTCGGAGCTCGACGCCGCAGTGGCGGGGTTAAAGCGCGCGCGCACGAACCTCCGACGATATCGAGCCGCTGTGCAGGATGCTGCGATTCAGGAAGGATCTGAGCGATGGGCATGGACCACATTCGGCGAACACATCCTCGCCATCGACGCAGGCGCGAGTTTCCGGTGCGAAGAGCGTCCGCCACGCTCTGAAGAGGTGGGTGTCGTGAAGGTGAGCGCCGTGACATGGGGTCGCTACAACGAGGATGAGAGCAAGACCGTCACCGACCGCGAGCGCATAGATGAACGATTGATGGTGCGGCCTGGCGACTTCCTCTTCAGCCGTGCGAACACCATCAAGCTCGTCGGTGCCTGCGTCATCGCGGATCAGGTAACGCGACGCGTGATGCTCAGCGACAAGATCCTCCGCGTGCGCTTCCGCGGTCTTGACCCGCGGTGGGCGCTGCTCGTGCTGCGCAGCGCACATGGTCGATCTGAGATTGAGCGACTGGCGACGGGTAACCAGGAATCGATGCGAAACATCGGCCAGGAGAGGATCCGCGCAATCCGCATTCCCGTCCCCAGCGAGGGCGAGCAGAACGAAATCGTGACTGAGGTCGAGAGTCGCCTCGCAGTGGCCGACCGCACAGCTGCGGAAATCGACGTTCAGCTGGCCCGCGCCGTCCGCCTTCGCCAAGCAATCCTCCAGCGCGCACTCTCCGGCCGCCTCGTGCCGCAAGACACGGCCGACGAACCCGCATCCATCCTTCTGTCGCGAACGCGCGCCGGTACCGGCGCCCGTCGCCGCAGCACACGTACCCCCGCCTGATCACCAACAGCACCATGGCCGAAGTCACCCGCAAACGCACAGGCGAACTACTCCGCCACGCATTCGATCTCCTCATCAAGAATCCGGACGGCCTCCCCGGTCGTGACGTGATCGAGTACGTCGCGTCGAAGGTGACGCTGAGCCCGTACGAAGCCGGCGCGTACGATGCCGGCAGCCGACGCTTCGACACGATCATCCGCTATGCCACAGTCGATTGTGTGAAGGCCGGATGGATGGTGAAGCAGCACGGCAAGTGGTCGGTGACGGATGAGGGTGAGAAGGCGCATCAGACGCTGCAGGAGCCCGAGGCGTTCTACAAGCGCGCCGTGCAACTGTACGCTGAATGGAAGAAGGGCACCGAGGCGAAGTCGGACGACGACGCACCCGCCGCTGCCCCCACGCCAACGGGCGCTGCAGCGGGCGCCTCGAACACCGCCACGATCACGTTCGAGCAGGCGGAGGAGACCGCGTGGGCGGACATCTAGCGGCATCTCAGCAAGATGCTGCCGTACGAATTTCAGGACCTCGTCGCGGCCCTGCTGCGGGCCATGGGCTACCACGTCGGCTGGGTGGCGCCGCCGGGCAAGGATGGGGGCGTCGACATCCTGGCGTACAACGACCCGCTGGGGACGCGACCGCCGCGCATGAAGGTTCAGGTCAAGCGGCAGCAGGCGAAGGTCACCGTGGACGGGCTGCGGGCGTTCCTGGCGGTGGTGGGCGCGGATGAAGTGGGTGTGTTCGTGAACCTCGGGGGGTTCACGGAGGACGCGAAGGCCGAAGCACGCGCGCAGCACGGCAAGCGGGTCACGCTGATCGACATCGAGCGCCTGGTCGATCTCTGGGCCGAGCACTACGACCGGCTGGATGAATCGGGCCGGCGCCGCCTGCCTTTGCAGTCGATCTACTTCCTCGCACCAGAGGCCTGAAGGTCGAGGTATCGTGTCACGGCGCAGGTCGACGTCGTGCGTGACGTCGACCTGCGCGGTCTTGGTGCGCAAAGCTGGTCGGTCGGCTATCGAAATGGCCATCTGGTTGACCCGACGCCTACTTTCGCGCGCCCGTTCCTTGCCTCTCCGGACGGGCCTCGGCCCTGTCAACGAGCGCTGACAGCCCGCCCCTCCTCCACGGGTCATGGGCGAGCGCATCGATCCAGGCGCTTGTCACCGTCTGGGCCGACCAGCACCTTTGCGGATCACCCGCAGGAGGTCCCCATGCTTACCTATACCGTCGGACTTCCGGGGGCGCGCACCCTTGCCGGCAAGCTGTCGGGACGCGTCCTCGCGAACGTTGTGCGTGCCTTCGAGCACGGTGCGGCCGGTGCGTTGCGCCTGCGCATCGAGGGGCGGAGCGCGACTCGTTCGGACCGCCTTCCTGCTTGGGTTGACTACGGCACCGACTTCGCGGTGCTGGACTTCACGACGGAGCCGGGCCTCGTGCTCGGCGCGCCAAGCCTTGCAGAGGCTCTGCCCGACAGGTTCCAGCAGGGCGACCTGTTCTCCCCCGTCGATCCCGGGGACAGCGCATTGACCCTGCTGGCCACGAGCCTGCAGGACGCATCTGGTGGTCGAGCCGATAGCGACGCCTACGACATGGACTTGCTTGGGGTCTTCGCCCGAGACTTCGCCCGCCTCTTCCGGGGCTCCCAAGTCGAAGCCGTCAGCCTGCGAAACGGGCGGCCCGACAGCCCGCGGGTCGAACTGAATCCTGCTGGGCTCCGAGTGCTCTCCCAGCTTCGCGACCGCACGCCGCGTCCACGCCGCGTGCGCCTCGCAGGCCACGTCGATGTGATCCGATACAGCACCTGCACCTTCGTGATGCGCCTCGGCGATGGCAGTGAGGTGCGGGGCGTACTTGTCGACGAGAGCGCAGAAACTCTGCGGCCGCATTTTGGCAAGTTGGTGGTCGTCGAAGGCGTCGCCCAGTTCCGACCGTCCGGCAGACTGCTCCGCGTCGACGTAGACCGTCTGCACTCCGCGACCGACCGCGACCTCGCCGCGTTTTCGGCCGCGCCACACCCCTTAGAGGCCATCGGCGACACGCGACGCCTCCGCCGCGCCCAGTCGCGGAGCACGGGCATCAACGCCGTGATCGGCTGGTGGCCCGGCGACGAGTCCGACGACGAAGTGGACCGCATCCTTCGCGAGATATCGTGATCGCGCTGGACCGCCCCGTCGTCCTGGACACGTGGGTGCTCGTTCATCTCTGCCGGGACAAGGCCCTCGGCCGAGCGATCATGCGTCAATACCAGCTGCGCGAACGCCCGATCACGCCCATCATCTCTGCGGTGACGGTGGGCGAGATGTACGCCTTCGCGCGTCGTGCCGACTGGGGCGGGCGCCGTCGCGCATTGCTGACGGAGGTTCTGAGCAACCTCGTTGTGGTTGACGTTGGCACTCAGGCCGTTCTCGAGGCCTACGCCGAAATCAGCACATGGCTCCGAGCGCGCGGCCGTCACATGGGGCACAACGACCGTTGGATCGCCGCGACCGCCAAGGTGCTCGATGCGGTGGTGCTGACGGGCGATTCTGACTTCGACCCACTGCACCCTGAGCTCGTCGAACGCGAGTGGATCAACGCGGGAATGCGGACGGACGATGACGGGAACAGCGTGGACGGATGAAATTCCTGCAGCGCGCGCGCTCGCTGGCTCACGCTTATGAAATACCAAGTGCGTGGGCAGTCGGCCAACGGTCACGGCGTGTCGCATGCCGTCATCACTCCGCTGCGTTCTCCACGTCCTCATTCGCTCCCACCTCGCCTAAGCCACTGAACTCGTGACATCCGACCGCATCGTCGCCAAGCTGTGGAATTACTGCACTGTTCTCCGTGACGACGGCCTGTCGTACGGCGACTATGTGGAGCAGCTGACTTTCCTTCTGTTCCTCAAGATGGCGCACGAGCGCACGCAGGCGCCTTGGTCGCAGCCCTCCGTCATCCCGGCAGGTTTCGACTGGAGCGCGCTCAAGGCGAAGGATGGTGACGCGCTCGAGGTGCAGTACCGTCACACGCTGGAGACTCTCGGCCGCCAGCCCGGCATGCTGGGTCTGATCTTCCGCAAGGCACAGAACAAGATTCAGGATCCGGCGAAACTCCGCCGCTTGATCGCCGACCTGATCGACCGAGAGCAGTGGCTCGCTCTCGATGCGGATGTGAAGGGCGACGCCTACGAAGGGTTACTGGAGAAGAACGCTCAGGACACGAAGGGCGGCGCCGGTCAGTATTTCACACCGCGCGCGCTGATCCGCGCCATCGTCGAGGTGGTGGCGCCGAAACCTGGCGAGACCATCTCCGATCCCGCATGTGGGACGGGCGGGTTCCTGTTGGCAGCGCATGACCACGTGATGGAGAAGCACCCATCGCTCAGTCGCGCACAGAAGCGCCACCTGAAGCTCGAGGCGTTGCATGGCACGGAGCTGGTGGACGGCGTGGCACGTCTGTGTGCGATGAATATGCTGCTGCATGGCATCGGCCCCACCGCGGGCGATTCCGAGATGCCGGCCGTGCGGGTGGATGACGCGTTGCGTTCTGACCCTGGTGACCGGTACGACGTGGTGCTGACCAATCCGCCTTTTGGACGTAAATCCAGTGTGCGGATGGTGAACGCCGATGGTGATGAGGACCGACAGGATCTCACTGTGGTGCGTGATGATTTCTGGACGTCCACCAACAACAAGCAGCTGGCGTTCGTGCAGCATGTGAAGACGTTGTTGAAGATCAACGGCCGTGCGGCACTCGTGCTCCCCGACAACGTGCTCTTCGAGGGGGGCGCCGGCGAAATCATCCGCCGGAAGCTTCTGCACGAGTGCGACGTGCACACCCTGCTGCGCCTTCCCACCGGCATCTTCTACGCGCAGGGCGTGAAGGCGAACGTGCTGTTCCTCGACCGACGCGCCGCCAGCGACCAACCGCAGACCAAGCAGATGTGGGTGTACGACCTCCGCACGAACAAGCACTTCACGCTGAAGACCAACCCGCTCCAGCGCTCAGACCTCGACGAGTTCGTGGCGTGCTACAACCCCGCCAACCGCCATGACCGGACGCCGACATGGCGCGAGACCGACGCACCTGACGGTCGGTGGCGGGCGTACGACTACGCCGAGCTGGTGTCGCGCGACAAGGCGAGCCTCGATGTGTTCTGGCTGCGAGATGAGGCGCTGGAGGCATCGGCGAACCTGCCGGCCCCAGACGTGATTGCGGCGGAAATCGTGGAGGATCTGCGGGCGGCGCTCGCGACGTTTGAGGAATTGCAGGCTGCGCTGTCGTCCTGACAGCGCGCCAGCAATCGCTGGATCCGCATCGGTAACGGCTCGCGCACGTGACTCATCATCACTTCACGGCGATACCTCATACGCCACCGCAGGCACATTTCCGTGACGTTCACTTTGGCGCTGCGACCCGTCGCGCACCACGCGGACGGGAGGTCTCAGGGCACCTCTGGCCAACACGGTCCGCAAACTCGATCACGGCACCGCGGGCGCCGGTGAACGTCGGATGGCGTCCGGGGCCGCGCGGCCCTGGAGCGCCATCGCGAGCACGTCTCGGCCCGATATCGCCTCGGTATGCGGCAGGACGTAGACCGACGATCCCGGCAGAGCGACACAGGCTGCGACGTCGGGTGTGCAGCGGACGACGGCGGCTGCCAGGAGGGCCAGCACGCCGCGGAAACGAATCGAGCGAAGGAAGGAGGGAGACATGCAGTGCACCGGAAAGGAGACGGCGCCATCCCGCGGAAGTGGGAATGGCGCCGTTCAGGGTGCCGTGCACGGCGCGGGGGCGCCGTCGGTCTCGTGCGCTATGCGGAACGAATGCTGCTCGTCTGAGTCAGCGACACGACTGCCTTCCGCAGCCACAGAGGCTTGTCGCCGTCGCCGACTGGGAAGCGTGATGCTGTCGTACGCCGGCACGCCAAGGCGCATGCATCACCCTGAAGCACCCACGCGATGCACAGGCGCCGGTCAGCGCGGGATGCTGATCGACGCCTTCTTCCGAACCTCCGCCGCCTGCGCCGCGACGAGCTGCAACTCGCGAGGATTGAGGTAGCCATCTGCAGCACTGAGCACTGTGGCGTACGCCTCCTCGAGCGCGGGCACGACGGCGGTCTGCACGCCACGGTCCGCCCACAGATCTGGGTTCGTCGCCGCGACGGCGGAGTACACCGTTTCTCCGATGAAGCGCACCTGGGCCGACGGCATCTCGATGCTCCTCGTCCACATGCGCGCGTTGGTCAGCGGCTCGCGCAGGGTGAGCGTGATCCGGCCTCCGAGCTGGATTGTCCCGTTGACCGTATACGACGTAGGCGACGTGCCGCTGACCGCGTCGAGACCGCAGAGGGATTTCCCGACGAATCCCCTGCACCGCGGCACTCGGGTGACGCCGACCATCTTCATGGTCGATTCGATGAGCGGCTCGAGCAGCAGGTTGGACCCGTCGCGGTCAGGGAACATGATGCTGTCGAAGCTTGGGAAAGGACCGCGCGTCAGCAGGCCACGACAGGTGACCAGCTCGAGAAAGTCATCGCGAAGGGCCGTTCTGAATCGGGTCTGCATTTCGGTCACGGCTGCACCGGTGCCGATGCTGAGCGAGGCAGTCGCCGCCGTGCCTTCCGTCGGCACCTGCTGCCAGGTGGGCGCGATGATGGCCAACGTCACCTTCATGGAGGCCGGTGCCGCGCAGCCAGTCGCGGCGTAGTCGAAGCGCGCCGAGCGCGGAACAGGAACACTGGTGGCAGGCGTACTGGTGGCGCCGGTGGACGCGCAGGCGCCGACGACGACGGCGAGCGAGAGGGCAGCCGCGATGCGGGTGGTCGGACGTGTCATGATTCTCCGGGTCAGGATGTCGCACGATTGGCAGCGTCGGTTCCGGCGCTGCGGGGTGGCGACAGCGTGGCACGCGGACGCCGGGGGCGCGCATCGGCGGCGGGGCTGGAGGCGTGACACGACCACGGGTGGGGAATTTGAGACGATCAGTGCCCCGCTCGACCCGGCTGCGGCGCTGGTGCGGGACACGCGCGGGACACGGCGGCGAACGCGTGCGTCGGCATGCGGGCCACTCCAGCGGCTGCATCGCCTTCGGCCCCACTGCGGCACGCTTGGGGGATCCCTCCTAGGGATACTCCGTCGACTGGGTGTCTCGAGCGCCGACACCGCCTGCGCCGGTCTCTCCGGCCTGTCGGTGCCCGGCGGGGACCACGCCGCCCCGGGCTCAATCTGGTGCCCGATGGCACCCGATGCCGTAGCCCTGCAGACGGCGCGGACATTCAAACGGTAATCCGCCAAAAACGTCGTACGCTACGAAAGGTGCGCGAGCCGCGAGAGCGACCCGCGCGCCGGATGGCCTCCCCCTGAGCCGTCCGGACCGTCTGCTCCGACGACCTATGCTCGCGTCACCGCTGATCCAGTTGCTCCGCAGTCAGGCCGACCTGCTCGAACACATGCCCGGCCGGTCCTTCTCCATGGACCGCGAGACGATTCTCGGCGCCCTGAAGGCCCACGAGGAATGGGAGCGCGCCCACCCACGCCTAGACGAACACCTGATGGGCCCTGACCTGTCGAAGGCTGACGCTGCCAGTCGCCTCGGGCTCTCCAAGTCGACACTCGACGGCATGCTGAAGGCGGGTCAGGTACCCGCGGCATACCGGCGCAACGGCAATGGCAGCTGGCGTATCCCGCGTGCGAGCATCGCCGCGATGGAAGAAGCGGCGCGCGCGCAGAACGCCGAGGCAACCCCGCGCCGGCGCTCACCGCGGAGGAACGAGGTTGCCGCCACGGGAATGACGCCGGAGCGGGTTCCGGCCTCGCCAGCCAGCACCGAGGGTGCGAGCGCCAACGGCGGCGCGACCAACCACGCGAGCACGTCGGTCCGCATCATCACGTCGGGTGACGGCGGCGCCCCAGTGAATGCGATGACCATCGACGTGACGACCAGTGCCTCGAGCAGCGCTGCACCGGCACACGAATCGAAGCCTGGTCTTCCCCCGACCGGCAGCGATACGCCTGCATCCGTCAGCCCGCCAGTGTCTCGCGTCACCGGCCCAGCGCCGGCCCCGGCGGCCAAGCGTGCGTCGGCATCGACCCGCCCCACTCCGATGACGGCGCCCATGCTCCGTCCGTTGGACTCGGTGGACGCCAAGGCAGTCGCGGACGACTGGGAGTCACTCTTGCCCCCGCGATTCGCGGAGCGGGGCGCTCAGGCGAAGAAGCGGCCGGCGCGCGTGGAGCGGGGCGCTCCGGCGAAGAAGCAGCCGGTGCGCGCTGAGCGGGGCGCTCGGGCGAAGAAGCAGCCGGTGCGCGTGGAGCGGCGCGCTCGGGCGAAGAAGCGGCCGGCGCGCGCTTCGCGGGGCTGCGGGTGGGGTGGCGGGGCGGTGCCGTGCGCCGCCCCGCCGACCGCCAGCATTCATGCAGAATTAGGGCTGCAGCGGTGGGCACGGGTACTCGACGTCCGCGCTGCGATGCCGAACGTCCCCGAGGTGGCCATACACCTTGTCGACCATGTCGAGGCTCGTATGCCCCATTTCTCGGGAGACCGTGAAGGGGGCAATCGGCTCACCGTGATCCAGAGTCTGCAATCGCGTCGTGCAGTAGGTGTGGCGGAACGTCTTCGTCCGCCACACCTTGGGATCCGCAAACGCGGCCTTCAGCGCGGCGGTGGGCGCCAGTGCGTGTGCCTTGGTCGCAACACGCTCGAGCAGCTTGCGCGTGTCGGTCAGCAGGATGTCCCGACCATTCGGCGACGGAAAGGCGAGCTGGTTTGACGATTGGCCGCACCGGGCGAAGTAGGGCTTCAGGATCGCCTGCAGCATCGGGGCGAACCGGAGCGTGCGCTGCGAACCTTCGTTCTTTAACCTGAAGCGCCCGTGGCCGTCCGGCACCGCCTCGCGCTCCCGCACTTCGACGATTTCACGGTCGAAGTCGAAATCTTCCACGCAGCACTGATACAGCTCGGACTCCCGCATGCCCGTGTACAGGTAGGTGGCGACCAACTCCTGCACGAAGCGGATACCGCCATCGCACGTGCAGTCCGGGTGCCCAGCGGCGTGGATCAGCAGCCCGGCCTCGCTTACCTGCAGAAACCGAGGTTTGCGCTTCTTCACCTTCGGCTTGTGCTTGAGCGCCGTGACCGGATTCAGGCCGGCCGTGATCGCGCGCTTCTCATTCAGGAAGCGGTAGAACAGCGAGAGCGAGTTTAGATGGTGGCGACGTGACTGTGGCGACAGCATCGCCGGCTTGCCATTTCGTGTCCGTCCGTTCGGCGTCTTTGCCAGCTGCAGGTTCCACGAGGACACATTGTCCGCGCTGATGGCCGCCGGGTCGCAATCCTTCCCGAAGAAAGCGATGGCGCGGGCAAGATGGCGCGCAGCCTGATCGAGCCATTCCAAGCTCACGTCGCCAATCTCCTGCTGCCGTGAGAGATGCGCCTTGACGCCCTCTGCCAGCGAGAATCGGACGGACACACCAGGCACATGGTGACCAGCCTGCAGCAGCCGCAGCTCTTCCAGCCGCTTGGCCGCGAGGCGCACCGCGACGTCGTGGTCCGTCGTGGCCAGCTGGGTCCCTTCCTCCTTCAGCGCTTCAAAGCGCCCGCCGACGCGGCCGTAGCATCGGGCATCGAGGTAGTACACAGTCTTTCCCTTCTGCGTGCGCGCCTTGATGCGCGTCGGGGTGTTGCGGGGTCTCGCCATGTTCGTGCGTCTCCTGGCCACAAAGGCCACTTGGGTCCGCACAGCAGCCTACCGCCTTTCCGCCAACATGACCGTGTCGATTTCCCCGCCTCCCCCCCGAACGCAGGGAGGGTGGCGCCGACGCGCGACGTCCCCACAGTGGCCATCCACCCACTGCGCAGAATTTGTCACTCGTTTTGTCACTCGCGAGAAATCAGGGCCGAAAAAGCGTAAGGGCGGCGCAACGGAAGTCGTTGCACCGCCCTCACTCACTGATATGGGCCTGCGAGGAGTTGAACCTCGGACCTCACGCTTATCAGGCGTGCGCTCTAACCACCTGAGCTACAGGCCCCAAGAACGCCAGAACTTAGTGGCCACGCCTCGCATCCGCAACGGAGAAGACACCCAGGCGAAGCCAGAGTCCGGGACGTCGTCGCCCCATCGTCCGACATCGAAATCCGGGTGCCTTCTTGCCATCCCACCCTGTCAGCCGCAGCGAGGGTCCCGCCGCAAGAGCATGGCGGGAGGAATTACGGCTTCCGCACCGGCGGCGGCGCCGTCGAATCCTTCGTCATCGTCGTGTCCTTCTTCATCGTCGACGGAGGCGTCATCGTCCCGCGATTCTTGCCGGCGTCCGAAC
The DNA here is from genome assembly GCA_043788935.1 of Gemmatimonadaceae bacterium. GTDB lineage: Bacteria > Gemmatimonadota > Gemmatimonadetes > Gemmatimonadales > Gemmatimonadaceae > JACMLX01. The sequence goes on along the minus strand of JAYWIJ010000019.1, from coordinate 9,816 downwards.
CCATCGTGCCCCAGCTCGGCTCACCCGTGCTCTTGTCGCGCAGGGCGACCGTGGTGCCGTTCTTCGTGATCTCCGTAGCCAGGATCGTGGACATCGCAGCGCTCGCACCCGTGGCGCCGATCGTGGTGCCCGTGCTGCCGCTGCTGCTCGTGCTGGTCACGCTGCCGGCCGACGTGGTGCCGCCCGTAGCCGAACCACTCATCGCGCCCGCGGCGCCGGCACCCATGCCCGATGCATCGGCGGCCAGGCGAACGCCCTTGATGCTGATCACGTCACCAGCCGACAACATCAGCTGCTTCGACGTGAGGTAGTCGGACGGGCCAAGTACGATCTGCATCGAGTCGCTGCCGCTGCGCACGATGGCAGAGAGCGTCTGGCCGTGCTTCATGTCGCCATGCGTCATCGCGCCAGTCGCGGCGGCACCGCCAGTCGTGCCCATGGCACCGCTTGCCGTCGAACCGGTCATGCTGCCGCTACCGCTGCTTGTCGAACCCATGGCACTGCTGCCTGCGCCCGACGCGCCCATGCCACCGCGTGCACCGCTGTTCCACGCGGCATTGCCGCCGAGGCTGTCGATGCGCACGATCGTGACGCCGGTGAGCGTGACGGCCTGCGTGGTGTCGAAGCGCACACCGTTCATGTTGCGGCCGCTGGCGCTGTCACGCGTCACGCGTCCACCGGTGCTGCTTGTATCCTGCGCCGACGCGGCCGCCGGCAGCACGAGCGCTGCCAGCATGGCGGCGCCGCTGAGTGCCTTGATGGAACGTGTCATTGAAAAGCTCCAGCCTGTTGGTGATTCAGAACGCGAGTACATCCCGCGCTCATCTGTTCACCACCGGAGAAGGCAGATGCCGTGCCTCCCATGCCACGATCCCGCATGAAAGATCAGGAAACACTCACCGCATGGTCAGCGCGTCATCGTTCGTCCATGTCGCGAAGGGAACAACCGTCCACACGATGGACGGCATGACGGCGCGTGCCCCTGCGCGCTGCGGCCGTCACCCTGCAGCGGCCGCTACTGCGGTGTGCGCCGGAAGGCGAACGAGTACTTCGTGCTCACGGCCGTCGTCCACCAGCGCGATCAGACCGCCCGCGCCGCACGCGACACCATCCAGCGTCGTCGTGGCGCCGTCACCATCGAGGAGCCCCGGGTCGCGCGTCACGGCGATCACGTAGCAAGACGTACCGTGTCGATAACGGATCGTAAACCCTGTCCAGCCCGCCGGCACGCAGGGAACGATGCGCAGGGTGTCCCCCACTTTCGTGAAGCCCAGCAGCGACTCCAGCCCCACGCGATACAACCAGCTCGCCGATCCCGTGTACCAGGTCCAGCCACCGCGCCCGAGGTGTGACGGCGACGAATACACGTCGGCGGCCACGACATACGGTTCAACCTTGTAGCGCCCCACGGCACTCGGGTCCGCCGTGTGCGTGATCGGGTTCAGCATCTGGAACAGGGTGAAGGCACGGTCGCCGTCACCCTGCAGCGCGGTCGCCATCACGGCCCAGAGTGCGGCGTGCGTGTACTGGCCGCCGTTCTCGCGCACGCCGGGCAGGTAGCCCTTGATGTATCCCGGGTCCGAGTCACGGCCATCGAACGGGGGCGTGAGCAACTCGATCATCCGGGCATCCTCGCGCACGAGCTGTTCGTCGAAGGCGTGCATCGCCTGACGCTGGCGCTCGGGCGGGGCCGCGCCGGAGATCACGCTCCAGCTCTGCGCAATGGAATCGATGCGACACTCCGCACTCGAGGCGCTGCCGATCGGCGTGCCGTCATCGTAAAACGCGCGGCGATACCACGCGCCATCCCAGCCGTCACGTTCGATCGCGATGCTGTACTCGGCTGCCGTCGCGCGCATGGTGGCGGCGGATTGCTCCTCGCCGCGGCGCATGGCGTGCTCGGCGAACCGCTGCAGCGTCGTGAGCAGGAACCAGCCCAGCCACACACTCTCTCCCCGTCCCGCGGCGCCCACGCGGCTCATGCCATCGTTCCAGTCACCCGTGCCGATCAGCGGGAGTCCGTGCGCGCCGAACGTGCAGGCGCGCGTGAGGGCGCGCCGACAATGCTCGTAGAGCGTCGCCTCTTCGCCGGCGACCTGCGGCAGGTCGTACAACTCATGCTCACCGGCACCCAGCTCACGCATCGTCAGGAACGGCACCACCTCCTCGAGAATGGCCGCGTCGCCGGTCACCGTGATGTAGCGATCCACCACGAACGGCAGCCACACGAGATCGTCGGAGAAGCGCGTGCGCACACCGCGACCGCTGTGCGCGTGCCACCAGTGCTGCACGTCGCCCTCGACGAACTGCCGCGCCGCCGCGCGCAGGATGTGCGCGCGCGCGAGCTGTGGTTCCGCATACAGCAGCGCCATCGTGTCCTGCAACTGGTCGCGGAAGCCGTACGCCCCACTGCTCTGGTAGAGCCCCATCCGCGCCCACATCCGGCATCCCAGCGCCTGGTACAGCGACCAGGTGTTGATCATCGTGTCGAACGCGGCGTCGGGGGTGTGCACGGTGATCGTACCCAGCCGCTCGTCCCACGCCGTCACCGATGCCTCCTGCGCCGCCCGCGCATCCACCGGCGCGCGCAGCCGCGCGAGGACGTCACGCGCCGACGCTTCGTCGCACGCCGCCCCCAGCAGCACCGTCACCTCGCGCGAGGCGCCGGGCTCCAGCGTCAGGCGCACCTGCAGCGCGGCACACGGATCGTGACCCACACCGGTCGCCCCGTCCAGGGCACGGCCGTCGAGCGCGATGGGTGCGGCCAGATGACCACACCGACCAATGAACCCGAGCCGGTCGCCGGTCAAACTCGTCACCGGTTCGCTGATCGCGAGGAAGGCCGTCCAGTCGCGGAACAGCGGGTCGAACGGGTTGGACGCCAGCATGGCACCATGCTCGGCCACATACCGCGTCCGCACCTGAGCCTGCGACTGCTGACGCTGCGCCGCGAGTGTCCACTCCGCGTACGCGGTGAGACTGATCGTACGCGGCCGCGCCGACTGGTTGTGCAGCGTGAGCACCGACACCTTCACCGCCGCATCGGTCGGCACGGCGAGACTGAGCGTCGTGTGCACGCCGTCATGCGCATGCTCGAAGGTGCTGCGCCCCGGCGCGTGCGTCACGCGGTACGGCCCGTCGCTGGTGATCGGCGCCGGCGTCGCCGACCACACGTCGCCACTCTCGTCGTCGCGGAGATAAATCGCGTCGCTGACCGGATCCGACACGGGATCGTTGTGCCAGGGCGTCAGCCGGAAGAAGTAGGCGTTCTCAGCCCAGGTGCACCCGGCGCCGCGCTCGGTGACGAGGAATCCACCGTTCGCATTGGCGATCACGTTGGCCCACGGTGCCGGTGGCAGTACGCCATCGTCCACGATGAGCTGATACCGGTTCCGCTCATCGAAGCCGCCGATCCCGTTCGCGAACCGCAGTGGCGTGTCCGCCGCCGGTGCGCCGAGGCCGCCCGCAGCGAAGCTGGCGTCACGCGGCCGGGCCGTCGGACGCGGCGTGAGCAGCGACGCCACCAGTGAGACGATCGTGCCGCCTTTCTCGATGGCCGGCAGGCTCAGTGGCGTGAGGGACGCCGCATCCCGCGTGGCGGGGACCGCCGTCGCACGCCGGGCAGTCGCCGCCGGCGAGCTGTCGGCATGCGCCAGGACACGCTCCAGCGAACGTCCGTCACACTCGATGTGCACCCGCGCCGTGGCCGACAGCAGCAGGTGTTCGTCGGCGCTGAAGGCATCCCGACGGCGGATGAACACACCGCCGGGTTGGTCGGGTTGCGCCGCATCGTTCGCCGATACCAGCGCGTCGCCGATCGCATCGCGGAGCTCCTGCAGGTAGTCGTGCGCCCGGGCGTTGACCACGACCAGATCGACGTGCAGACCACGCAGGCGCCAGTACAGATGCGCCGAGAACAGTTCGCGCAGTGTGGGCAGTCCCTCGAGAGAGTCGATGGCCGCCAGCACGATCGGGTTGTCGCCCGGAATGCCGTGCGCCCAGAGCAGCGGCTGCGACCCGCGATTGCGTCGCTGCTCATCGATGGGGGCCGCCAGCGTGCCGCCGGGGAACAGCAACTGGGCCGCCATCTCCTGAAACACCAGCGCATTGGCCGGCGTGATGCCGATCTCGCGCAGTTCCACCTGCGTGGACGTCCACGCGAAATCCAGCGCGCGCTGCGCCGCATGCGAGTCGTGGTAGCGGCCCGCCAGTTCGAACGCCTGCTTGCGATCCGTCGCGACGAGCGTCGTGAACGCCACGCTCACCGACTGCCCCGCCGCGATGCGCACCGTGGTGCGGATGGCGAAGATCGGATCGAGTACCGGGCCAGTCGTGCCGGAGAGCGGGCCGTCGACATCGAGCGCCGCCGTATCGCGCAAGGAGCGGCCACGGCCGATGAATTGCGCGCGATCGGTTTCGCAGGTGACTGGTCCGACACGATCACGACCCGCGTCGACCACGTGGACGCACCAGAGTTGGACGTCGTCCGGGGAGCGCGGCCGACGCGTCGCCGTGATGGCGGTGCACCACTGATGCCATTCCGTCTCGACGAAGAGGTTCGAGAAGGCCGGATGGGCGGCGTCAGCCGCTGGCGTCGCCATGACGATCTCACCGTAACTCGTCAGCTCGACGTCGCGCACCGTGCGGCCGGTGTTGGTGAGCGTCACTCGCCGCACTTCTGCCGCATCGTGCGGCACGACGGTGATCTCGGTGCGGGTATCGATGTCCCCGTCCACGCGGGCCAGCGTGACGCGGTCCGACGCCAGCGTGGCGCGGCTCCAGTCGGCAGGGGCGCCACCGGGTTGCGTGGCCGATGACCAGCGTCGCCCCGTGCCGTGATCCTTCACGTAGCAGTACTGGCCCGTGTCGTCACTCGTGCCGTCGGCACGCCAGCGGGTGACCGCGAGATCGCGGTAGCGACTGTACCCGCTGCCGGTGTGGTTGAGCATCACCGTGTACGGGCTTGCCCCCAACAGCGCGATCCGTGGCGGCGACGGGTGCCGGGTGTCGACCGCGCGCACGGCGGGCCGCTCCGCCTCGTGTTCCGTCCGCGCCTCCTCGGGTGGCGTCTCCTGCGCCTCGCGCAACACGAGGCGGCGCGGAATGCCCTCGTGCAGCAGCAGCGCCACCGATTTCACCAGCGCATCGGCGTGGAACCGGGCCTGCCACCGGTCGTCGGTCAGCAGGTTGGTGAATGCCACCAGCGACATGCCGACGTGGTGCGCCATGAAGGCACGCACCAGTGCCACGCCCTCGTCGGCCTGCGGGCGCGTGTAATCGAGCGCGTCGCAGAACCCGTATGGTCCCAGCGCGCCCATCGCTTCGAGTGTCGCGAGGTTCTCGAGCGACGTGACCGGATCGATCATCGCCGCGAGCGCCGTCGCATACGGCGCGATCACGAGATCGCGCGCCAGCCCACGCTTCAGCGCGAGGTCGGGAATGCCGAATGCGCGGTATTGGTAGGTCTGGTGCCGATCGCGCAGGTTGTAGGCACTCTCGCTCACGCCCCATGGCACCGTCCGGGCGCGCGCATACGCCACATGCCGCTCGATGACGCTGCCATACGTCTGCGCCAGCAGTGTCTGCGGAAGCGACCGCATGACCAGCACCGGCATGAGATACTCGAACATGCTGCCGCTCCACGACACCAGTACCGTGCGGCCGCCCGTCCGACTGAGCCCGCGACCGAGCCGGAACCAGTGCTCCATCGGCACGTCGTTGCGTGCGATCGCGATGAAGCTCGCCAGCCGCGCCTCGGAGGCGAGCAGGTCGTAGTACGAGTCGTCCCGGGTGTCCGAACCGGGATGGAAGCCGATGGTGAAGAGTTTGCGCTCGGTGTCGTACAGGAAGGTGAAATCCATGTCCGTCACGAAGCCGTAAGCGGTATCGGCCAACGCCTGCAGCCGCGTTCGCAGCCCGGGCCACTCGGCCGCCATCGCAAGGCAGGCCTGGCGCAGCGCCAGCAGGTGGCCCGCGATGTTGCCGCTGTCCACGGTGCTCACGTAGGGTGGGTCGAGCACCCGGAGATCCTCCAGGCCATACCAATTCATGAAGTGACCGCGATGGCGCACCAATCCCGACAGCGTGCCCATCGTCCGCTCCAGCCGCGCCGTCATGTCGGCAGCATCGATGAACCCCAGATCGCAGGCGCTCACCGTCGCCAGCAGTTGCAGCCCGATGTTCGTCGGCGACGTGCGCATCGCCACCACGGGCTCCGGGTCCGACTGGAAGTTGTCCGGCGCCAGCCAGTGCGTCTCGGCCGTCACGAAGCGGTCGAAGAATGCCCAGTGCAGTGCCGCATACCGCAGCGTGGTGGCACGCTGCGCGTCGCTGAGCGTGGCACGGGTTTCCGCGACCTGCCGGCTCAGCATCGTCATCAGCCACGGTGCGCTGACCCAGCCCGCCACCAGCACCGCCATGGTGAAGGCGACGACTTGCAAGCCGCCGAGCTCCAGCCCGAGTGCGCGTTGCCGCGTGACGAGGTTCCACGCGACGGCGGCCATCACGATCGTGACCAGCACGGCGCTGCCGCGCATCATGCGCCAGGTGGCCGCACCCACATCCGACACGCTGCGCGCGACGAGTTGCGCGGACTGCCATTCGAGGAGCTGCCGACGTGACACCAGCAACCGGTAGAGCGTGCGCCCGATCGCGTCCACCGAGATCAGGGCCTGGTGCGGCAGCGTCGCGATGGCAACCAGGACCTGCTCGATGCTGATGGCGGCGTCCTGCGCGAGCGCCGCGTAATAGGCACGCCACGACTTGTCGCGCGGCGGGCGCACCACGGCCAGCAGCAGTGCGGTGGCCCATGGCGCTGCGATCGCGAGCACGCCGAGCAGCGTCCAGCGCAGCATCGAGCCGGGCAGCACGGTCCACCCGCCGAGCAGGAAGAGGAGCTGTGCCAGCTCGACGGTGCTGCGGCGCAGATTGTCCACGATTTTCCATCGTGACAACAGCGACAGCCGGTTGCGCTCGGCGCCATCCGGACCGGGCACGCGACGCTGCAGCCAGGGCAGCAGCTGCCAGTCGCCGCGGATCCAGCGATGCTTCCGTCGGGTGTAGCCCAGGTAGGTGGCGGGATAATCGTCGTAGACGATGACATCCGTCGCCAGTCCGGCGCGCGCGTAGTTGCCCTCGATGAGATCGTGCGAGAGCAGCGTGTTCTCGGGAAAACGCCCGTGCGTCGCGCGCTCGAACACCTCGACGTCGTAGATGCCCTTGCCGGTGAAGGTCCCTTCACCGAACAGGTCCTGATACACGTCCGACACCGCGGCCGAATACGGATCCACGCCGGGATGGCCCGACGCGATCGCGCTGAAACGCGAGCGGTTCGCGCTGGGCAGCGACACCCCTACGCGCGGCTGCAGGATGCCGTAGCCCCGCACCACGCCGCGCGCGGGATCGAATACCGCACGATTCAGCGGGTGTGCCATCGCGCCGATCAGTGACGGCGCGGAATCGGGCGGCAGCACCGTGTCGGCGTCGAGCGTGATGACGTACCGCACACCGACCAGCGCGGCCGTCGCGCCGGCGGTGACCGTGAACGGCGTGTCAGTGCCACCACGCACCATGGCATTGAATTGCGCCAGCTTGCCCCGCTTTCGTTCCCACCCCATCCACGTCCCCTGCGAAGCATTCCAGCGGCGCGGCCGGTGCAGGAGGTGGAACGGTCCCGGACCGCCCGGGGCATGACGCCGGTTGAGCGCCTCCGTACCATCGACCGCCGCCGCGACGATCGCCGCATCCTGCGGCATCGACTCGGCGGTTGCGTCGGTGAAATCACCGAGCAGGGCGAAGTGCAGATTGGGGTCGCGGTTGGCCAGGAACTGCACCTCCAGCGTGGCGAGCGCGTCGTGCACGTCATCCACGCTCCCGAACAGCGTCGGGATCACGACCGCGGTGCGGTACGCCGCGGGGACGCCGGTGCGATCCATGTCGAGTCGCGACAGCGGGCGAGGCGGCAGCAGCGCCGTGACGAGTTGGTTCAGTACCGTCACCGCGACGTCGAGGGCCGGCAGGAACGCCAGGGCGATCAGCAGCAGGGGGGCCGCCCGTGCGTCGCGGGCCACCACGAGCAGCACGGCGAGCGTTGCCACGATCAGCAGCGCCGCGATGCCGGCGATGAAGACGCGTTCGGGCATGCGATGCGCGGCGCGCTCCAACCGTTCGCCGAGGCGCGGGGTGTAGCCGGCGCGCCGCTCGAGCTGGGGCAGGCCGGCGTCGATCAGGTAGTAGCCGACATGTGACCGTACGGAGACGTCGACGGGGGCCTCCGTCACCGCGGCGCCACCCGCGAGGTCGATGGCCCACTGCGCCACGGAGGCCTCGCGGTGCCCGCTGCCCTTCGCGATGCGTTCCACCACGTGGCGGTAGTGATCACGCGTCGCGAACGTCATCGCCGAATAAAAGCCCGACGGATCAGTGCGCAGCACCGCCTCGACGACGCTGTGCTGTTCCACGAACGTGCGCCAGTCGCGCCGACCGATGTCGCGCAGGCTCATGATGCTGTTGGCCATCATGAGCTGCGTGAGCGTGACGCGCTCCGTGCTCTGCGCCGCGGCCGTGGCTGGCGACACGCCGGCCTCGCGCAGCCAGTGTTCCAGCCACGCCAGCGCCGGTGAGGCCCCTTCGGCCTGCCGCAGCAATTGCAGCAGGCGGGAGACGAAGTTCGGAGTCAGCTGATGGTCGCCTTCGGCGAACTCGCGGAGTTCACTGCGCAGCGCTGCGCCGCCGCGGGCGTTGGCCGCCAGCACCCGATCGGTCCACACGACCGCGAGGGATATTTCATCCAGCCGCTGCACCGTCCGCAGCGTCATGCGGCGGACGCTCTCGATCAGCGCCATCCGCAGCATGGCCGGCAGTGCCCACAGTTCGCCCAGCGTGAGCGGCGTGACGCTCTGGAAGGCCTCGACGTACAAGGCCACGTTCTCCGCGTCGATCCGCGCTTCGCTGTGCGAGATCAACGAGATGGCGATCTCATAGATGCGCGGATACCCGGTGAGGGGCCCCGAGGCCAGCTCGGGCAACTCGCGGTAGTAGCCGCCAGGCAGACTTTCGCGCACTTCCTGCAGGTGCTCCACCACCACGTGGTAGTTGTCCAGCAACCAGTCCGCGGCTGGCCCGGCGTCCTGTCCGGCGGCTTCCGATCCCTGGAGCCGCTGCTGCGCCTCGGCGAGGATCCGTCGCGTGTCGGCGAGACGGGCCAGCAACCGGGCAGGTCGCAGCGGCCCCTGCGCGATGACGAGTCGCTGCCCTCGCGCGACGGTGCGCGCCCGGGCGGCGAGGTGTTCGGCTCCGAGCAATTCGCCGACGATCGGGCCGGACAACAGCTCGTCGGTGACCACAGCGCGTGTGCTCATGCGGGTCGTACACGATCACGCCAAGCCGAACGAGGTCCGGTGGCGCTGATCAGGATCAGCATTGGTGCGAAACCAGTGGAATGACACGCACCGGCCAGCATCGATGGTAAGGACGACGCGCAGGGCGCGGGGAGCGCCGGTACGTCCGGTATATACCGGGTGGGGCTGGGCAGACCGAACTGCGCCGTGAAAGACGCGGGCCGGCGAGGCGCCGAGTGTGTGCGGCGGGCTGGTGGACGCACGACGCCCCCGGAACTCTGAAGAGCGCCGGGGGCGACGTGTATGAAATCAATCGAGAGAAGAAGCGCGTAGTGATGCGACAACTGAGCATCTTTCGGTCCGAGGACTTACTCGACTGCTCCGTTAAGGAGGTGATCCAGCCGCAGGTTCCCCTACGGCTACCTTGTTACGACTTCGCCCCAGTCATGATGCTCGCCTTCGGCCGCTTGGTCCCTTG
>JAYWIJ010000018.1:0-20962 GCA_043788935.1 Gemmatimonadaceae bacterium | reverse complement strand
TCGGTGTCGTCGGCGCCGTGGCGCTGGACCGTCCCGTCTGGGCGGCGGAAGCCTTCGGCGTGGAGCTCACTCTCGGCGTGATGCCATCGGCGGATGTGGCTCCGGCGGGGACACATGCGCCTGCGGGAGACGGCTCACGCTCGCCTTCCGTGCCGCATGTCGTGTATCGTACTGTCCCGGTGATGCCCGCGGCCGGGTTCGACCTTGCGCTCCTGCTGCCGGCTGGTGTTTGTGCAGCCGATGTGGAAGGCGTGCTGCGCCGCGAGAGTGGCGACTTGCTGGAGTCGGTGCAGGTGTTCGATGAGTATCGGGGCGACCGGCTTCCCGCCGGGATGCGAAGCGTCGGCTGGCGGTTGCAGTTCAGGCATCCGGAGCGGACACTTCGTGACAAGGAGCTCGACGGACGTCGAGGCAAGCTCGTCTCCGCATTGCAGCGAGAGCTGGGGGTAACCGTTCGTGGCTGACCAACGTGGGCTCGTGATCGATGCCGCCGATGAGATCACCGCACTCGTCCGGGCACTGGGCGAGGAGCTGTCGGTCTTCCGGCAGCGGGCGCTGAAGGCCGAGGCCCGTGTGAAGGAGCTCGAGTCGGCGGGTGGCGCGGATCTGGTCGACATGACCAAGCGCATCGCCCAGCTCGAGGCTGAGAACGAGGCGCTCCAGGGGCGCATCGAGACGGCGGCCGAGCGCACGGAAGGGTTGCTGGACCGGGTGCGCTTCACGCGGCAGCAGACGGAAAGCGCAGGAGATTCACGATGAGCGGCGACGGATACACGCCGGTGAAGGTCTCCGTGGCGGGCGAAGAGGTCACGATCCGGTCGGAGCAGCCGGCCGAGCATTCGATCTCGGTGGCTCGGCATGTGGACCTGTCGATCCGCCGGATTCAGGAAGCGTCACCGCTGGTGGATACGGGCAAGGCCGCGATTCTGGCGGCGCTCCAGATCGCCGACGAGCTCTTCCGCACGCGGGCTGACGCGGAGCGGGGCTCGGAACGGTTGGAGATGACCATGGAAGAGATCCGTCGGATGCTGCCCCCGGCCAAGCGCTCCGTCGGGCGGTGACCGACGGCCGACTGGCGGTCCGTTGCCACGCGCTGATCGGCCCGGTACCTTGAATGGGTCACCCGATGCGCACGTAGGTCTGTGTCCCCGCTTGGGTTAGCCGAGTTCACCGTACGCCTCCGGGCCTGCGGCACGACACCGCTGATTTACCGGGGACCCGCTGCTGTGCGGCATCGCCGGGGCTCCCAAAGACCGCGGCCCTCCGCGCTGGAGATATAGATCGTGTCGCAGACCATTCTCACGGCCGCACTGGGCGCGTTCGCGCTCGTCGCGGCCGGTTTGTCGTTCGTGCTGGGACGCAGGGCCGGCGGTGCCGCAGAACTGTCGCGGCAGCAGGCAGCCCGCGCCACGGCGGAAGAGGAACGTCGCCGTCTCATCGGCGAGGGGGAGCGTGAAGCCGAATCGCTGCGCAAGGCAGCGGTGCTCTCCGGCAAGGAAGAAGTGATGAAGCAGCGGGAAAACTGGGAAACGGAGTCGCGCAAACGCCGTGACGAGCTCGTGACCGAAGAGCGCAAGCTCGTCGAACGCGAAACCGGACTCGAGCGACGCGCTGAAGCCGTCGAATCGCGCGATCGCGAGATGGGCAAGCGCGCCAGCGACATGGGCCGGCGGGAGAAACTCGTTGCCGATCGGCAGTTGGAACTCGAGCAGTTGCTCGCCAGCGAGCGGTCTCGCCTCGAGGGGCTGGCCGGTCTGAGTGCCGACGAAGCCAAGCAGGAGCTGATCCGCCGCCTCGAAGAAGAAGCGCACGCCGATGCGGCCAACCGGCTCCGCGAGATCCGTGAATCGGCGCGGCGCAACGCCGACCGCGAGGCGAAGAAGATCGTTGCGCTCGCGATCCAGCGGATCGCTGCCGAACACACGGCCGAAACGACCGTGTCGGCTGTGGCGCTGCCCAACGACGAGATGAAGGGTCGAATCATCGGACGCGAAGGTCGGAACATCCGTGCCTTTGAGCTCGCCACTGGTGTCGACGTGATCATCGACGACACACCGGACACGGTGGTCGTGAGCTGCTTCGACCCGGTCCGCCGCGAGGTGGGACGGTTGGCGCTCGAGAAGCTCGTGGCTGACGGGCGCATCCACCCTGGCCGGATCGAGGAGGTCGTCGCCAAGTCGAAGAAGGAAGTCGAAGTGGCGATCGTCGAGACTGGCGAGACGGCGGCGTACGAGGCCGGCGTGGCCGGGCTGCATCCCGAGATCATCAAGCTCATCGGCCGCATGAAATGGCGTACAAGCTACGGGCAGAACATCCTGTCGCATTCCGTCGAGGTGGCGTGGCTGGCGGGCATCATGGCGGCCGAGCTTGGCCTCGACGTGGCCATGACCAAGCGCGCCGCGCTCCTGCACGACATCGGCAAGGTGCTCACGCACGAGCACGAGGGCACACACGTGCAGCTCGGCGTCGAAGTGGCCACGCGCTACGGTGAAAATCCGATGGTCGTGAATGCCATCGCCGCACACCACGATGATGTGCCGCACGAGTCGGAAATGAGCGTGCTGGTGCAGGCGGCCGACGCCATCAGCGGCTCTCGCCCCGGCGCACGTCGTGAGGCGTTCGAGACATACGTGAAGCGACTCGAGGGCATCGAAAAGATCGCCAGCAGCTATCGCGGCGTGGAGCGCGTCTTCGCCATTCAGGCGGGTCGCGAAGTGCGTGTCATCGTGACGCCCGATCAGGTGGACGACGTGCGCATGCAGACGCTGACCGAGGAGATCGCGCGACGCATCGAGGCCGAGTTGCAGTATCCCGGGCAGATCCGCGTGGTGGCGATCCGGGAAACGCGCACGGTGGATTATGCCCGCTGAGCTGCTGGACGGTATCGCCGTCGCCCGCACCATTCGTGACGAAGTCGCCCTCGGCGTGAAGGCGCAGCGCGCACGTGGCGTGGTGCCTGGGCTGGCCGTGGTGCTCGTCGGCGAGGATCCCGCGAGCACGGTGTACGTGCGGAACAAGGGCCGCGCCTGTGAGGAGGCGGGGATGCATTCGGTCACGATCCGCATGGTCGCCGAGACGACGCAGGCGGAGTTGCTGGCCGTCGTCGATCAGTTGAACGCTGATCCCGCCATCCACGGCATGCTCGTGCAGATGCCGTTGCCGAAGCAGTGCAATGCCGACGAAGTGATCCGTCGCATCGACCCGGCGAAGGATGTGGATGGTTTTCATCCGATCAACGCCGGCAAGCTGATCATCGGCGAGACGGATGGCTTTGCGCCGTGCACGCCCGCGGGTGTGATCGAGTTGCTGAAGCGCTACCACGTGCCAACGTCTGGTGCCGACGTGGTCATCATCGGCCGCTCGAACATCGTCGGCAAGCCGATGGCGAGCCTGCTGGTGCAGCCCGGCGTGGACGCGACGGTGACGATCTGTCACAGCCGCACGAAGCATCTGGTGGAGCACTCGCGCCGCGCTGACATCCTCATCGCGGCAATCGGTCGTGCGAAGTTCGTCACCGCCGACATGGTGAAGCCCGGCGCGACGGTGATCGACGTCGGCATCAATCGCGTGGAAGAACCCCGCGCGAAGAACGGCTACGTGCTGGCTGGCGACGTCGACTTCGCGGCGGTCAGCGAAGTCGCAGGCAAGATCACGCCCGTGCCGGGTGGTGTGGGTCCGCTGACGATCGCCATGCTGCTCAAGAGCACCCTGACGGCGGCCTCCCGGGTGACGGTCGCGTGAGTGGGACGCAGGCCAACTGGTTCGATGAACCGGCACCGGCAGCGTACCCTGGTGAGGCACCGGAGACGGCGCTGGCGATCACCACCCTCACGCGCGCGGCGAAGGACGTGATCGAAGGTGCGTTCACGCCGCTCTGGGTGCGCGGCGAGATCAGCGACTTCAAGTCGCATCGCAACGGGCACTGGTACTTCTCGCTGCGTGACGCGGAGTCGCGGGTGCGCTGCGTGATGTGGCGGAACGACGTGCAGCGGGCACCCACCAAGCCGACCGACGGCATGCTGGTGACGGCGCTCGGACAGATGACCGTCTACACGACGGGCGGCGATCTGCAGCTGCGCGTGATGCGCCTGGGTGCCGAGGGCGATGGGTTGTGGCGGAAGGCGCTCGAGGAGACACTCACGCGGCTGCGCGAGGATGGCCTGCTCGACGAGGAACGCAAACGTCCGCTGCCGCGACTGCCGAAAGTCGTTGCCGTCGTGACCAGTCCCGATGGTGCGGCGCTTCAGGACATCCGTGCCGTCGCCGAACGTCGTTGTGCCAGCGTGCAGCTCGTGCTGGTGCCGGCCAAGGTGCAGGGCGACGGCACCGCCGAGGAGTTGGTGCGGGCGATGGAGCGCATCGAGCGCTGGGGTGGCGCGGACGTCGTGATCATCGGCCGTGGCGGTGGCGCGCGTGAAGACCTGTGGGCCTTCAACGACGAGCGCGTGGCGCGTGCGATCGCGGCCTGTTCGGTGCCGGTGATTTCCGCCGTCGGCCATGAGGTGGACACGACCGTCGTGGATCTCGTCGCCGATGTGCGCGCCGCGACACCGTCGGCCGCAGCCGAAGCGGCGGTGCCTGACCGTGAGGCGCTCCAGCGCGAGGTGGCCTCATGGCGCGGGCGACTCGTGTCGGCGACGACTCGCGTGGTGCAGCGGCGTCGACAGGTGGTGTCGGGCGTGGGTGGCCGGTTCGCCGCCGGCGCCCGGGGGCTGGCGGCGCTCGAGCAGGCGCGGTTACGCGCGTTCGGCGCGGCGATGGCCACGCACGCGCGTCGGTCGTTGCTGCGCAAGCACGCGCAGCTGGATCGCGTCGTGCCGGTGCTGCAGGGCTTTCCCTCGACGGCACTGGCACCGCGGCAGGGCACAGTGGCCGCGCTGGCGGGTCGCCTCGATGCACTCAGCCCGCTCGCGACCCTCGGACGCGGGTATGCCGTGGCGCGGTCACTGCAGGGGCAGGCGATGGCCAGCGTGGACGAGTTCACACCCGGGCGCCCGTTCGACGTGCTGCTGGCGGACGGCGCGGTGCGGGCGATGACGACGGCGCGGCGCTCTGGCGCGCCTCTGGACGCCGTGACAGCATTGCAGGAGGGGACTTCGGATGACGTATGAAGAGTCGGTGCAGCGACTGCAGGCCATCGTGACGGAACTCGAGGGGGACCGCCTGCCGCTGGCGCAGGCGCTGGCCCTGTTCGAGGAAGGGGTCGCGCGTCTGCGCGAAGCCACGGCGGCGCTGTCGGAAGCGGACACCCGGGTGCAGCAGCTGGTCGAATCCATCGATGGGAGCCTTGCCGTTGCCGATCAACGCCGCTGATGCCCCTGACCTGACGTTCCGCGCCGAACGCGCGGCCGTCGCGACGGCGCTGACTGGGTTCTGCGACACGTACCTCGCGGACGCGCCGGGCACCGTCGGTGCCGCCATTCGCTACAGTCTGCTGGGCGAGGGCAAGCGATTGCGTGCGGTCCTCGTCAGCGCGGCCTACTCGGCAGCCGGTGGCGAGGCCGACGTGAGCCGCCTGGCCGCCGCCGTGGAGGTGGTGCATGCTTACTCACTGGTGCACGACGACCTGCCATGCATGGATGACGACGACATGCGACGCGGGCGTCCGACCACGCACATCGTCTACGGCGTGAACGTGGCGACGGCCGCCGGCCTCGCGATGGTGCCGCTGGCTGCCCGGACCGCCGCTGCCGCCGCGCGCGACCTCGATCTCGACGACGCCACCACGGGCGCGATCGTGCGCGAATTGATGGGGGCGGCTGGCGGTGCGGGCATGATCGGCGGGCAACTGCTCGATCTGGAAGGTGAGGGTCGGCCACTGGCGCTCTCCGACCTGGAACGCATCCACCGTCTCAAGACGGGGGCGCTGATCACGGCGTCGGTGCGCCTTGGCGGGATGGCAGCGGGCGCGTCCGGTGAACAGCTGGCCGCCTTCACGCGCTACGGCGACGCCATCGGCCTGGCCTTCCAGATTGCCGATGACGTGCTCGACGTCACCGCGACGACCGACCAACTCGGCAAGACGGCGGGACGGGACATCGCGCTCGCCAAGTCCACGTACCCGGCATTGCTCGGCATCGACGGAGCGGTTTCGCGAGCGGAAGCGTTGGTCGAAGAAGGCTGTGAAGCGTTGCAGGCCGCCGGACTGCTGACGCCGCAACTCGAGCATCTGGCGCGGTTTTTCGTCACCCGGCAGTCGTAGTTCCCGTATCTTCATCGCACGAGCGTCGTGACGGTCACTGATGGACCGACCGGACGTGGTGAACACCATTTTTGTGGAGCTGTGCCTCATGTCCCTCCTCGACCGAGTGAAGTCGCCTGCCGACCTGAAGGGGTTGTCGCGTGATGAACTGCGGGCGTTGTCCGCCGATATGCGGGCGTTCCTCATCGACAATTGCTCGCGCACCGGCGGCCATATCGGCGCTGGGCTGGGTGTCGTGGAGCTGACGGTCGCGCTGCATGCGGTACTGAACACGCCGGAGGATCAGCTGGTGTGGGACGTAGGGCATCAGGGCTATCCGCACAAGCTGCTGACGGGTCGTCGGCAGGAGTTCAAGACGCTGCGTCAGGAAGACGGCATGTCGGGCTTCCTCAAGCGTTCCGAAAGCGAGTACGACACGTTCGGTGCCGGTCACGCGGCCACCGCCGTGTCGGCTGCGTACGGCATGGCCGTCGGGCGTGATCTGCAGGGCGATGACTTCAAGGTCGCGGCGATCCTCGGCGACGGTGCTCTGTCGTGTGGGCTCGCCTACGAAGGCCTGAACAACGCCGGCAGCTCCGATCGCGACATCATCATCATCCTGAACGACAACGAGATGTCGATCGCGCCCAATGTCGGCGCGATGCACAAGTATCTCGTGAGCGTGCAGCGCAATCCGCTCTACAACCGCATCCGCAGCGCGGTCGGCGACATCGTGGACAGCGCGCCGAGTCCGATCGGGACGCTCGTGCGGAAGTGGGAAGAGAGCGTCAAGAGCCTGCTCACACCTGGCGTGTTGTTCGAGGAGCTCGGCTTCCGCTACTTCGGTCCGATCGATGGACACGACATGGATGCGCTGATGGACACGCTGACGGCCGTGCGTGACCTCAAGACGCCGCGTCTCGTGCACGTGATCACACAGAAGGGCAAGGGATTCCCTGCAGGCGAACACCTGGAGAAGTGGCATGCGTTGCCGCCCGGTCACGATCCGGCCACCGGCAAGCAGCTCAAGGCCTCGACGGCCAATCAGGCGTACACCGCGGTCTTCGGTCAGGGCCTGTCCGACCTGATGAAGGAACGCAAGGACGTCGCTGCGATCACGGCGGCAATGCCGAGTGGCACGGGCATCGGTACGGTCGCAAAGGCGCATCCCACGCGCACCTTCGACGTCGGGATCGCGGAGGGCCATGCGGTGACGTTCGCGGCAGGTCTCGCGACGCGCGGCATCAAGCCGGTGGTGGCGATCTACTCCACGTTCCTGCAGCGTGCGTACGACAACGTCATCCACGACTGCGCCATCCAGCATCTGCCGGTGGTGTTCGCGATGGACCGCGCCGGCTTCGTCGGTGAGGATGGCGAGACGCACATGGGCCTGTACGACATTGCGTACATGCTGACGATTCCGCACATGACCGTCACGGCGCCGAAGGACAGCACCGAAATGCTGGCGTTGCTGCGCACGGGTGTGGAGCAGAACGACGGGCCATTCTCCTTGCGCTATCCGCGTGATGCGTCGCCAGACACGGCGCCGCCGATCTCGGAGATCCCCGCCGTGCCGTACGGCACGTGGGAAGTGCTGCGACAGGGTTCGGATTTCGCGATTCTGGCGGTCGGCACGATGGTGAACCAGTCGCTGGCCGCCGCCGATGCGCTCGCCGCAGAAGGATTGAACGTGACGGTCGTGAACTGCCGCTACCTCAAGCCGTATGACGCGCTCACCCTGTCGGCGCTGCTCACCAACCATCGCCAGCTGCTGGTGGTGGAAGAAGGCACGGTAGTGAACGGATTCGGTGCCTACATGGCGCAGGTCGTCTCCAAGCTCGACGCATCGGTGCGTGTCACCGCGCACGGCATTCCTGATCGCTTCATCTACGCGGCCTCACGTCTGCGGCAGATGGCCATGTGCGGACTCGATGCGGGTGGCATCGCCGACAAGGTGCGATCGCTGCACGAAACCGAAGCGCTCGCCGGGTGAGTACTCGACTCGGCGTCCTCGGACACCGCGGCTACGAGGGATTGCAGGATGTGCTCGCCGAGTTGCAGCGCCTGGCGCCGCAACTCGGCGTCTCGTTGTTCGTCGAACGCGGGCTGGTGGACGACGCACGCGATGCTGCACCGCTGACGGAAGAGACGGAGCTCGACACACTGCTCACGCTCGGTGGTGACGGCACGTTCCTTCGTGGCGCGCGGTTCCTGCGCGGACGGCAGGTGCCGATTGCCGGACTGAATCTCGGTCGCCTCGGATTTCTGACCTCCGGCTCGCGCGAGCACCTGTCGAAGAGCCTGTACGGCATTGCGCGCGCCGATTTCGCGATCGAACGGCGCATGGCGCTCGAAGCACACGTCACCGACTCGCAGGGACGTGAGCACTACCGCTGGCGCGCCGTGAACGACGTGGTGCTGCACAAGGGCGGCTTCGCACGCGTGCTGCAGCTGCGCTGTACGGTGGACGGGCAGGAAGTCGCGCGCTATTCGGCGGACGGCGTGATCGCCGCCACGCCCACCGGCTCCACGGCGTACTCGCTCTCTGCAGGTGGACCGGTGGTGGTGCCGACGGTCGAGTCGATCATCCTCACGCCCGTGTCGCCGCATACGCTCGCGATGCGCCCCGTGGTGCTGCCACCGACGGCCAGAATCACGCTCGAAGTGCTGCGCGACGCGACGGAGCTGCTGATCACGGTCGATGGTCAGGTCGGTGCGATGTTCGGCGCCGGCGAGACACTGCACGTGCAGCGATCGCCCGATCCGATTCTCGTGGCACGCGTCGACGAAGAGGGGCTGTTCTTCACGCGCCTGCGCGAGAAGCTTGGCTGGGGCGGGTTGGCCGATCGCGATTAGCGTGACCGATGCTGCTTGAACTGCGGATTCGTGACCTCGCGATCATTCGCCAGGTGACACTGCCGCTGGCGTCGGCCTTCAACGTGCTCAGTGGTGAGACCGGCGCCGGCAAGTCGATCATCGTCGGTGCACTGACGGTTCTGCTTGGTGAGCGTGCGAATGCCGACCTGGTGCGCACCGGCGCCGACCGCGCGAGCGTCGAAGGGGTCTTCGACGTCTCCGCGCATCGGGACGTGCTCGACGCTCTGGATGAGCGCGGCCTCGATGTCGAAAACGGGATGCTCGTGCTGAAGCGGGAAATCGCGCCAGGGCGGGCACGGGCGTGGATCAACGGCACACCGGTCACCGCCAGTGTCCTCGGCGCCATTGGACGGATGCTCGTCACCGTCCACGGGCAGCACGAGGCACACACGCTGCTGGACGCCACAGCGCAGCGACGCTGGCTCGATGCGGCCGCCGACGCGCTGGAACTCGTGCGGGACGTCGCCGCGCGGCATGCCGCGGTCGTGTCGGCGCGCGCCGCCATCGCGGACCGCAAGGCACAGCAGCGCGAAGCGAGTCAGCGCGCAGACTTCCTGCGACACATCGTCGACGAAATCGACAAGGCGCAGCTCCTGCCAGACGAAGACGAACGCCTGCAGGAGGAACTGCAGCGTCTCGAACACGCCGACGAGTTGCGCGCGCTCGCCGAACAGGTGGCGCGCCGACTCGAGGGCGACGATGACGACGGATCCGGCGTGGTGCTGCAACTCGCCGTCGTGCAGCGTCTGCTGGCACAGCTCGGCCGCATCGACAACGGTGCGGTACGGCTGGCGCAGCTGGCTGACGAAGCGGCCTACGCGCTGTCGGAGCTCGCGCGTGACGCGGCGACCTACGCGGCCGGCGTGGAGCTCGATCCGGAGCGGCTGGTGGAAGCACAGCGTCGTCGTGACGTCGTCTTCCGCTTGCTGAAGAAATATGGGCCGGGAGTGAGCGACGTGATGGCGCAGATGGCGTCAGCGCGCGACGAGTTGCGACTCGTGGATGACGCCGACGTGGACCTGCGACGGCTTGACGCGGCGCTCAGCGGCGCGCAGGCGGCGTTTGCCACATCCACGGCTCGGCTCAGCGAGGCGCGCGCGCGTCGTGCGCAGCATCTCGCAAAGACGGTGACGCTGCAGCTTCCCGCCCTTGGACTGCCTGAAGGCCGGTTCCTGGTCGCGCTGGTGCCGCGCGACGAGCCGGGTCCCAACGGTGCCGAAGATGTCGAGTTCAGGGTGGCGCTGAACGCGGGACACGATGCGCGTCCGCTCGCGCGTGTTGCGAGCGGCGGCGAGTTGTCGCGCGTGATGCTGGCACTCGCGAGCACGCAGGCAGCGCAGGAACGCGTGCCGACGCTGGTGTTCGACGAGATCGATGCGGGCATCGGCGGGCGTGTGGGACAGCAGGTCGGCGCAGCGCTCCGCGCGCTCGCCTCACGCCATCAGGTATTTGCCATCACGCACCTGCCGCAGTTGGCCTCGCGCGCGCACCACCACATCGTGGTCGAGAAGGGCACCGCCGCCGGCGTGACGTCGACGGATGTGCGCGTCGTGACCGGTGAAGCGCGCGCGCAGGAAGTGGCCCGGATGCTCGGTGGTGATCCTGCGAGCACGCTGAGCGTCGCGCACGCTGAAGAATTGCTGCGTGGTTGTGCGCCGGCGGATCGTCCGCCACGCACCACGGCCACCCGTGCGCCGAAGAAGCGCTGACCGAAAACGTCAGCGTCGCGGATAGAAGCGAATCTGCACCTGATGGATCGAGAGCTTCGGCACGTTGCCGCCCGAGCCTGCGACAGTGCGTGAGTTGAAGTATTGCAACTCGATGGGGAGCTTCGTCTTGCCTCGCGCGTGTGCCGCAAAGGTCGAGAAGGTCAGTCCCCAACCCAGCCGCTGCTCCGTCCCTGCCGTCTCGATGGCCAGCGTGCCGGCATCGACCGAAATCGCCGCAGGTAGACCCGACTCCGATGTCGGCACTTCGAACGTGCCCTCGTAGGTGTCCTGCGCCTTGCGCCGGAACAGATACTGCGCGCCAAAGGAGAAGTAGTCGCCGATCATGTAGCGCGGCGTGACCGAGAGTTCGATCACGTCGCCGAGGTTGCGATCCACGGTGCGCTCACGCCAGCGCGGCGCCAGCGCCTGCTCCGGCGTGTCGGTGATGCGGCGCAGCAACTGGTCGGGAAGCTGCATGGTGTAGCGGCCGACGATCGACGTGAAGAATCGCCGGTTGTGGAGGATGTCGGTCAACGACCGGAATTCGAGATCGGTCTGCCCGTCGCCGGTGCCGACATCGAGATAGTGCTCAGGTGTATCGAATGTGCCCGTGCCGAGTCGCACGGCGGCTGCGACGCTCTGGCGAAAGCTGGTGCCGCGGGGACTGAACCGCAGTGTGTCGTTCGCCATACCGAACGTGTCGAACAGCCGAAACTTGGCCGAGAGCTCGATGTCGCCCAGGCCCTGTCGTGTGACCGTGCCGAGCGGTGCGGCGCCGATGCCGAGCGCCGAGCTGTCGGTGATGTAGTTCGTCAGGCCGTCACGCGTGACGGCTTGTGCGGCCGCCGTGGGACCATTGGTGGACGCCGCCAGTGCGGTGATGCCATACTGCGTGAACTGCGTACGGAACGCGCTGACGCGAGTGCGGATGGCGGAATCGGCCGCACTGCCGGCCGTCGGTACGAATTGTGATGCCGCGCTGCGCGTCGTCGTGGTTCCGTAGACCTGCGCGATGGCCGTCGCGAATGCGGTGGCGCTGCTCGTGATCGCCGGGGCGTTGGCGATGATGCTCGCGCAGGAGGCGTTGGCGCCCGCATTTGCCTTGCAGGACGCGAGCAGGGCGGCGAGCTGGTCGCGCGCAGCGGTCAGCTGCGACACCAGCGTCGTGTTCACCGCCGTCGGCGCATCGATGCCCGTTCCGGTTCGCGCCGGATTGAAGCTGACGTTGCCACCGACACCCCGCGGATTGACGTCGGTGACGACGAGATGCCGGGCACTGACCACCGGCACCAGCACGCCGATCGACAATCGGCGCGAGATGCCGGCTTCGAGCAGCACCGGGGTCACCTGCGTCCGGACACTCGAGTACACGGCCAGTCGTCCCAGGCTCAGCGTGAAGTCGTTGTTGCCGGTGAGTGTGCGCAACGCAGCCTGAGCCGGCGCGAGTCCCGGAAAGAGCGCGACGCCGAGGGTGTCGACGGAGAAGTCGGCCGTCAGCGGCTCGAGCGACCCGTCACGGCGTCCCGCCGTGTTGCGTCCATAGCGCTGGCTGAAGTCGGTGATCGAGGTACTGATCTGCACCCGGATCGACCCCTTCGGCGGCGTGAGCGCATCCTCGCCAAGGCCGCGCGTCGGCTGCGCCTGCAGCGCGGGTGTCAGCAGCAGCAGCGCACCCAGCAGCGCACCCGCGAATGACGCGGCTCGCGTATGTTCACATCTCTCGAGCATAGATCGGTCCATGGGTCGATCCGCCCGCACGAGGTGCCACCGGTGTGGCGAGCCCGCCCGACGAGCGCACGCGCCCAATTTACCCTGCCTCACGTCATGGATCGTATTCCGCTCCCGAATGTCCCGTGGCAGCTCACGGGCAACCACTGGTTGTCGCTGCCGTGCATTCACCCCGCAACGGGGGCCATTCACCGTATGAGCGTGCTGCACCGCGGTGCCCGTGCCGCGCTGGAGTTCGTCGCGGCAGGACACGCGTCTGGTGCCGATGCTCCGCTGCTGCGCCCGGTCCTCACCGTGGATGGAGAGATGGTCACGCTCGGCAGCAGCGGTATGGCATGGGAGCGGGCGCTCGGCTGGCTGCCGACGTTCACCTGCACGGTCGGGTCGCTGCTGATGCGCGGCATGGTGTTCTGCCCCTTCGGCCGGGACGCCGACATGGCGGGTGCCGTCTACACCTTCGCGATCGAGAACCGGGGCACCAAGGCCCGCACGGTCACGCTGTCGATCGAGGGTGACGGTGGCGAGCTGGTGCCGCGGGTTCGCCGTGCGCGGCCCGCGGCGGGACGGCTGCAGGGCGCCGTGGCGGATGGCGTCGTGGTCCTGGATCCGAACGTGACGCCCGGCCTTGCCGCGTTCGCATTGGCCGCGGATGGCGACGGCGACGTGAGTGCCACCGAAGATGGCGCCGCGCGACTGGCGCGCACCGTCAATGTGGCGCCCGGCGCACGCGATGAGCTGGCGTTCTACATCGCTGCCGGTCCGGAACGTGACGGCGCGATCGCTACGTCGGCGGCGATGCGTCGACGCGGCTGGCAATGGCTGCTCGCCGCGACGCGCGATGGTCTCGCGGCCCTGCAGCAGTCCACCGGCAGCGATTCGCTGGATCGGTTGGTGAACCAGAATCTGCTGTTCTCGTACTTCTACGCCGTCGGACGCGCACTGGACGACGCGCATTTCTACCTGATGCGCACTCGCGTGCCGTGGCACCCGGCGGGTGTGACCATGCGCGAGTGGGATGCGCTGATGATGACGCTGCCCGCCGTGCAACTCGCCGATCCAGGGCTGGCTCGCGAGTTGTTGCTGCGCATGTGTGAATTGCACGGGTATGCGCCGGGGCGCGGTACGCACTACTTCGACGGCACCATGTTCGAGCCGGCGTTCTCGCTGGAGGGTGCGGCGGCGTATGTGCTGGCGATGGACCGGTACACGCACGATTCGAAGGACGATCAGATCGTCGATGATCCCGTGCTGGCCGACACGCTGTATCTGGTGAACGACGAACTGGCTGAACGGCGGCACAAGGAGCTGCCGCTCTATTCGACGGAAGTCACGCCGTCGGGACAGGTGGCGCCACTTCCGTTCACCGCGCACGGCAACGGTGTGGCGGCGCTGGCGCTGGACATTCTGCGTCGTACGCTCGACGAGGAGACGTCGCGCGATGTGCCGGATGGCGAGGCCGTGCGCGTCGCACTGCAGCGCACTTTCGCGCGAGGGACCGGCGGCAAGCAGGCGCTCTGCACGGCGCTCGATCTGCAGGGCGCGGAATCGACGATCGACGATGCCGTCGGTTCGGCGTTGTGGCTGCCGATGTACGGCGCCATCGATCCCGATGATGTGCTGTTCAAGCGCACGGCGCGTGGATTGGCCGGCTCCACCGATTCACTGTCCGCGATCATCGCCCGACTCTGTGGCCCCGACAGTGTCGCAGTGCTCGAATGGCTGCGTCGCGCGCCGCTGGATGGTGGTGTGGCCGCGGAGTTTGTGGATGCGGATGGACGTGCGCTGGCCAACGGCGGTGATGCATCGCTCGCCGGCCTGCTGGCGGCCACCGTCGTGGCGATGACTCGGCCCATGGGTCCGGAAACAGCCTGAGCGACGTCGTCGGCTTGTCGGTCCGCAGCCGCCTGCCTATGTTCCGCGTCATGCGGGAATAGCTCAGTTGGTAGAGCACAACCTTGCCAAGGTTGGGGTCGCGGGTTCGAGTCCCGTTTCCCGCTCTGAACGAGACGGGTACGTACACCGGGAGTGGCCGACAGGCTGCTCCCGGTTTTCGTTTTTGCACTATGCCGGTGGGGCGGTTCGCGCTGCGTGTTCGCCGCGCCGCCGCTGCGCCGAGTACACCCCAGTGGGACCTGACACGACGTAGGCAATGGCGCACGCCGCCGCGAGGTATGGCGCAGCGCCGATGCCGAACAGCTCCACTCCCATGATCGCGCAGGCGATCGGCGTATTGGTGGCACCGGCGAAGACCGCCACGAAGCCCATGGCGGCGAACAACTCCACCGGTGCCTGCAGCAGCACGGCCAGGGCATTGCCGAGCGTCGCGCCGATGAAGAACAGCGGCGTCACCTCGCCGCCTTTGAAGCCCGACGCGATGGTGACGATGGTGAACAGCATCTTGAGCAGCCAGCTCCAGGGCTCGGCGCCACCTTCGTGGAAGGCGGAGAGGATGGTCACCGCCTGTGGATCGGGCGAGGTGACGCCGAGGCCGAGGTAGTCGCGTGAGCCGACGAGCGTGGTCAGGGCGATGATGCAGATGCCGCCAACCGCAGACCGGAGCCACGGGATCCGGATCACGCGCGACCACCACGCGGCGAGGACGTGACTGCCCGTCGAGAACAAACGACTTGCGAGTCCGAAGATGATCGCCGCCATCACGAGATTCGGCAGCGAGGCGGCGTCGAAGATGGCGCGGCCGCCTGCGATGGCAGGGTAGATCGTGTGGCGCACGCCCCACGCCAACGTGAGCTGATCGGCCAGCAGTGACGCGACGAGGCAGGGGAGCAGAGCGCGATACCTCAGGGCTCCAACATGGAGCACCTCGATCGCGAACACCGCGCCCGCCAGCGGTGTACCGAACACGGCGCCGAAACCCGCCGCGATGCCCGCCTGCAGCAACGTCGCGCGCTCACCAG
This sequence comes from Gemmatimonadaceae bacterium, assembly GCA_043788935.1. GTDB lineage: Bacteria > Gemmatimonadota > Gemmatimonadetes > Gemmatimonadales > Gemmatimonadaceae > JACMLX01. The sequence goes on along the minus strand of JAYWIJ010000018.1, from coordinate 5,552 downwards.
GCTGTAATGACGGCCACGCACGGATGCGCCTGAACAGATGATGATCGACGGCTGACGCGATCGATCCTCCCATCTGTACAGCGGTTCCTTCGCGGCCGGCCGAGCCGCCGAACAGATGGGTCACGAGTGTCCCGAGCAGAACGAGTGGCGCCAGACGCGCCGGCACACCGCCACCCGGCTGGTGAATCTCGTCGATGATCAGGTTGGTGCCCCGTTCGACGCCGCTCCCGGCAGCAATGTACGCGAGGCTGACGACGGCACCCGCCGCAGGCAGGAGCCAGAGGAGTGCGGGTGTGGCGTGCCGCACGGCCGTCACGTGATCCAGTGCTGCCAGAAAAAGCGCGACGGCGCTTCCGCTCGCGATCGAAACCAACGCGAGGGCGACGATCCACCGCGCCAGCGTCATGTGCGAGTCGCTCTGCGCGGGAGTCGACGCTGGAGCGCTGTCGCGTGTGGGGGCGGATGACATGAGGGACGCGCAAGAACGACAGATCGCGGTGACGCGTCAAGACCGTGGCGGCGGTGACGTGCGTGAGCGCGGGTCTCCGGATATACTCACGAGGCACTCACGGAGGCCCGTTGCCCGGGTGGCGAAAAGGTGAGACGCGGGGGACTTAAAATCCCCTGACCGCAAGGTCGTGTGGGTTCGATTCCCACCCCGGGTATGTGCACTGCACGGCAGCGAACGGAGCGCGATGCGATGCGGCCAGCGCTTGGTTTCGTGCGTGGCTAAGTTTGCACCATGACTGACGTACTCGCGCTCGCCTCGGAACTGCTGGCCATCCATTCGCCGTCGGGCGGGGAAGGTCCGGCCATCGATTTCGTCAGCCGCTGGCTGCTCGCCAAGGGCTGGAACGTCCACGTACAGGAAGTGACCCCGGGCCGCGGCAACGTGTGGGCCACGCGGAACGGCGGCGGTGTCACGCTGTCCACGCACCTCGACGTGGTCCCGCCGTACCTGCCGCCGCGCCTCGATGGCGACAAGCTCTTCGGCCGCGGGTCCTGCGACGCGAAGGGCATCGCCGCCGCCATGATGGTCGCCGCCGAGCGGCTGGCCGCTGAGGGCGAGGAGCGGGTCGATCTGTTGTTCGTGGTGGGCGAGGAGAAGGGGTCGGACGGCGCCCGCGCGGCGAACCACCTCCCGGCCACGAGCCGCTTCCTGATCAATGGCGAGCCGACCGAAAGCATCCTCGCGTCCGGCTGCAAGGGCTCGATGCGAGTGACCGTCCGGACGCGCGGGCGCGAAGCGCACTCGGCCTACCCGCAGCTCGGCATCTCCGCCATCGAACCGATGCTGAAGCTGCTGCCGACCGTGCATGCATTGCCGCTGCCTACTGATTCCGTGCTCGGTGAGACGACGGTGAACATCGGCGTGATGCGTGGCGGCAGCGAAGCGAACATCATCCCGGGCCACTGCGAGGCGGAGCTGATGTTCCGACTCGTCGCGGATCCCGAACCGCTGCGCGCTGCGCTGGAGCAATGGGCCGACGGTGTCGCCACTCTCGAGTGGGGCTCGTACATCCCCGCGCAGCACTTCCACACGGTGCCGGGGTTCGAGGCGCGACCCGTGTCGTACACCTCCGACATTCCGCTGCTGCCGCGCTGGGGCACGCCATTGCTGTTCGGCCCCGGTTCGATTCACGTGGCGCACACCGATCACGAATTCGTCTCTGCGCCAGAGCTGCGCGCCAGCGTGGACACGTACATGGCACTCACGCGTACGCTGCTGGAGTCGTAAGTGACCGTTCCGCATCCTTTCAACGGCCAGCGCCTGCCGGTCGCCATTCTCGGTGCCACGGGTATGGTCGGACAGACCTTCGTCCGCCTGCTGGCCGATCACCCCTGGTTCACCGTCACCACCGTGGCGGCGTCGGAGCGATCGGCAGGGAAGACGTACGCTGAGGCAACGAAATGGCTCGAAGGCGGGATGCCGACCGCTGTCCGCGACCTGATCGTACAGCCATGCGATCCCGCGAGCATTTCGGAGTCGGTGGTCTTTTCAGCACTCGACAGCGGTCCGGCGATGGAGCTCGAGCCGGCGTTCGCAGCGCGTGGTGCCATTGTGCTCTCGAATGCGAAGAGCTATCGCATGGCCGCCGACGTGCCCCTGCTGATCCCCGAGATCAACTCGGCGCATCTCGCGCTGCTCGACGTGCAGCGCAAGGCGCGCGGATGGAGTGGCGCGATCGTCACGAACGCCAACTGCGCGACGATCGTGCTCGCAATGGCGCTCGCGCCACTGCACGCGGCCTTCGGTGCGCGTCGTCTCTTCGTGGCGACGCTGCAGGCCGTCTCCGGCGCGGGGTATCCCGGTGTCTCGGCGCTGGACATTCTCGGCAACGTCGTACCGTACATCGGTGACGAGGAGCCGAAGCTGGAGACCGAAGGCCAGAAGATTCTGGGCCGCATGACGCACGACGCCGTCACGAATGCGCCGTTCGTCATCAGCGCACACACCAATCGCGTGCCGGTGAAGCATGGCCACACCGTCTGCGTCTCGGTCGAGTTCGAGCAGCCGGTCACGCCCGAACAGGCGATGGACGTGCTGCGCAACTGGCGCGGGGACGAGGCGTCGCATGGGCTGCCGTCATCGCCGCCGATGCCGCTCGTGGTGCACACCAGCAACGATCGTCCACAGCCGCGCCGCGACGTCGATCGCGACGGCGGCATGAGCGTGCACGTGGGTCGCGTCCGCAGCGATCCGCAACTCCACCTGCGTTTCGTGGCCATGGGGCACAACGTGATCCGCGGCGCCGCCGGCGCGTCCATTCAGAACGCCGAGCTGCTCGCTGCCCGCGGCGTGATCCGCCCGGCATGATCATCAGCAAGTTCGGCGGTACCTCCGTTGCCGACGCAGCCGCCATCATCCGCACCACCGAGATCGTGCGCGGTCGTCTCGACCGGAAGCCGATCGTCGTCGTGTCGGCGCTCGCCGGCGTGACCAACGCATTGCTGGCGATCGCCCGGCAGGCCAGCGAAGGCAACTTCATCTCGGCCGTGTCGAGCGTGCAGGCGCTGCGCGATCGTCACCTGACCGAAGTCGATGGGCTGCTCGATGGGTCGGCTGAGCATGGAGAGATCGGCTCGGAGATCAGCGTGATCTTCGATGAACTGGCATCGCTCTGCGAAGCCCTGTCCGTGCTCGGATTCATCACACCGCGCAGTCTGGATGCCATTGCCGGCATGGGTGAGCGCGCGTCGTCGATGCTCGTGGCGGCGGCATTCCGTCACCGTGGCATCGACGCGGTGCACGTCGACGCGCGGAAGGTGATGATCACGGACGCGAATTACGGCAAGGCGGAACCGCAGGCCGACGCGATCGCGCTGGCAGCCCGCACACACGTGGCACCGCTCGTGCAGGACGGCAAGGTGCCGGTGATGGGCGGCTATATCGGCTCCAGCACTGAAGGCGTCACGACGACGCTCGGTCGCGGCGGCTCGGACTACAGTGCGTCGCTGGTTGGCGCCGGACTGCAGGCGACGTCGATCGAGATCTGGACCGATGTGGACGGCATGCTCACGGCCGATCCGCGCGTCGTGCCACAGGCGCGACCGATCGAACAGATCCGGTTCGACGAGGCCAGCGAACTCGCGAGCTTCGGCGCCAAGGTGCTGCACCCGGCGACGATCGCGCCAGCCGTCAAACTCGGCATCCCGGTGTGGATCTACAACTCGCGGAACCCGTCGGCGCATGGCACGCGGATCACCTTCAGCGCACCGCGCCGGTCGGTCACCGCCATTGCCGCCAAGCGAGACACGACGATCATCCGCGTCGCCACGGGGCGGATGCTGTTTCAGCATGGATTCCTGCGCCGCGTGTTCGAACTGTTCGACCAGCATTCGGTGTCGGTCGACGTCGTTGCGACCAGCGAAGTCTCCGTCTCGGTCACGGTCGATGATCAGGCACCGCTGGATGTGCTGCTCGGCGCACTGCGGCAGATCGGCGACGTGTCGATCGAGCGACGTCGTGCGATCATCAGCGTGGTGGGATCCGGTATCGCCGATGATGCCGACGCAATGGGCACCGTGCTGCGCGCGCTCGGGCATCGCCGCATCCACATGCTCTCGCTCAGCGCCAGCGCGATCAACCTCACCATCCTGCTCGATGACGCCGACGTGCCCGATGCGATGCGTGCGCTGCACGCTGCGCTCTTCGAAGAGGCCGCCGCATGACACTGCGCATTGCGGTGTTTGGCGTCGGACGTCTGGGACGGGAGATCGTGGCGCTCGCACCGGATCGCGACGCAATGGTCGTGGCCACATTCGGGCGAAGCACTCCGTGCACCGCTGATGCGCTGCAGGAGGCGGCACCAGACGTGGCGATCGACGTGAGTGTCGCCGAAGCAATCGCCGGCAACGCGCGGCTCTGTCTGGCAGCAGGCGTTCCCGTCGTGATCGGCGTCACGGGGTGGGAAGACAGAATGGCCGACGTGCACGCAGATGTCAGCGCGCATTCCGGTGCTGTGCTGATCGCTCCCAACTTCAGCGTCGGGGCCACACTGTTCACGATGGCCGTCGCCGATGCGGCGCGGCGCTTTTCAAAGTCACTGGGCTTCGATGCCGCGATCGTCGAATCGCATCACGCGATGAAGAAGGACGCACCATCGGGCACCGCACGCAGCCTGGCCGACGCCGCGCTGACGAGCCGCGGCACGCCGGTGCCGGTGACCAGTGTGCGCGTCGGCCACATTCCCGGCGTGCACACGCTGGTACTCGATGCGCCGTTCGAGCAGGTCACATTGACGCATGAGGCACGGGACCGGCGTGTGTTCGCCGATGGCGCCCTGTGCGCGGCGCACTGGTTGCGCGGTCGGACGGGACGCTTCACCATGGCAGATGTCGTGCGCGAGATGACGGGAGAATGATGATGGCTCTGAATCAGCCTGCACCCCTCAGCGGCTGCGGTACCGCCCTGGTCACGCCGTTCACGCCGGAAGGCGTCGTCGACGAGCCGGCGCTTCGTGCGTTGGTCGAGTGGCAGATTGCACAGGGCATTGATTTCCTCGTGCCGTGTGGCTCCACCGGCGAGGCGGCCACGCTCGACCAGCAGGAACACCTGCGCGTGGTGGCGATCACTGCCGAAGCCGCAGCCGGACGCGTCGCCGTCATCGGCGGTGCCGCGTCGAACGATACGAAGAAGGCCATTGCGTTGTCGAAGGCCGTCATCGATGCCGGCGCGACGCACCTGCTGCATGCGTCGCCGACGTACAGTCGTCCACCGCAGCGCGGAATCGTGGCGCACTTTCGTGCCATCGCGGATACCGTCAGCGCTCCGGTGGTGCTGTACAACGTGCCGTCGCGCACGGCCAGCAACATGGAAGCCGCCACCACACTCGCACTGGCGGTGCACCCCAATATCGTCGCGATGAAGGAAGCCAGCGGCAACGTCGCGCAGATCGATGAGATCCTGCGCAACCGTCCCGACGGATTCTCCGTGCTCTCCGGCGACGATGCGGTCACCGTGCAGCTCATGGCGCACGGCGCGAATGGTGTGATTTCCGTGGTCTCCAACGCCGCGCCGAAAGCGATGGTCGAGCTCACGCGCGCCATGC
>JAYWIJ010000017.1:0-21001 GCA_043788935.1 Gemmatimonadaceae bacterium | reverse complement strand
CCTGCGACCTGCACCGCACCGCGGTACCGGGCGCTGCGCAGTGCCAGCATCGGCTGCGTGACGTGCCGCTCCGTGCGCGCGCGACCATCGAGTGCAGGGCTCACCGTCGTGGACAGCAACGTGGCCATGGCCGCGATCGAATCGCGCACGGCGCCTGGCGTGCGTTCCTGATGTGCGGTGTGCTGCGCGAGGAGCCGCGCGCAGCATGCAAGCAGCAGCAACGCCGCTCGAAGGAGCATGATCATTGCCACGACGCTACCGCCAGAATCACGCCGCCGCAAAACGAAACGCGGCGATCATCATCAGATGACCGCCGCGCTCGAAATGCTCCGAGTAGGACTCGAACCTACAACCTACTGATTAAGAGTCAGCTGCTCTACCATTGAGCTATCGGAGCATGGTACTGCAACGCGCCAGGAGGGAATCGAACCCCCGACCCGCAGCTTAGAAGGCTGCCGCTCTATCCAACTGAGCTACTGGCGCTTCGAACTGCCGCACGTCAGGTGCTCGTGCGGAGCGACACAATCGGGGCGGCCGGATTCGAACCGGCGACCTCCTGCTCCCAAAGCAGGCGCGCTACCGGACTACGCTACGCCCCGCACGAACCCCGAGAGTAACGGAGTCAGTCGGCCTCGTCAACCGGTTGCGCATCACGTCGCGCGAATCCCGAGTCGTGCCAGGAGGGCTGCGAATGCACGCCCTCGGTGGCTCACGCGCGCTTTCGCCTCGCGCGTGGCCTGCGCGAACGACATGCCAAGATCGTTGCTGATGAAGAACGGATCGTACCCGAAGCCGCCGGTGCCGTCGCGCTCCGGCATGATCACGCCATCCGTCCGCGCCATCACGACGAGTTCGCGTACGCCGTCACAGAATGCGGCCGCGCATGCGTAATGCGCCGGCCACGGCGGAGCGCGTCCGCTGTCCCAGCAGGCATCGAGCATGGCTTCGTTGTTCGCCGTGTCTTCGTCGCATCCCTGTGCAGCGGCATGCCCGATATCCGCAGCGAACCGGCGACTTCGCACGCCGGGCGCGCCATCGAGCGCGTCGATGCACAGGCCCGAATCGTCGGCCAGACACGGTCTGCCGCTGCGCGCCGCGAAGTAGCGTGCCTTGGCGAGCGCGTTACTCTCGAACGAGTCGTGCACCTCGATGCCGTCTTCATCCGGATGCGCTGTCGCACCCGCGTCGTCGAGCGACAACGCCGTCACGCCATGCGCTGCCAGGATCGGCAGCAGCTCGGCGAGCTTACCGCGACTTCGCGTCGCGACGACCCAGCTGGTCACGTCCGACGGAGCGCCGTGGCCTGTGCCTCGTGCAGCGCGGCGATACCGGTCGACGCGAGCCCGAGCAGCGCGTCCAGCTCCGCCCGATCGAACGTCGCATGTTCACCGGTCCCCTGCACCTCGACGAAACGCGCGGCATCCACCATCACCACGTTCATGTCCACACCGGCGCGCACGTCTTCCGGATAATCGAGGTCGAGCACCGGCACGCCGTCCACGATGCCGACGCTGACGGCGGCGACGCTGTGCACGACGGGCGACACCGTCAGCGTGCCTTGCGCCAGCAACCAGTTGAAGGCATCCGTCACCGCGACGCACGCGCCGGTGATCGCAGCCGTTCGCGTCCCGCCGTCGGCGAGCAGCACGTCGCAATCGACCTTGATCGTGCGCTCACCGAAATCGAAACCACTGAGCATCGCGCGCACACTGCGACCGATGAGGCGCTGAATCTCCTGCGTGCGTCCGCCGACCTGGCCGCGCTCGCGTGACGTGCGCGTACGCGTGGCGCGCGGCAGCATCGCGTACTCAGCCGTCAGCCATCCCTGTCGGGTGCCTTTCCGCCACCCCGGCACACCTTCCTCGACGGTTGCAGTACAGAGCACCTTCGTTTCGCCGAAGCTGATCAGGCACGATCCTTCAGCGTACGGCGTCACGGCGCGCTCGATGGTGACGGGGCGCATCTCATGCAGTGTGCGGTCGTACGAACGGACGAGCTCAGACATCGGCAATTCCGGAGCGGAGTTTGGCAATCGTGGCCGTGGTGGAGTGGCCGGGTGTCAGCGGAATGATGACCACCTCACCGCCACGTGCGCGTGTTTCGTCGGCGCCAACCACCGTGTCGGGATGATAGTCTCCGCCCTTCACGATGACGTCAGGTTGCAGCAGCTGGATCAGTTCGAGCGGCGTATCCTGCCCGAACACCGCCACGCAATCGACCATGTCGAGCGCCGCCACCACATAGGCACGGTCCGCTTCGCTGCGCACGGGACGTTTAGGTCCCTTGAGGCGCTTCACGGACGCATCGCTGTTGAGGCCCACGATCAGCACATCGCCGCACGCACGCGCACCGAGCAGTACATCCACGTGGCCCGGGTGCAGCAGGTCGAAGACACCGTTGGTGAACACGACACGACCCCGCAGCGTCGCTCGCCAGCGCGCGGCGTCCTCCCATGAGCGGATGTGATCGAGCGGTGACGAAGGCGTCACTCGGCTCGCTCGACGTCGAAACGATGCGTGACGGGCTTCGGACGCACCGGGAATCGGATGGTGTCGGTGTACGTGGCGCGCAGGCGGATCATGCCCTCACGCCGGTCGACTCCGATCTCGTAGGCGGCGTCTGGAAGTTCGCCGATGGAGTCGGCCGCTGCCCGCATCCGGGCGCGCAGTCCTTCGTCGTCGTCGCCCTTCGCGTGCAGCAGCGTCTGCCGCATCGCGTCCTCGTATTCGTACGCGCGCAGATACACCCTGGCAGCGGGCAAACCGAAGACGAAGGCGGCCGCGATCAGGGCAACGCCCATCAGACATCCACCGGAACCACTGCCGCGGCGCATCACCATTGTGACTGGGCTCCCTCGATCACGTCGTTGACGAGCTTCTCGATGGCGCGACGGCGCCCTTCGGTTTCGGCACGCTCCGCGTACTCCCCCTCGGCCGTCATGCCTTTGCGTGACCAGAGCACGCGACCCGCGACCTGATCATAGATCTCGATATCGACCGTCAGCATCAGTTTACGACGCGCGGCCACCGATTGCGTGCGGTCCGCAGAGAAGGCGATCGGGATGTCGGGTTCGTAACGGGTGATGGCGCCCCGGACGACGGCGCTGGCCTGCGCCTCGCCCGCTTCCCGGACGCCGAGCCGTTCGCGCAGCTCCCGGCGGAGCCGCGTCATGAACTCCTGCTGCAGCTCGGCCGACGACGTCTGGTTCTCGAACGGGATCACGGCGATCGATCGCACGGTGGCTGGCAGGCCGCCGCCGGCAAACCCGTAGACGCACCCCGTCAGCAGCAGTGCGAGTATGGGGAGCAGCGCCCAGCCGCTACGGGCGCCAGATGGACGCATCGAATGCCGGAACGGAATCCACCTTCGTGATCGAGAGCGTGAGCTGTCTGCGGGTCGGTGCATGGAAATAAACTAGCGCTCCATCGCCCTTCCGTTCGAGGCGATCGACGACCCGGTCACCCTCGGCGCGCTCGAGCCGGACAATGCGTCGCCCCTGCAGCGAGAGGCGCCAGCGTGGCGATGGTCCGATATCGGCCGTGAGTGTGCTGTCGGTCCGGGCAACGAGGGTGTCGGCGCCAGGAGGGATCGCAAATCGCCCGAGGGCAGCCCAGAGGAAGGACGGCGGCGGCAGCACCTTCAGCAGGGCCTCGGGTGCGTTCAGACGCATGCGATCACCGATGACCCAGGCCGAGCCGCTCCCGAGTCCACCAGCGACGAACAGGTCGATGCGGGCCGAATCGGGTGCGCTGATCCGGGCGGCGCCTTCTCCACGGATTTCGAGCTCGGCTTCCTGTAGTCGCCAGGTGAAGACGATGCGTTGGCTGTGACGTGGCAGTTCGATGACCGGGAGCGGCTCGCGGGCAGGAACGGGGGTGGCGTTGACCAGCGGTGCCAATCGTGGTGCGGTGCACGCGGCGGCGACCGCGAGCAGTGCGACGGGCAGCAAACGGCTGAGAGTCAGGGTCATCGTGGCAGCGGGGTGATGGTGCGCATCCTGTCGCCCTGCACGAGCGCGTCCATCGCGGCATCACCGCTCACGACGTGCCCGAAGACCGTGTAATGGCCGTCGAGATGCGCTTGCGGGGCGAGCGTGAGGAAAAACTGGGAACCACCGGTGTCGGGACCGCTGAGCGCCATGCCGACTGCGCCGCGCACATAGGGCGCCCGGTTCAACTCATCGCGGATGGCGTAGCCCGGGCCACCGGACCCGTCACCACGCGGGTCACCGCCCTGCGCAACGAACGCAGGAACCACCCGATGAAAGCGGAGGGCACGGAAGTAGCCGGCCCGGGCGAGTCGCAGAACGTGATCCGACGTCATGGGAGCCGATACCCCGTCGAGTTCAATCCGGACCGGGCCGCGGTCGGTTTCGAGCAGCAACGCCGGCGGGCGCCCGGCAAGACTCGGCACGATCACCTCGCGCACGATCCGATCGTATTCGCCGAACACACTCGCGGCGGCCTGCACGGGCTGCCAATGTGCCAATGGTGTGACGGAGCGCACACGCTGCGGCAGCAGCATGTCCGATGGCACTGGCCACCCGCGCAGTCGCGCGACGAGCGTGTCGGACAAGCCACTGCTGTCCCTTCTCCAAACCGTGGTCAGCAGTTCGAGGGCGGCTTCGCGTGCGAGGCTGACGCTGTCGCGCATGGCGCGCTCGTAGCCGTCGAGTGCGATGCCGGGGTCGCGGAGCGCATCACTCCGGCGATACGCGCCAAGTGCCGCGGCACGAACGCCGGCGTCATCGTCGCGCAGTGCAACGGCGAGCCGGTCATCGAGACCAATCGAGTCACGCACGCGCGCAGAGACGCCGGAGAGCGCCGACATCGCGGCGGCGCGGACTCGCGGATCCGCGTCGGTCAGGCGTTCGACGATTCGCGGTGCATATCGGTCGCCATTCGCTGCGGCGGCGCCGTCAATCACGGCGATGCGCACGCGAGAGTCCGGCGACGCCTCCAGACTGTCCGCGCCCTGCAATGCCTGCATCGCGTTGACCTGCCACGCACTCGCCATCAACGATCGGCGCACGATGTGGGTGGTGTCGGAGTTCCACCATCGCCGCCACAGCACCGACGTGTCGCTCGCGACGGTGCCGACCGACTGTGCCATGGTGACGCGCACGTTGGCGTCACGCTCGAGCGGCCAGGCGCGCAGGAACGGCGCAAGCGCGTGTGCCCGATACGTGGCCAGCGCGCGTACCGCAGCGATGCGCACGTGCGGTGTGCGATCGCGCAGCAGCGAGTCGAGCCGTGCGATGACGCGGAGTGAATCACGAGCGGGCTGCAGCGTCAGCGGCATGAGGCGGGCAGCGAGTTCACGCAGCATCGCGTCCGGCGACCGGCTGGCACGCAACGCCAACGCCGCACCCGCCGGGCGTCGTGCGCGTGCCAGTGCGTACAGCGCCGCCCACCGCTCTGCTGCGTTGGTAGCGCGCACGAATGCCTGCGAGACGACGCTGTCGGGGAACGCAGTCCACTTCCCTGCGACGCGAAGCAGGCCCGCGCGGCCCGACACGGTCGTCGCCGAGGCCAATAGTGGTGCAAACTCACCACACGCGGCATTGAGTTCGCCAAGCGACCACGCTGCGGCAGGTGCGGTTGACGGTGACGCGAGCGCGATGCGCAACGCATCACAACTGCCAGCATCGACGGCGAGCCCGAGGGCAAATGCCGCATCGCGGGCGGCCACCGTGTCGCGCTCGACACGCACGCGCTCGCGCAGCGTGGCGTATCGCACCGCGATGCGGTTCGTGCCGACCACGCGCGCGGCGGCCGCGCGCAATGGTGCAACCGGCGACGCAAGTGCGCGGTCGATGACCACCGTATCAGCACTGCGCGTATCGTGCACCTCGAGCAAAGCGGCACAGGTATTTCGCGCCGCCGAGTCGAGCGTCACGCGCTGCGCTTCGGCCGCGCTGGCGCTGAGTGCGATCAGCGCCGTGAGCACCACACACCGGCGCATCAAATGATCACGCATCGTCAATTCCGAGCGTCTCGCGCAACTCCTGCGGCAACCGCGCGATGCGGCCGTCACGATCGAGCCCGATCAGCGTGGTGGTGGCGGTGACGAGCTTTGCTCCAGTCTCCGCGTTGCTGATGACATACGCAAACGACATCGCGCGGGAGCGGATATCGGTGAGCGTGGTGGTCACGCGAATCAGGTCATCGTATTTCGCAGGGGCGAGAAACCGGAGGGACGCCTCCGACACCGCCAACCCGACCCCCAGCTGTTCGATGGCCGCGTACGACCGACCACGCTGCCGGATCAGCTCCGTGCGTCCCACTTCGCACCACGCGAGATAGTTGGCGTGATAGACGACGCCCATCTGGTCGGTTTCCGCATACCGCACACGGAGTTCGACATTGCACGACGGCGCGGGATCTGGGAGCGGCACGGGGTACGGGCTGAGGGTGTGGCGGCGAAGATGGCCATTGCCGGCGCATTTTGTCAAAGTGCAGGCGACGGACTAATCTCATGCCGTGACGACGCCCCCGTGGTACATCCTGTCCGACAGCCATGTCGGTGCCGCGCCTGCCGAGACAAGCGATGCGCTGGTGCGCTTTCTTCGCCGACTGCGTGGCGAGCCGGGGACGTTGATCCTCAACGGCGACATTCTCGACTTCTGGTTCGAGTGGCGCCGGACGGTGCCTACGTTTGCGCTGCCGGTGCTCGGCGCCCTGGCCGAGTTGCGCGCTGCCGGCATGCCCATCACGTGGATCGCCGGCAACCACGACTGCTGGGGTGGCGACGTGTTGCGCGACACGGTCGGCGTTGCGTATCAGACGACGCCCCTCCGCGCGGCCGTTGGTCAATGGAACGTGGAGATCGAGCATGGCGACGGTCTGCGTGGCAAGGCCGATGCAGGCTACCTGCGCGTCCGTCCGATCCTGCGTCATCCACTGTCGGTCTGGGCCTTCAAGCTGGTCCATCCCGACTTCGGGACTCGGCTCGCGCTCGGCACCTCCGAAGCGAGCCGCGTGCACAGCGCCGCGGACAATGGCATTGGGCTGCGCGATGTTGCGCTCGAGCGCATGGCGAAGCCGGGTGGTCCGAACCTCGTCGTGTTCGGGCACTCACACGTGGCAGGCCTGACACGCGCGCCGAACGGCGGCGTCTATGCCAACCCGGGAGGCTGGGGCCACACACCGCGCTATCTGAAACTCACGGCGGATCGTATCGAGCTGCTGGAGTTCACGTCGTCAGGCGAAGACCGTCGTCTCGACCTTGTCGAGCGTGGGACCGATGAAGCGCTGCCCCACGCGACGGAACGCGTCGGGCGCATCGGTCGCGACGAAGCGATGCGCGAGACTGGCAGCAGCAGCTGAGGCTTCCAGACTTCGTTCGACGAGCACAGTCTGCAGTGCGCGCGCTGTCTCAGCGGCGGAATCCACGAGCGTCACCCCTGCCCCGACCACGTCACCGATGACTGGCGCCAGCAGCGGGTAGTGTGTGCAGCCAAGGACCAACGTATCGATGCCCGCATCACGCAGCGGTGCGAGATACGACTCGGCGATGAGTCGCGTCGCAGGATGCTCCATCCAGCCTTCCTCGACCAGCGGCACGAACAGTGGACAGGCGAGTGCCGTGACCGTCGCTTCGGGCGCGAGCGCGGCGATGGCGCGCGTGTACGCCCCGGAGTTGATTGTACCGGCAGTGCCGATGACGCCGATGTGCGAATTGCGTGAGGCGCTCACCGCCGCACGCGCGCCGGGCATCACGACGCCAATGACGGGCACCGGGCTCTCACGCTGCAACGTGTCGAGCGCGTGCGCCGTGGCCGTGTTGCAGGCAATGACGATGGCCTTGACGCGCTGCTCGAGCAGGAAGGCTGCGATCTGCTGGCTGTATCGCACGACGGTCGAGGGACTCTTCGGACCGTACGGCACGCGCGCGGTATCGCCGACGTAGACGACGCGTTCACCCGGAAGCGCACGCATGATCGCCGACACGACGGTCAGTCCGCCAATGCCGGAATCGAAGACGCCGATCGGAGCGTCGTTCACCAGCGGAAGGAGGCGCCGACGCCGGTCCCGGCGGGTGTGTGCGTGATGGAGACACGCGCCGGCAGATCCCACAGGTTCGCGGCGACGTACGCGTCGGCGCCTGCGATGAGATGATTGAAGATCAGGACGGCGAGCCAGTCCTCGAGGTGCAGCCTGCGCGCATTGACGAGCCCCGGCGGAAAGGCAGGAACACGTGAGACAGTCTCTCCGAGACTCGGATCGCCAACCGTGACGGAGTCGAGGCCGCTGAGCGCCTTGGCCCGTCGCAGGTCAGCACGCGACTTGGCGACCATGTACAGCGCGCCGATTTCCGCCGCCGAGAAGAATGTGGCCGCCGTGGAGCGGCGCAGCGCGCTCTGTCCCCATCCCGGCAACACGAGCGAGTGCAGGAAGGCCGCCCGCGGCGTGATCGGCGGGCGAAGCAGCGAGTCGGGAATGCTGTTCGGCACACGACGCACTGCCGGCCGCACCGTCGTGTCCTTGGCGATCGAGTCGCGCTTCGGCGGCTGCACGGGCACGCGTTGCGCTGATACAGCCGACGCACCGAAGACGAGCAACGCGCCGGCGACGAGCCAACGCGACGCACGACGCACGACGCACTGCATCAGGGCATCAGCCGAACGAAACACTCAGGCGGACTGCAGCTTGACGATCGCTTCGATCTCGACTCTGACGTCACGCGGCAGTCCACGGACGGCCACCGTGCTGCGTGCCGGACGGTTGTCGCCGAAGTGACGCGCATACACTTCGTTCATCGCCTGAAAGTCGCTCATGTCCTGCAGAAACACCGTCGTCTTCACGACGTCCTGCAGCGAGGACGACGCCGCTTCGCAGATCGCGGCGAGGTTCTTCATCACCTGTTCCGTCTGCGCCGCGACATCTCCGGCCACGATGGTCATGCTGACAGGATCGAGCGGAATCTGACCGGCCGTGAACAGCAGACCGTCGATGGCAACGGCCTGCGAGTAGGGACCGATGGCGGCAGGGGCATTGGGGGTGCTGATCACGCGCTTGGTCACGACGATTCCTCGGAGAAGTGGAGCCTAGAACAATCCGATGGCACGTCCCGCGCCATCGACACCGATCCGCGCCGCCGACGGAACCGCCGGCAGACCGGGCATGGTCATGATATCACCGGCCTGAGCCACGACAAACCCGGCGCCCGCAGCGGGATACACCTCGGAAATGTGCACGCGGAACCCCTGCGGCGCACCGAGCAGTGTCGGATCATCGCTGAAGGAGGACTGCGTCTTCGCGATGCAGACGGGGGTGGCGCCGAGTCCCTGTCGCTCGAGTTCGCGGATCGAGCGTTCGGCCTTGGGAGAAAAGTCCACACCGTCACCGCCATACACGCGCCGCACGATGGTCCCGATTTTCTCCCGGATGCCAAGCACCGTGTCGTAGAGTGGCGTGAACTGCGGCGTCTCTCCGGCAAGGATCTCGAGCACCTGCGCGCCGAGGGCCTCGCCACCTGCACCGCCACGCGCCCAGACTTCGCAGAGTGCACCCCGCGCGCCGGACTGCGCGACGGCCTCCATGACACACGCGAGTTCCTCGTCGCTGTCGGACGTGAACCGGTTGAGCGTCACCACCACCGGCACGCCGAACTGCCGCACGTTGGCGATGTGGCGCTCCAGATTCGACAGACCAGCGCGCACCGCCTGCACGTCGGGTGTGGCCAGCGTCTTCTTGTCGGCACCGCCGTGCAGCTTGAGCGCACGAACGGTGGCGACGATCACCACCGCCGCGGGGCTGAGCCCACCGACGCGCGCCTTGATGTCGAAAAATTTTTCGGCGCCGAGATCCGATCCGAACCCGGCCTCGGTCACCACGACATCGCCGAGCGCCAATGCGGAACGGGTCGCCATCAGTGAATTGCAGCCATGTGCGATGTTCGCGAAGGGGCCGCAGTGCACCAGCGCCGGACCACCTTCGGCCGTCTGCACCAGATTGGGGCGCAGCGCGTCGCGCAGGAGCAGCGTCATCGCACCGGCGGCGCCGAGTTCACCGGCCGTCACGAAGCGACCGTCGTACGTGCTGCCAACCACGATGCGTGTGAGACGGGCCTGCAGGTCGTCGAGATCGGCCGCGAGTGCAAGGATCGCCATGATTTCGCTGGCCGGCACGATGACGTAGCGCTCTTCGCGCGGCACGCCGTTGGCGGTCCCACCCATGCCGACCATCACCTTCCGCAACGCGCGATCGTTCATGTCGATCGTGCGCGGCCAGGTGATGCGGCGCGGATCGATGGTGAGCGCATTCCCCTGCTGCAGATGGTTGTCCAGCATGGCCGACAACAGCGCGTGCGCGCTGGCGATCGCGTGGAAGTCACCGGTGAAATGCAGGTTGATGTCCTCCATCGGCAGCACCTGCGCATAGCCACCGCCTGCGGCTCCACCCTTCACGCCGAAGACAGGCCCAAGGCTCGGCTCGCGGAGACACAGCACCACGTTGGTGCCCATGCGACGCAGCGCCTGTGCGAGACCGACTGACGTCGTCGTCTTGCCTTCGCCGGCGGCCGTCGGGTGGATGGCGGTGACGAGCACCAGCTTGCCCTTCATGGGACGCTTGGCCACCTCGAGCGGCAGCTTCGCCTTGTACCGGCCGTACAGGTCGATCTCATCCTCATGCAGCCCGAGCTCCGCAGCCACGTCGCGGATCGGGCGGAGCGTCACGGACTGCGCGATCTCGAGGTCGGTCGGCATCGTGCTCAGGGTAGCAGTGATGGAAGCGGCAGCGCGAAGAAGCGGATCGCATTGCGTGCCGTGAGCGCACTGAGCGCTTGGGCGGTGACGCCACGCACCTCTGCGAGTCGCGCCACGGTGGCCGGAAGGAATGCGGACTCGTTGCGCCGACCGCGATGCGGCACCGGCGCCAGATACGGGCTGTCCGTCTCGACCAGCAACCGATCATCGGGGACCATCGCCACGACGTCATCGCGATCCCACGTCCTGAAGGTCGCAATTCCGCTGATCGATACGTACCAGCCGATGTCCACTGCCGCGCGCGCCAGCACCAACGATCCGGTGAAACAGTGCAGCACTCCGCACACGCCGCGGGCGGCCGCCGCGCGCATCATGCGCTCGGTGTCGTCTTC
Organism: Gemmatimonadaceae bacterium; assembly: GCA_043788935.1. GTDB lineage: Bacteria > Gemmatimonadota > Gemmatimonadetes > Gemmatimonadales > Gemmatimonadaceae > JACMLX01. The sequence continues at coordinate 9,898 of JAYWIJ010000017.1, read as the reverse complement.
GGCCGTGCGCGTGTGCACGACGACGGGAAGCCCGGCGTCTGCCGCGAGTTCGAGCTGGAGCTGGAAGGCTTCGTGCTGGCGATCGCGCGGGCTGTGATCGTAGTGGTAATCGAGGCCGCACTCACCCACGGCGACGGCGCCGTCGGCGATCAGTCCACGTAGCAGCGCGAGATCACGCGCAGGCTCGAACGTGTGGGCATCGTGCGGATGGATCCCGGCGGTGAACGACAGCCGTGTCGGATCAGTGCGCGCGACATCGCGGGCGGCAGTCGTGGCATCGCCGATCAGGACGATGTGCGACAGCCCTGCGTCCCACGCCCGCTGCAGCACCGCGGCACGATCGCCGTCGAACTTCTCACCGGCGAGGTGCGCGTGGCTGTCGATCAGCATGTGGCACCCCCCGCAACGACAAAACCGCCGCGCGAGGCGGCGGTCTGTCTGAACGCTTGCAACATGCGAATGATCACCGGGTGGCGACGGCGCCCGCACGCTTCGCGCCTGCGTCGGTGCGTGCAGTCGCACCGGCGGCGTTCTTCCGGGGATACTTCTGCTCGATCCAGAGCAGCACCGGACCGGCAACGTAGATCGAGCTGAACGTCGCGACGAAGATACCGAACGTCATCACCCACGCGAACGGCCGAATCACTTCACCTGCGAACAGCAGCAGCGCGAGCGATGCGGCAAAGGTCGTCGCGTGCGTCATGATCGATCGCGGCAACGTGTCGTTGATCGACCGATTGAGCACGTCATACAGCGACGTCTTGCCCGCCGTCTTCAGGTTCTCTCGCACGCGGTCGAAGATGATGATCGTGTCGTTCATCGAATAGCCGAGCAGCGTCAGGATGGCAGCCACGACCGTCAGCGACACTTCGAGATGCAGCAGCTTGATGAAGGCGAGCGTGATGAGCGTGTCGTGCAGCGTCGCGACCACGGCGGCCACGCCGAAGCGCCATTCGAAGCGGAAGGCGAGGTAGATCAGCGTCGCCAGCGACACGAGCACCATGGCGATCACCGCGTTCCGGCTCAGCTCCTCACCGACCTTGGGACCGATCGATTCGGTGCGGACGACGGAATACGTGTCGGCTCCCAGCGACTTCGACAGCGCGGCACGGATCTGATCCACCACCTTCTCGGCGCCGGCGGCCTGCGAGGCCACCAGTTCCTTGTCCTGTGCGCGAACGGTGAACTCATCGTCGGCACCGTACTGCTGCACCTCGGCACCGCGGATGCCCGCCGCGTCGAGCGCCGACCGGATCTTTCCGGCGTCACTCGCCTGCTTGAACTTCAGCTGCACCATGGTGCCGCCGGTGAATTCGACCGACTTGTTCAGTGGGCCCGTGATCGCGAACGACGCGACACCGATGAGCATGAAGGCGCCGGTGGCAATCGCGGCGACCTTCCACCACTTGATGAAGTCGTACTTGGTGTTGTGAAAGATTCGCAGCATCAGATGCTCAGTGGCTTCGTGCCGCCGGTGCGGTCAAGCCAGACGAGGAGAAGGGTCCGCGTCACGAAGATGGCCGTGAACAGCGAGGCAGCAACACCCACCACCAGCGTCACGGCGAAGCCGCGCACCGGTCCCGTGCCGTACTGATAGAGCACTGCGCCAGAGAGGATCGTGGCGACGCTCGTGTCGACGATCGCGCTCAGCGCATGCTTGAAGCCTTCATCGATGGAGAGCCGTGCCGACTTGCCGCGATCCATCTCCTCACGGATACGCTCGAAGATCAGCACGTTCGCGTCCACCGCGATACCGACGCCGAGCACGAGACCGGCGATACCCGGCAGCGTCAGCGTTGCACCGAAGCCCGCCAGCGCTGCGAGTGTGAAGAAGATGTAGAGGGCGAGTGCGACGCATGCGACCATCCCGCTGAAGCGGTAGTAGCCGACCATGATCACGATTACCATCACGATGGCGATGCCGAAGGCGAGCTTTCCCTTGTCGATCGAGTCCTGGCCCAGGCTTGCGCCGATGTTCCGGATCTCCGCCACCTTGAGCGGCACCGGCAACGCGCCGGCGCGCAGCACGAGCGCGAGATCCTGCGCTTCCTGCAGGCCCGCGCCGCCAAGCGTGATCTGCCCGTTGCGGCCGATCGCGCTGTTGATCGTCGGCGCGGTCACGACGCGGTCATCGAGGACCACGGCCATGTTGTCGCGGATGTGACGCCCCGTCTCACGACGGAAGATGCGACCACCCTCGGAGTTGAACTCGAACTCCACGATGTATCCGCCCTGCAGCGGATCGTTGCTCGGCTTTGCATCGGTGAGATACTCACCCGTGATGATCGGCTTGCTGTCGAGCACATACACGCCGCGGAACGCACCCTGACCGGGCGCGCCGGCAACGGTATCCGCGTCGAAGCGAATGACCTTGCCCGGTGCGACGGCACCACGCACGACGCTGTCGGCGAGATAGCGGGTCAACGTCGCGACGTCGGTCTCCTTCACGTAGTACTGGCCGGGAAACTGCCCCGGCTGAATGAGCTTCGTGATCGGGCCGTTCGCATCCTTCTTTGCGGCCGTGTCAGCGACTGCCGCCTTCGCAGTATCGGACTTCGTCGAATCGCCAGCAACCTTCTTCGCAGTATCGCTCGTGAGCAGACCGCTCAGCGGCGCGGCAGCCGACGGCTTGGCGACGGACGCGACAGGCGCACCGACAGCAACGTCGAGGCGCTGGCTGCGCACCGCCGCGTCCATGCGGGGCAGCGACTTCTCCAGCGCGTTGGTCTCATCGGTGATCTGGAACTGCAGGAACGCTGACCGCTGCAGGATATCCTGCGCCCGCTGCTGGTCGTCGATGCCCGGCAACTCGACGATGATGCGCTCGTCACCAGCCAACTGCACGACGGGTTCGGACACGCCGAACTGGTCGATGCGGTTGCGCACCGTCTTCAGCGCGCGGCCGAGAGCGTCCTTCTTGTCGGCGACCGCACCCTTGCTCTCGTCGATCTCGAGCGCGAGGTGCATACCGCCCTGCAGGTCGAGACCATACTTGAGCGGCCAGAGGCGCTTGCTGGTGTCGACGGATGTGCCGTCAGGCTTCTTCTCACGCACCATCGTGGCGCGGGGGAAGAGTGCAAAGACCGAGAGCCCGATGGCGGCGGCAATCAGCAGGAGGCGGGACCGCAGACTGTTCATGCCCTGCAGCGGAAGAAGGAGGAAGCGTGCATTGGTTGGATAGCCGTGCAAGCTAGCCGGTTCAGCCGAACCGGGTCAACGCAGTCCGGGCTGCTAACCTGTCGGCGGCCAGCTGTTCCGTCAGTTCGGGCAGCCCGGAAAACCGCCGGATCGGCCGCAAATGCGCGACGAGGTCGAGCCGGACGGCAGCGCCGTACAGGTCGCCAGTGAAATCCAGCAGGTGGGCCTCGACGGTCTGGCGGGCGTCGTCGACCGTAGGACGCGGACCGAGATTCATCATGGCCGGGAACGCCCCGCCTGGCGTCTGCGCGACGGCCGCATAGACGCCGGCCGGCGGCAGCAGCTTCCGGGCGGGAGGCGTCCCGAGGTTGATCGTTGGAAAACCGATCGTCCGCCCCCGCTGATCACCCATCTGGACGCGCCCGGCCAGCGAGTACCGCCGTCCCAGCGCGCGCCGCGCAACCTCCAGCTCGCCGTCGGCGATCGCCTGCCGGATCGCTGACGACGAGACGACCGTACCATCGGCGAGGGCGACCGGATCGACTCGTTGTACCTGAAACCCGTCGAGCTCGCCCAGCGCCATCAGCTGCTCCCGGCCACCGGCCCTGTCCCGCCCAAACCCGTGGTCGTGCCCGATCAGCAACGCCTCCATGCGGAAGCGCGGACGCAGCACCTGCCGCACGAACTCCGCCGCCGTCAGCGACGCCAGATCGCGGGTGAACGGCATCACGGCGCAATAGTCGATGCCGATCGTCGCCAGCGCCTCGAATTTCTCCATCCCGGGCGTCAGCAACATCGGCACGGCACTCGGTCGCACCACCTCGGTGGGATGCGGCAAGAAGGTGACGAGGACACTCGCCATGTCGCTGGCTCGCGCAAGTGCGACGAGCGTCGTCAGCACGTCGTGGTGGCCGAGGTGCACGCCGTCGAAGGTTCCGACGGTCACCGCCGCGGCGCGGACATCGGGGGGCAGCCCCGACGCCTCCACCACGCTATGCATCCCGCATCACGACACGCGGCTGCCAGCGATCACCGATCCGTTCACCCAGTGCGATCAATCCGCCATGCTCAGCGGCCACCAGTGCGACATACGGTCCGCTCATCGAAGGCTCCTCGGCGATGGCGATATCGAGACCGCGGCGGATGCGATGCACCTCGTCGTGCGAGAGGGCGACGTGCGCCATGTGTGGCAACGCATCGAGAGGCGGACGCAGCCCTGGCGTGTCGTCACGCAGCGCCTGGACCGACTGTGCAGCCGACACGTCGAACGCGCCGGCAGCCACGCGCCGCAAGCATCGGAGGTGTGCCGCGCTGTGCACGTGCCGCGCGAGATCGCGCGCGAGGGAGCGCACGTACGTGCCGCCGCCGCAGACGATGCGCACGTCGCACGCATCACCGTGCCATGCGAGCAACTCCCATGAGTGCACCGTGATCGAGACGGGCTTCAGTTCGAGCGTCACACCGGCACGTGCTGCTTCATACGCTCGTTGCCCATCCACACGCTTCGCCGAGTACGCTGGCGGCACCTGCGTGATCACGCCGGTGAACAACGGCATCGCCGCGCGCACGTCAAATTCCGACGGGCAGGCGGCTTCGCGGATCACATTGCCGAGCGGATCTTCCGTATCGGTTTCGCTGCCGAACTGGATGGTCGTATCGTACACCTTCGGCTCGCCGGGGATGTACGGCAGCAGACGCGTCGCGCGTCCCGTGAGCAGCACGAGCAACCCGGTTGCGAACGGGTCGAGCGTGCCTGCATGACCGATGCGCTTTTCACCAATCGCCCGACGAGCCGCCAGCACCGCATCGTGCGATGAAATGCCAGCCGGCTTGTCGAGAAGGAGCAGGCCGTCAGTTGCGGCTGTCGTCATCGTCGCCGGCGTTCGTCGTGTCGGCGGTGTCGTCCGGCGCATCGGTTTCGGCGTCGGGCTCCGATGTCTTGATCTGCGCCAGCAGGGTTTCGATGCGTGCGGCGTAGGCGACGCTCTCGTCCACCTTGAAAAAGATCTCGGGCGCGGCTCGCAGGCGCAGCGCGCGACCGACCGGCCCGCGGAGTTGTGGCGCGAGATCGTGCAACCCTTCACGCGCGAGCGTCTTGGCGTCGTCGTCGCCGAGAATGCTGACGAAGATCTTGGCGGTGCGCAGGTCGCGCGAGACTTCGACGCCCGTGACCGTGACGAATGCCCCCGAAATGCGCGGGTCCTGCACGTCACGCGACAGGACGCGTGCCACCTCTTCCCGTATTGCTGCAGCCACCCGGTCGGGGCGGCGTTCGTTGCCGGCCATCAGTCTCTCCAGTGCGTTGCGAACCCGGATTTCCGGCCCCTGACGCAGTGGCCCCCTGCAGTGCGCTGCACCGAGGGGGCCACGGTAAGAATCAAGCGCCTCAGAGCGTGCGCGCGATTTCCTCGGTGCGGAAGCATTCGAGCACGTCACCGACCTTGATGTCGGCAAAATTCTCGATGGCGATACCACACTCGTAGCCTTCCTTCACTTCCTTCACGTCGTCCTTGAAGCGACGCAGTGACGAGATGCTGCCTTCGTACACTTCGACGCCGTCGCGGATCACGCGCATCTTGCCCTGACGGTTCATCATGCCGCTGCGGACCATGCAACCGGCAATCGCACCGAGCTTCGGCACACGGAACACTTCGCGCACCTCGGCCTCGCCGAAGATGACCTCGCGCTGTTCCGGACGGAGCATGCCTTCGAGCGCAGACTTCACGTCCGAAACAGCCTCGTAGATGATGCGATACAGCTTGATGTCCACGCCTTCGCGTTCTGCCGCCGAGCGCGCCTTGTTGTCCGGGCGCACATGGAAGCCGACGATGATGGCACCAGCGGCCTTCGCGAGCAGGATGTCGCTCTCGGAGATCGCACCGACGCCGCGCGAGATGACTTCCACCTGCACTTCGGCGTTGGACAGTTGCTGCAGCGCGTCGGCGAGTGCTTCCGCCGGACCGCCCTGGTCAGCCTTGATGAGCATCTTGAGCGTACGCTTCTCGCCCGAGTTGGCGGCCGCCATGAAGTCGGCCAGCGACACCGACGACTTGGTGGTGCGACGGCTGCGTGCCTCACGTTCGAGGCGCTCACGACGCTGCGCGATTTCGCGTGCTTCGGCGGCATCCTCGACCACGACGAACTGGTCGCCCGCCATCGGCACACCGGTCATGCCCAGCACCTGCACCGGGATGGCCGGACCTGCGGACTTCACGATCTTGCCACGCTCGTCGAGCAGCGCGCGCACACGACCCGAAAACACACCGCAGATGAAGTCGTCGCCGACCTTCACGGTACCGTTCTGGATGAGGATCGTGGCCACCGGGCCCTTGCCCGGATCGAGCTGTGCTTCGACCACGGCACCCTGCGCACGACGCGCCGGGTTGGCCTTGAGGTCGAGGATTTCGGACTGCAGCAGGATCTGGTCGAGCAGCTGCTCGACGTTGGTGCCCTTCTTCGCCGAGATGTCGCTGGCGAGGACGGTACCGCCGAAGTCTTCGAGGATGACGTTCTGCTGCAGCAGGTCCTGACGCACCTTGGCCGCATCGGCACCCGGCGCGTCGATCTTGTTGATCGCGACCACCAGCGGCACGCCGGCGTTGCGGGCATGCGAGATGGCTTCGATCGTCTGCGGCATCACCTTGTCGTCGGCTGCAACCACCAGCACGACGATATCGGTGACCTGGGCACCGCGTGCACGCATGGCCGTGAAGGCTTCGTGACCCGGCGTGTCGAGGAACGTGATGGTCTTGCCACCGGCGAGCGTGACGTGATACGCGCCGATGTGCTGCGTGATGCCACCTGCCTCGCCCGCGACGACGTTCGCCTTGCGGATGTAGTCGAGCAGCGACGTCTTGCCATGGTCCACGTGACCCATGATGGTGACGACCGGCGGACGCGAGATCAGGTCTTCGGCGGCATCGATGATCTTGGTGCCTTCCTCCTCGACCTGGTACTCCTCTTCCTTCACGGCCTGGAAGCCGAACTCACCGGCGATCAGTTCGATCTGGTCGAAGTCGAGACGCTGGTTGATGGTGACCATCAACCCGAGATGCTTGAACGCGAACCCGACGATCTCGGTGGCGGCGACCTTGAGGATCTGTGCCAGTTCCGACACCGTGATGAATTCGTTCACGCGCACCGTGGTGCGTTCACGCTCGGCCGCGGCGGCGCGGAACGCCTCCAGCTCCTCTCGCGACGCGGAATCATCGAAGCGACGACCGCGACGAGCCGGCCCGCGCAGTGCGCTCATCGTCTTCGAGATGTTCGCATCGACGGCCGCCTGATCGACGGAGCCACGCTTGCCCTTCTTGCCACCGCCACGACGCGGGTCGCCACCGGGACGCGGCGCGCCACCGGCTGCCGGCGGTCCACCGCCCGGACGCTGTCCGCCGGCAGCACCGGCCGGACGCACCGGCGGGCCACCGAACGACGGCGTGGCAGACGCCACGGGACGCGGACCGCTGGTGTAGGTACCGCCACCCTGGCCGGGACGCCCGCGCGGCGGCAGACCGGCACCGGCGGCACGCGGACGGTCAGGCAGACCGGCGGAAGCTGGACGCAGCGGCGGACGCGCCGACGACGGTCCGCTGCCGCCCCCCTGATGGGAGGAGGGCGACGCGCTGGCGTACGGCGTCGGCATCGGACTCGGAGTCGACGGCGACGCGCTGGCCACAGGCGCAGGACGCACAGGAGAGGGTGCGGGTGACGCAACCGGAGCAGGTGCCGCCGCAACGGGAGCAGGTTCGCCAGCCGGCGCGGACTCGCCACCGTCGTCGTGCGACGCGGGGGCTTGAACCGGTGCCGGCGGAGCGACCGGAGCGGGCGGCGGAGGCGGTGGTGCAGCGGCGGCCACGGCGGCCGCGTGTGCCGCCTCGGCCGCGGCGTGAATCTCGGCCTCGGCAGCGGCGGCGGCGTCATGGATGGCCTGCTGCGCGGCGACGTCGGCGGCCTTGCGGCGACGAACGGCAGGCGCGCCAGCAGCGTCGGCGGGCGGAGCGTCCGGGGCTGCTTCCGCAGCCGGAGCAGGTGCCGGTGCTGCCGGTTCGGCGGCGGCCGCAGCACCCTTGCGGCGACGCGCCGCGGCGGGAGCAGGTGCGGCAGCACGCGCAAGGCGGGCGCGCTTTTCACGCTCCCACCGGGCCCGGATCCGGGACACCTGATCATCAGTCAACCCGCTCTGCGGGCTCAGGACCGGAACGTCCATCGAGCGCAACATGGCGATGACTTCATCCACGTTGATCTCAAACTCACCGGCCATATCCATGACGCGCAACTTGCTCAAGCCCAGCCTCCGAAAGTCACTCCGAGCGCCCGGCGTCGAGCCCGATGGCCCGCACGCCCCGCGCCAACCCTGCATCGGTAATGCCCACCGCCGCAGTCTGCTCGCGCCCGAAGAGGGCGCCCAACTCGTCCGCCGACAGTACTTCGATGATGTCGATGTTCCTTCCCCGCAACAGTGGCATCACCTTCTCGCGACTGTGTCGCGAGGCGTCGTGTGCCACCACGGCCAAATGCACCGTGCCCTTCTTCACCTCGGCGCGGACATGCTCCACGCCGATCACGACCAGACGTCCCCTGAAGCCCAGACCCAGCAACGCGGCCAGCTTGCGTCGGCCGGCGTCGTCGCTCAGGCGGCGCCTCCCTCGGCGGGCGCCCCGCCCTCTTCGGTGGCATCGTCCACGGTCAGCTCGTCGAGGATGCCCATGATCCGATCCGCCTCGGCCGGTGCGATGCCGGGCAGCTTGAGGAAATCGGTCCGTTCGAGATCAATGATATCATTCAACGTGCGATAACCACCCGCTTCCAGCACCGCCACCGTGGCCATCGAGAGGCCTTCGAGCGCGGAGAGCGGCACATCGGCCACCGGCTCCTCGGGCAGCGGAGCGAAGCCCGGGCCACCTTCGGTCCGCTCGACCCACTCGCGGCTCGAGTACAGATCGATCTTCCAGCCGGTCAATTCCGACGCGAGACGCACGTTCTGTCCGTTGCGTCCGATCGCCAGCGACAGCTGATCCTCGTCCACGACGGCCTGGATCGTCTTGGTGGCCGCGTCACTGAACACGCGGGCAACCTTGGCCGGTGCGAGCGCCAGCTTGGCGAAGCGCTCCGGATCGGCCGACCATGGCACGATGTCGATGCGCTCGCCACCCAACTCATTCACCACGGCCTGCACACGTGCACCCTTCAGGCCGACGCAGGCGCCGACCGGATCGATGGCGTCATCACGCGAAAAGACGGCGATCTTGGTGCGGCTGCCGACTTCACGAGCCGCGGCGCGGATTTCGACCACCGACTGCTGGATTTCCGGCACCTCGAGCTTGAACAGCGCCTGCACGAATAGTGGATCGGAGCGGCTGAACACGAGGCGCGGACCCTTCGGCGTATCCTCGACCTTCTTGAGGACCGCGCGGATCGTCTCGCCCTGATGATAGTGCTCGCGATGATTCTGTTCGCGATAGGGGATGATGGCTTCCGCCTCACGATGACGGTTCAGCATCAGCACGAGCTTGCCGCGCTCGATCTGCTGCACTTCACCGGAGAACAGATCGCCGACGCGACCCGAGAACTCGTCCTTGATCTTCGTGCGCTCGCCCTCGCGGACGCGCTGCAGGATGCGCTGCTTGGCCGCCTGTACGGCGGTGCGACCGAATTCGGCGAACTCGATGGGCGTTTCCATGACGTCACCGACCTCGAAGCTTTCGTCGAGGAAGCGGGCTTCCTCGAGCGACACTTCGCGGACCGCGTCCGTGACTTCCGC
>JAYWIJ010000016.1:0-21198 GCA_043788935.1 Gemmatimonadaceae bacterium | reverse complement strand
CGCCTGCACGCAGGCAGCGTGACGGTGCTTGACGACTGCCGTGCATCCGGTGTTCATACGTCATGCTTCGTTCCGTCATGCACGCCGCCGCAATCTGTCTCATGGTCACCGCTTGCGGCGGTGGCTCCGAGTCCCCCGGCCCGACCACGCCCGTCACGCCGACTCCGCCACCAGTCACTCCGCCGGCACTGGGCTCCGCGTACGTGTCCAGCGGCCGCGCGGCTGCAGGTGACGTGTTCGTGCACATGTTCGAGTGGACGTGGCCCGACATTGCGCGCGAGTGCGAACAGGTGCTCGGCCCCCGCGGCTACAAGGGGATCCAGATCTCGCCGCCGTCGGAACATGCGATCGTCCGCAGCGCACAGGACTTCTTCCCCTGGTGGCAGCGGTATCAGACGGTGAGCTACAAGCTGGACAAGTCGCGCTCCGGAACGGCCACCGAACTGGCCGACATGGTGGCGCGATGCAAGGCCGTGGGTGTGGACGTCTACGCCGACGTCGTGATCAATCACATGACGGCAGGCAGCGGCACTGGCAGCGCCGGCACGGTCTACACCAAGTACAGCTACCCGTCGGTCCCGTATTCATCACTCGACTTTCACACCGCCTGCGGCATCACGTCGTACCTGAACCAGTTCCAGGTGCAAAACTGTGAGCTGGTCGGCCTCTCCGATCTCGCGACGGAATCGGAGTTCGTGCGGACGCGTGTTGCCGAGTACCTGATCGCGCTGCACGCACTCGGCATCGCCGGCTATCGCGTGGATGCCGCGAAACATGTGCCTGCAGCCGATCTCGAGGCGATCATCACGAAAGTGAACACTGCGGCAACCGCTGCCGGGCGTCCGAAGCCCTACGTCTTCCTCGAGATCATCTATGGGGCCGCCGGTGATGCCGTCACGCCGCAGCAGTACTTCGGCGTCGGCTTCGCTTCGGGCGGCGCCACCGACATCACCGACTTCGACTTCGGCAACCGGCTTTCCGACGCCTTCCTGGGCCGGAACGCCACGCTGTTCACCGCGATGACGACGATCGCGAATCCATCGCTCGCGTCAGACAAGAGCGTGGTGTTCATCGACAATCACGATACGCAGCGCGGTGCGGCCCTGTTTTACGCCGACTCGACGTACGAACTCGGCGCGATGCTGATGCTGGCGCAGGGCAACGGATACGCGAGTCTGATGTCGAGCTATGGTTTCGACCGCTCGTCGCAGCAGACGCGCGATTCCGGTCCGGCGTCGGATGGCAACGGGAACACGATCGGCGTATTCAACGCCGACGGAAGCTCGAAGTGCACGACGACGATCGGCTCCGCGCAGGTCGGCCGCTGGATCTGTGAACATCGCCGCCCCGCGATCGCGCAGATGGTCGCCTTCCGCAAGGCTTCGGCGGGCACACCCACCACCAACTGCGGACGTGGCGACTGGCGGATCGACGGCGACCCCGATCGCATCGCGCTCTGTCGGGACGGTGCGGGGTTCCTCGCCATGAGCCTGAGCAGCACCGGCGGTACGACCGTGCTCCCGACGAAGCTGCCGGCCGGCAGCTATTGCAACATCGCGCAATTCACGTACACAGCAGCCAGTGGAGCCACACCGGCGTCGTGCAGTGGCCCCGCAACCGCCGTAGCCGCCGATGGTGCCGCGACCATCACGCTCACGCGTCGCTCGGCAGTGGCGCTGCACGTCAGGGCGAAGCTGAACTGACATGCTCGCGCCGCGTGATCACCGCGGCGTGGTCACGACGGCTTGTTCACCATGTTCCAGAGTGACCACAGCAGCGGCACTGCGGCCAGCCACCCTGTGACGTTCCAGAGCTGGTAGGTGCGCACGAGTTGCGCGTCGTCATCGGGACCGAGTCGGCGCATGCGGCGCTGCGCCGGAACGAGCACCACCAGCCAGATGGTGGTCGACAATCCAAGACCGATCATCGCGTTGCGGATCCACGGTGTCCCCCACATCGGATATCCCCGTCCGATGGACAAGGCCACGCCCGAGCCCACGAGCAGCATGGCGCCGCCCAGCGTGAACGCCCAGTCCGTGATCACGATTGCGCGTGCAGCGTGCCGGAAATCGAGCGTGCCGCGGGACTGGAAGAGCAGCGCACTCCACACCCCCGTGACGATGACGTTACCGACGAACAGGATCGCCGCCAGCACGTGAACCATCCGCAGGATCTGCATCGTGCCATCCGCGATGGGCGTCATGCGCCCTCGATCGAGAAGGCCTGCGGCACATACCCCGAGGCCCGCAGCGACGCGAGCGGCGCGAAGATCGGCTCCGGGAACTCGGCCCAACGAAACCACGACCATCCGGCGCACTTCTCCGGCTCCAGTGGTTCCGGTTCGCCATCCGTTCCGATCGCTTCGACGAAGAGCGTCACGTAATGCTTCCCGGCATCGGCGAAATGATCGACGGTGTACGGGGCCTGCCGGACTCCCGTCATGGTGAGGCCCGTCTCCTCGAGCAACTCACGCCGAGCACAGTCCTCCACCGACTCGCCGTGGTCGAGATTCCCGCCCGGCAGTGCCCACGTCCCCGCCCCGTGGCTGCCGATTCGTTGTCCGAGCAGCACGCGCCCGTCTCGCACGACGATGACGCCGACACCAACGCGTGTGCGCGACACCGACTCCGGTGAATGCATCAGCAATGTCTCCATGGATGATCTCCGCGGTGATACGTCACGCGCCAACTCGCAAGCGCTCGAAGAAATCAACGTCGCCGTCGGCCGTCATTCCAGCGACCTGATAGTATAAGGAATGTCTGCTTCCGTATGCACGATGCTTTCCGTTGTAGCGCTCTTCGCGCTTACCCCTTCCCGATGCACTGCGCAGGCGCCAGCGACAGCGCCCGAGCCGTCGATGGCCATGACGCTGACGGCAGTGTACCTCACGACGCCGCCCGTGATCGATGGGCGTCTCGACGAGCCTGTGTGGCGTACGGCAGCACCAGCGACGGGTTTCGTGCAGCGCGCGCCGATGGGCGGTGCGCCCGCCTCACAGCGATCGGAAGTCCGGATCGCCTACGACCGCGGTGCGATCTACGTCGGCGTGCGAAACTTCGACTCGGCGCCGGACTCCATCGCCGACCAGTTGGGCCGCCGCGACGCGGAGGACATCTTTTCGGATTGGTTCACCGTCGCCTTCGACAGCTATGGCGACCGCCGCACGGCATTCGGCTTCGCGGTCAACCCGCGAGGTGTGCTTCGCGACCTCGATCTGTTCAACGACGAGGACGACGACATCCTGTGGGACGCCGTCTGGAACGTCGCCGCACATCGCGACAGTACAGGGTGGACTGCCGAGTTCCGCATTCCACTGTCACAGTTGCGCTACAACGCCGGTCCCGGTGGTGCCGAGCGTCCGTGGAGCATCAACTTCGCGCGAGAGATCGCGCGGCATGGCGAGGAATCGTTCTGGTCGCCGACACCGGCGAATGCGCCGGGTATCGTCTCGCGTTTTGGGACGCTGACCGGTCTCGACTCGCTGCGTCCGGCGTCCCGCATCGAAATGTTGCCGTATCTGAGAACCCAGGTCGAAACGCAGCCCGTCGCCGCACGCAATCGCTTCGTACCGGCATCCCGACTGGCCACGGCGGTCGGTGGCGACGTGCGCGTGAAGCTGCCGCAGTCGCTCACACTCACCGCGACTGTGAATCCTGACTTCGGCCAGGTCGAGGCGGATCCGGCGGTGGTCAATCTCTCCGCCTTCGAGATCTTCTTTCCCGAACGGCGGCCGTTCTTTCTGGAGAACGCCGACGCGTTCTCGTTCGGCAAGACGCGTTCGTTCAACGACAACGACGCGCCGCGCTTCTTCTACACGCGCCGCATCGGTCGCGCACCGCAACGTGTGCCGGGCGGCGGGGACATCGAGGCGGTCGGCGTGTCGGCACAGTCACCGATCATCGGTGCACTGAAGCTGTCGGGCACCACGCCATCCGGCTGGCAGGTCGGGTCGTTGAATGCGGTCACGGCACGCGAGGATGCCGAGGTGCTCACGTCCACGGGCACGGTGCGGTCCGAGGCGGCTGAACCGCTCACCAACTATCACGTGTCACGGGTCCGGCGCCTGCTGCGTGGCGGCAATGCCGGCATCGGTGCCTTCGTCAGCGACGTGCGGCGCGATGTCGCCGACTCGGCGCTGGCCGACCGCCTGACGTCCTCGGCGAACATCGCGGGACTCGACTGGGAATCGGCGTGGCAGCGGCGCACGTGGACCGTGAGCGGCGTGCTGGCGCGAAGCCACGTGCAGGACGAGGCCGAAGCGATCACGCGATTGCAGCGCGCGAACTATCGCAGCCTGCAGCGTCCCGACGCGTCCCACCTGCAATACGATCCCACACGCACCTCGCTCGGTGGTCATTACGGATCATTCACGGTCGCCAAGACTGCCGGCGAGCGGCTGCTGGCGTCGGTGACGTACGAAGAGACGGCGCCCGGTTTCGAGGCCAATGACGTCGGCTTCCAGTTTCGCTCCGACTTCCGCACCGTCTCCAGCAGCAGCACATATCGCAACCCGCTGCAATCGCGACTCGCCCGCGAATACGAACTCGGGATCTTCACCACGCACAGCGACAACTTCGGCGGCGAGCGCATCGAAGAACGCCTGAGCTGGAACGCCGGCGTCACGTTGCTGAACTTCTGGGAAGTCGGCGCGTTCGGTTCGCTCTCGTTGCAGAGCATGAACGATCGTCTGCTGCGCGGCGGACCGCTCGCACGTCGGCCGCGCGCCATCGTCAACCGGCTCAACGTCGAGAGCGACCCGCGCAAGCCGGTTCGCGTGAGCAGCGAGTACTCATGGTCCGGCGATGCCAGCGGCGAACGCATCTCCGGCATCGAGTTGGCCGTGGACTGGCGCCCCGCGCCACAGGCCCGCGTGCGACTCGGTCCCTCCTTCGACCGGCAGCGCAACACCGGACAATACGTGCAGCGTGTGGATGATCCGCTCGCGATGGCCGCGTTCGGTGCGTCCCGTTTCGTGTTCGCAGACGTCCGGCAGCAGGCCTATCGCCTCGATGCGCGGCTCGACTGGACATTTTCGCCATGGCTGTCGCTGCAACTTTTCATACAGCCGTTCGCGGCGTCAGGACGATTCTCGCGCTTCAAGGAATTCACCACGCCCCGCCGCTTCGACTTCGCGGTGTACGGCGAGGACCTCGGCACCATCACCGAACCGTCAGGTGGTGCACGCTCGGTCGATCCCGACGGCACTGGGCCTGCTCGCGCGTTCGTCATTCCCAGTCAGGACTTCACCGTCCGGGCGTTGCGCGGCAATGCGGTGCTGCGGTGGGAGTATCGCCCCGGATCGGCGTTGTTTCTCGTCTGGTCGCAGCAGCGACAGCAGGCGTTCGACGACGTACGAACCGACGTGATCGGTCAGGCGTCGAGCACCTTCGCCGACCCGGGCCGCCACGTGTTCCTGATCAAGTTCAGTCGCTGGATCGGACGCTGACGAACACGCAGCGGTCTTGAACGCCGCCGGGCGGCGCCGATCGCTGGCGCCGCCCGGCGTCACTTCCGCCTGCAGGAACGCAATCAGGGAATCGGCGCCTGTCGCACCACCTTCACCCCGTCGCCGAACGTCACGGCCAGCAGCAGCACGAGCTTCGTCGCCGGCAGTGCACTCGGCGCATCTGCCCACTCGGTCAGCGTATGCTGATTGCCGCCCTTCGACCGGCCGATCGCGATGCTCGGCACGCCCGCCACCACACCGACGTTGCCGTCCGTGCTGCCGGTGGCGATCGCCTCCGGCGCACCGGGCAATGCGCTGATGCCAAGCTGATTCTGGATGTCCACTGCGGTCTGCACCAGCGGATGACGACGCGCACCTTCGAGCTGTGCGGTCGTGCCACCCGCCTGATTCTTCTGCTCCACTTCGACGCGCAATCCAACCTTCTCCTTCGTGGCCGCGTCCTGCATGATGCGCCCGATGGTGCGATCCAGCGAGTCCAGCAGGATCGGATCAGGCGACCGCAGATCGACGGTCATGTACAACTCCTGCGGCACGCCGTTGTAGATCACCCCGCCGTGCACCTGTCCCACGTTGATCACCGCGCCCTCGGGCAGCGGGCCGTACTGCAGGGCGTAGACGCGTTGCACGGCGTCGGCCATGGCCTTCACCGGCGTCGGCTTGCCGCGTGACGTCACCGTATGCGAGCCCGGGCTCGTGAACACGTACTTCGTCCAGTAGATGCCAAGGGCGCCGTAGTTCACCGGACCCAGTCCGCCATCCATCGAGATCAGCAGGTCGGGCTTGGGATTGTGCTGGAACCAGAAATTCATGCCACGCAGTCCCAGTTCCTCCTGCACCGTCGCCACGAACACGAGGTTGCCCTTGGTGCGGATCTTCGCGGCATTCATGGCGCGGATCGTGGCCAGCATGTTCGCCACCGACGCGCTGTTGTCGAAGATGCCCGGGCCATGCAGCGTGTCACCCGCCACGCGCACCTTCAGGTTCGTCTCCAGCGCATGCACGATGTCCATGTGCGCCGCGAACACGATCGTCGGGCCGCCACCGGTGCCGGCGCGCACGCCCGTCACGTTGCCGATGGAGTCCACACTCACACGCAGACCCTCGGCCTCCATCTGTGCCTTCACGTACGCGCCGCGCTGCTGCTCGTGCTGCGACTTGCCCGGCATCTCGGCAATGCGGATCCATTCCTCCACATGCTTCGGCATGCCCTGCTCCACGTGCGCGATCGCGGCGCGGACGTCGGCGCGACGGAGCACCGCGGCATCCCACGACGAGGGATAGGTGGCCTGCGCGGACAACGCAGTGGCAGCAGCGGTGACGCTGGCGGCGAACAGGGTGGCGGTCCTGAGTGTTCGTGACATGGCGACGATGTGAGAAATGGAAGAATCAGCCTGCGGCATCAATGAACCCTGAGCGCTTCGCCGGTGCACTTCGGCAGCCGGAAGGCACCGATGCGCGAGGTGTACGCCGTCACGCCGGTTTTCAGGTAGTCACCGACGTACCAGATCGTGCAGTCATCGCGCGGGTCGATGGCGGTCTGCGTGTAGTCCTGCCAGCGCAGCGTCGTGGTTTGCGACGCGCTCCCCTGCACCAGCACGGCTTCGCCAAGCGGCAACGTGCCCGGTGCGTCCGCCGAACGACGACCGGTGAAGCGTTGCCCAGGAAACAACGTCGCCGAACCGATGGAGTATCCGAAGCCGACGTTGCCGAAGCGATCCATGGCAGGACTCGCCATCCAGCGCGCCGTGCTGTCGGGCGCGAACGTACCCTGCTGCGCCACGCGCAGTCCGCGCGCCGGCGTGACCTGCAACTCGTACCAGCGAATGCCGCCGCCGCCCTGCGAGGTGTTCACGGAGTGTGACGCGATGATCGATTCGCGATTGCCGATCCGGCGATAGACCACACGCGCCATCAGCTTGTCGCCCTGCGAGTCGAGCCGCACGTCGGTGCCCGGCTGCGCCACGCACTTCGTCAGCTGGCCGCCGCACATGTACTCGTACGGCGCGACGGCGACATTCAACGGCCCGTCCACACGCGTCTTCGACGGATCGCTCCAGTCCACATGAAAATTCCACATCTGCAGCACCGTGTCACGCACCATGCCGCGCAGCTGCGTGCCACCCGCCGCCAGCATGATGTTCGGCGCCCCCGGTGGCGGCAGCGACCTGCCGTCAAGGTCGACGTTGTTGAGGAAGTTCACATCGGGGATGATCACGCACTGCTCGGAGGCCGCTTCGCCACGCAGCATACGTGTGCGATCTGCGACGCATGCATGCTTCTCGATCACGTCGTCGCCGGTACTGGTCGGGATGTACCAGCCATCCGGCCACACCGCGGGTCGTGGATAGTCCGGGAACAGTGGCCGGATGAATTCGTAGCGGTACCAGGTGCCCATCGGGTCTGGTGACGTACTCACCGCATAGCACATCGCGTACGCACCCGAGTCACGGGTCGCGGGCGCTCTCACCATTGCGGAGTCGTTCGCCGCAGCCGGCACGTGCAGAGGCGTCGCGGCACCAGGCTGACTTACACGAACTGGCCGACTCAGCACGGCAGCGCCGGGCTTCGGCTTCGGCGGATCGTCAGCGTGCCATGCACTCCGCTGGAACACCGGCATCACGACGAGCCAGCGCTCCGCCAGTTGATCATAGCGCGCCACGGCGTCACCGCTGTTGCGTGATTCGCAGGCTCCGCCCGCGCCGTGAAACAGTGTGTTCGTCGGTACTGGCCCGTACAGCACGCGACCGGTGCTGTCGAACCTTGCGCCCGCACGCGAAAAGATGGCGAGCCGCGAGTTCACCGTCTGCACGATGTGATCGCGCCCCACGGCCAGCGAGTTGTCCGACGGGTTTCGCACGATCGCGCGGCCCTGCGGCCCCGTGAAGCCGACGCCGAGCCCGTCGAACGATTCCACGAGTGTCGGCGACGGTCCCGTACCGAGCGTGCGTTGCTCGACCGATGCCGCGGTGACGGGCGCCGTCACAACGCCAGCCCCGCCACGCGCGCACGCGGCAAGCCACGGCAGCATCACCATGAGCAACGTTCGCTGCACGACGCTGCGGCTCACATCGTGATCCCCATTCGCCCCAGCACACGCGTCACGTTGTCCAGCGCTGCCTTGAGCTCCGTGGCCAGCTGTGTCGACAGCGTCCGCTGCGGCCCGGTGGGCGCCGCATTGGTGCCATCCACAGTGCGCAGCAACGCGCCGACACGATCGCTGATCCGCGGACCGTCACTGTAGAACGGAATCGTCGTCGGCTTCACGAGCACCAGCAGCAGATCGTTCACCTCGGCCAGTTCCTCACCGATCTTCGCGGCAGCAGCGCGCCCGCCGCCGTCCGGAATGGCATCGGCGCCGCGCTTCCGAGCGTCGAGTTCACCCTTGCGGCCATCCAGCGCACGCAGCGTGTCGTTCACCACCGATTGCAATTCGCGGAGCTGCATCGCCAGCGAGAACTGTTCGCGCAATGCCGCCGGCGTGACCTTCACCGTCGGGTCGATGCGCACCGTGAGCGGCTGTTCCACCTGCTGGTCGCCCACCACCAGTCGCACGCTGTAGCGCCCCGGCAGCACACGCGGACCGGACGGTGGGCCGAAGAACTGAATCGCCGGATCGCTTGGGTCGATGGGCTTCCTTTGGCGCGGCGCGTCATACGCCAGATTCCACGACGTGGTGTTGATGCCCGCTTGCCGCGGTACCGTCGCCAGCACGCGCACCAGCGCACCGGCACTGTCCCGCACCTCGATGCGGACAGGCGTGGCGCTGTCAGGCTTCGAGGTCAGGTGGTAGCGAATGATCGCGCCGTAGGGCGGATTCTGACCGCGGTACAACGCGTCGCCAAGGCTCGGCGTCTTGGTCGTCTTGGTCGCGAAGCGCGTGGCGGTTCGCATCGCGAACAGGTGCATCTTCGGCGCGGCAGCGGCCGTCGCGAGATCCTGGATCACCGACGCATCGTCGAGGATCCAGATGCCGCGCGCGTGTGTGCCGACGATCAGGTCGTTCTCGCGGCCGTGCACCAGAATTTCATGCACCGGTACCGGTGGCAGGTTGCCACCGAGGCGGAACCAGCTGCCGCCGCCAGTCACGCTCACATACAGCCCCGCCTCCGTACCGGCATACAGCACCTGCGGATTCTTCGGGTCCTCGCGCAACACCTGCAGGTACGAACCGTCGGGCAGGTTGCCACTCACGTTCGTCCACGTCACACCGCAGTCGGTGGTCCTGAACGCGTACGGCTTGTAGTCATCCATGAAGTGCCGCTCGAATGTGGCGTACGCCGTGCACGCCGCCGTGCGCGAGGCCTCGATGTGCGACACCACCGCCTCGGCACCCACGCCGGGCACGTTGCGGTCCACACGCGTCCACGTCTTCCCGTCATCGCGCGTGATCTGCAGGTTGCCATCATCCGTGCCGGCCCAGATCAGTCCGCGCTGCACCGGGCTTTCCGTGATGCTGTAGAGCGTGTTGTAGTACTCCGCCGTCGTGGCTTCCAGCAGCACCGGTCCGCCGGCGAACCCCTGTCGCGACTTGTCGTTCTTCGTCAGGTCGGGCGAGATGATGTCCCACGTGCTGCCGAAGTCCTTCGAGCGGAAGAGCACCTGCGCGCCGAAGTACAGCACCGTGCCGTCATGCGGCGACGCCACCATCGGCGCATTCCAGTTGAAGCGATACTCGAGGCCATTCACCGGCCCACCGTCGTTGCGCCGGGGCTGCGGCGAAATGTCCTGCTGCTCGAGCGTGCGCATGTCGGTGCGATAGATCCAGCCACCCTGCGACTCCGACACCAGCACGTCGGGATCGTCGGGATGCGACGTCTGGTAGTAGCCGTCGCCATAGCTCACGAGGCGCCAGTCGTCAGTGAGGATTCCCTGCGGCTCACGGGTGCGACTCGGCCCGACCCAGTTGCCGTTGTCCTGCAGGCCGCCGCCGAGGAAGTAGAACGGTTCGCGATTGTCGGCGTGGACCTGGTAGAACTGCGACAGCGCGAACGCCTGCGGAAAGCGCCAACTCGCTCCCATGTCGTGACTGACGGCCATGCCACCGTCATTCACCTGCCACATGCGCTTCGCGTCCAGCGGGTCGATCCAGATGCCGTGATGATCGCCGTGCACGCTCTGCGAGAACTGTGCGAACGTCTTGCCACCGTCGATCGAGAACGACAACTGACAGGCGATGCTGTACACCCGCTCCGGATTGACCGGATCCACGCGGAGATCGGCGTAGTAGAATCCGCGACAGAGCGTGGCGGCGTTGTTGCTCGTCATGCGCCAGTTCACGCCATGGTCGTCGCTGCGCCAGACGTATCCTTCCTTCGCCTCGGCGATCGCATACACGATGTTGGGGCTCGACGGCGCGACCTTGATGCCGATGCGGCCCATCAGGCCTGGCAGCCCACCCGCCATCTTCTTCCACGTGCGGCCACCATCCACCGACCGGTGAATGCCGCTCTGCGTGGAGCCGCTGGTGAAGGTCCACTGCTTGCGATCGAAGTGCCACGTCGTGGCATAGACGATGTTCGGATTCGCCGGGTCCACGTCCAGATCCGCGCAGCCGTGCCGATCGTCGAGATAGAGTGACTTGGTCCACGTTTCCCCGGCGTCACGCGACACGAACACGCCGCGTTCCGCATTCGGTCCGCCGATGTGCCCCACCGCACACACGAAGACCGTGTTGTGATCGGACGGACTCACGACGACTCGCGCGATGTGTCGTGTGTCACCGAGTCCGATGAAGCGCCACGACGTGCCACCGTCGGTGGACTTGAACATGCCGCGCCCGAACGACACGGAGTTGCGCACGTTCGCTTCGCCCGTGCCCACGTACACCACCGACGGATTGCCCGGCTCCAGCGCGATGTCACCGATCGACATCGTCGGCTGTTGCTCGAACAGCGGCTTCCAGGTGGTGCCGGCATTGGTGGTCTTCCACACACCGCTCGATGCGGTGCCGACGTACACCACGTTCGGGTCACCGGGCACCCCTTCCACATCGCTCGAGCGACCCATCATGTTCGCCGGTCCGATGCCGCGGAATGCGAGCCGCGCAAGCATCGTGGTATCGACTGTGGCGCGGCTCGGTGCGGACGCCGCGCCACGCGCCTGCGCATGCGTCGCACAGGGAGCAAGCAGGGAGAGCAGCGACAGGGCCGAACCGAGGGCCGCCATGCGGGAGGAGACGCCAGCCATGCAGGAACTCCGGGGAGATGTCAGGTGGGGAGCAGCGGGTGGCAAACTGGAGTACTGCTGCGTCACAGGCCAGTAGTCAGCTACGGCTCAGCCCGTCCGTCTGCTGCGCACGGGTCGGGCCGGTGCGCATTGACGCGGGATGTTCCCCGCCACACTCTCCAGTCACAACCGAACGCCTGCGTCACCCGATGGGAGGTACTCATGCGCACCATGACTCGCGCGGCTCTTTTCATGTCCATTGCAGCGTCCAGCGCGGCACCCTTGGCCGCTCAGGCCACCGCCTCGGCCGCTGCCACGGACCGCATTCAGTTCATCAAGGTCGTGGCGCGCGATTACGTCTTCGACGCACCGGCCACGGTGCAGTCCGGAATCGCCACGATCCAGCTGGTGAATCAGGGCACCGACATTCATCACATCTCCGTGCAGGAGCTTCCCGAAGGCAAGACGGTGAAGGACTTCTTCGACGCGACGCGTAACACCGGCAGGCCACCGGTGTGGAGCAAGAGTCTCGCGCAGACGAACACCATCATGAATGGAGCCGAAGCGTTCATTTCCTTCCGGATGCCTCCCGGACGCTACATCCTCTCGTGCCTCATCCCGGCAGCCGACGGACGATCACATGTGGCCAAGGGGATGTATCAGGTCATCACCGCCAGCGCCGGTTCATCGGCTGCGACCGGTGCAGCGCGACCGGCTGCCACGCGGAAACCCTGATGACGAGCGGAGGGCGGCGATGATCGTCCGCCCTTCTCCTGCACGGCCCTGACGACCGCGCGGCGCTTCCGCGATAGGCGTCAGGGCACCCTGACCAGGGCGCTCGCCACGGCCAGTGCCTCGTGCGTCGCCGACACATCGTGCGTCCTGATGATCCGTGCCCCTGCCTGCACCGCGATGGCGTGTGCCACCGCACTGCCGACCACGCGCTGTGACGGCTCCTTCACGCCGGTCAACTCACCGATGATCCGCTTTCGGCTCGCACCGATCAGCACTGGGTAGCCCAGCGCCATGAGTCGCGGAATTGCTCGCAACAGGGCGAGTGACTGCGCCGACGTCTTCGAAAATCCGATGCCCGGATCGATGACCAGGGCGTCGCCGGGAATGCCGGCACCATGCGCACGCTCGAGCTGCGCCACGAGTTCTTCGCCGACGCGCGCCACCACGTCACCCGTGTAACTGGCATGCGTCAGCGACGCCATGTCGGCCACCGTGCCGCGGGAATGCATCACCACCATGCCCGCCCCTGCCTGTGCCACGACATCGAACATCGCGGCATCGAGCCGACCACCCGACACGTCGTTCACGGCATGTGCGCCGGCGGCCAGTGCGGCCTGCGCCACTTCCGACTTCACCGTATCCACCGTCACGATCAGTTCGGGGACACGCTTCCGCACCGCCTCGATCACCGGAATCACGCGCGCAAGCTCCCGCTCCACCGACACGGGCGTTGCACCCGGCCGCGTGGACTCACCGCCGATGTCGAGAATCGTGGCGCCATCGCGCCATGCAGCGAACGCGAACTGCAGCGCCAGCGGCACCGAGTAGTGCTCACCACCGTCACTGAACGAATCGGGCGTGACGTTGCAGATCGCCATGATCTGCGGTGTGGCCAGTTCCAGCACGGCATCACGCAAACGCCACCGGTGCGCAGTGGCGTCCGGTGGCGTTCGAGAGGCTGTCATTTCATCGTGCGGCGCCATGCCTCACAACGGACATTGGCGCGTTGATCACGCCGGCTGGATACCAGGCCCGCCGAGCAGCGGCGGCGCGATGCGCTCCGGCTTTGGAGCGACGACGGCAACCGGCTGCGGAACGACCGGTGGCACCAGGTTCGAAGGCGGATCGACGCGAGGCGGCAGGATCTGTCCCTGCACCAGCAGGCCGATGTCCTCGCGCGTCAGCGTCTCACGTTCCAGCAGGTTCTTCGCGAGCGAGTGCAGGAGGTCGATGTTCTCCTCGAGCGCCGACTTCGCACGGTTGTACGCTTCCTTGATCACGCGGCTCACTTCGGCGTCCACGAGCTGCGCGGTCTTCTCGCTCACCTCGCGGCGGCTGGTGAGTTCGCGGCCGAGGAACATCTCCTGTTCGTTGTCGCCGACGAGGATCGGACCGACGGCATCCGACAAGCCCCACTGCGAGACGTAGCGACGGGCGATGCCGGTGGCCTGCTGGATGTCGCTGCTGGCGCCCGTGGTCACATGATCACGACCGAAGATCAGTTCTTCAGCCGTCCGGCCGCCGTACGCCATGACCAGACGCGCTTCGATCTGCTCGCGTGTCACGCTCACACGGTCATCTTCCGGCAGCGTGAACGCCACACCGAGCGCGCGGCCACGCGGTACGATCGTGACCTTATGCAACGGATCGTTGCCCTTGATCTTGATCGCGCAGACGGCATGCCCTGCCTCGTGGTACGCAGTCAGTCGACGTTCCTCTTCGCGCATCACGAGCGACTTGCGCTCGGCGCCAAGCTGCACCTTGTCCTTCGCTTCCTCGAGGTCGGTCATGTAGATCTTGTCGTGTCCGCGACGCGCGGCGAGCAGCGCGCCTTCGTTCACGAGATTGGCCAGGTCGGCACCGGCCATGCCAGGGGTACCCTTGGCCAGCGACAACACGTCGACGTCGTCAGCGATTGGCTTGTTACGGATGTGCACGCGCAGGATGCCTTCACGACCGCGGAGGTCCGGCGCATCGACCACGATCTGGCGGTCGAAGCGACCCGGGCGCAGCAGCGCCGGATCGAGCACGTCGGGACGGTTCGTCGCGGCGATCAAAATCACGCCTTCGTTGCTCTCGAAGCCGTCCATCTCGACCAGCAGCTGATTCAGTGTCTGTTCGCGCTCGTCGTGCCCACCACCCATGCCGCTGCCACGGTGACGGCCGACGGCATCGATTTCGTCGATGAAGATGATGCACGGCGCACTGGCCTTGCCCTGCTCGAACAGATCGCGCACGCGGCTCGCACCGACACCGACGAACATCTCGACGAAGTCCGACCCCGACATGCTGAAGAACGGGCGACCCGCTTCACCGGCCACGGCCCGTGCGAGCAGCGTTTTGCCGGTACCCGGTGGGCCCACCAGCAGGGCACCCTTCGGCAGACGACCACCCAGCTTGGTGAACTTCTGCGGGTCTTTCAGGAACTCGATGATCTCCTGCAACTCGACCTTCGCTTCGTCGGCACCGGCGACATCGGCGAACGTCACCTTCGGCGTGTCGCCGGTGAGCAGCTTCGCCTTGCTCTTGCCGAAGCTGAACGCCTTGGCACCGCCGGCCTGCATCTGCCGGAACAGGAAGAGCCAGAAGCCGAAGAGCAGCACGTACGGCAGGATGTTGATCAGCACCGAGGCGATCGACGTGCGCGCCGCCTTGGCACTCAGCTCGACACCGGCGTTGCGCAGTGCGTCCTTGTCGCGATCCGTCACTTCGCCGACGAGCGTCGTGGTGAAGCGCGTGACCTCGTTGCCGTTCACCATGATCGGCTGCTTGGTCTCGGCCTGCAGTTCACGTCCATCGACGACCACGACCTTCTTCAGGTTGCCCTTCAGAAGTTCGCGATCGTACTGGCTGTAGGTGAGCGCGGGGGCGTCGGCGTTCTTCTGTGACGTGAGCGTCACGAAGGTCACCGGGATCAGGATGATGAGGACCCAGAAGGCAAGCGTCTTCGAGAACTTGCCCCAGTTGAATCCACCGCCCTTGTTCGGAGTCGGATTATTCGGCATGACCGGCATTACAGCAGACTCGCAATGTAAGGAACGTGACGGAAGCGCTCGGCGTGATCCAGGCCATATCCGACCAGAAACTCGTTCGGCGCATCAAAACCAACGAACCGCACCGGGTGCGACAATTCAGTGGCGATGTGCTTGTGCAGCAGTGCACAGATTTCGAGCGACGCCGGCTTTCGCTCACTCAGCAAACTGACGAGACGCGCCAGCGTGCGCCCCGAGTCCACGATGTCTTCGACCAGCAGGATGTGCTTGCCCTCGAGCGTCGTCTCCGGATCGTACAGCAGCCGGACGTTGCCACTCGAGACCATCGCATCGCCGTAGCTCGACGCGACCAGAAAATCGACCGCGAGCGGCCGATGAATCTGCCGCACGAGATCACTCACGAAGATGAAGCTGCCCTTGAGAAGCCCCAGCACAAGGAGATCGCCATCCGGATAGGCCGCCGTGATCTCCTCGCCGAGCTCCCGGCACTTGGCCGCCAGCGTCACTTCATCGTACACCACGCGCTTCACCGCGCGCCCTTCGAGTCGTGGATCTGCCGTGGACATGTCGCTCACCGAACCTGTTCTCTCCCGGTGGCACCAAGCCACCGTGTTGCGCGTCGTTGCGGCACACCAGCATGTACCCAGACGATCACGGTGCTGACCATGCTCACCGGACGAACGCTCTCCCGCCCGGTCGCTCCTGCTGCAAGATTAAGCTCATTCACTGCTCCCGTGGTGCCCGCCGATCGGCCGGGCCGCAAATCGGCGCGCACGCACCGGCTCGCTGCAGAGACCATCCAGCGCGGCTGCTGGTCACCATCGCCCCCCCGGACAGCGGCATTTGCAACCCACCGACACGCTTCGTTGTAAACGATGCGAGCCGGGCGGTTCCTCGCCAATCGAGCGTCACGCCCACCCTTCCCGCCACCTCCGGCCAGAACAGTGCCGCTTCGTCGCGCGACGGCGTGCGTCCCCGCTGCCGCGCAAGGCGTACGATGCCCTCAGCCGGCCGAATTTCCGGACGCCAGTGTTCGTCCACGGCAACCGACACCTGATCCCGCCACATCGCAGCCCGTTCCCCCACGGACAGCAGCCAGGCCCGGAATCCCGGCGTGGTGCGCTCGATGGCCGGCAACAGTTCGTGACGAACGCGGTTCCGCAGAAATCGCAAATTCTCGTTGGACGGATCGTCCAGGAACGGTACGGCATCACGCGCCGCCATCTCGCGCACCCACTCACGGCGCCAGCCGAGCATGGGCCGCAGCACCGGGGAAGGCGCCCGCAGCCCAGCCAGTCCGCGCACACCGGAGCCGCGCAGCAGCCGCATGAAGACGGTCTCCGCCTGATCGTCTTCCGTGTGCGCCGTCGCCACCGGTACCCCAAGCGTGGCACTGAGCGTGTGCAGAAATTCCCAGCGCGCCGTCCGCCACGCTGTCTCGGTCTGCTGCAGATCCGTCGCCACGCCGATGTGCACGGGAATGCCGCGTGCGCTGCCCCACGCCGCGACCAGCGCCGACGCCGCCGATGCCGCCGCACCGGTCCCGTGATCGAACGTTGCCAGCGCCACCACCTCGTCAGGGTGCCGTGCGTGAAGCAGCGACGCCATCACCATCGAGTCGGCACCGCCGGACACTGCCAGGACGGCCGGGCCGCCGAGCGCCACCGCCTCGTCGCCCCTCTCCCGTCCGGCCTCCGTCGCCATTAGCATTCCGCCCTGAACCTCAACTGGTGGAGTCGGCGTGGAAACAAACGGCATTCTCGGCACCCTGTGGATGGGAATCGGCCTCGGCGCGTATTTCCTGGCACTGACCTGGATCAACGTGCTCCTCGGCTCCTTCCTGTCGCCGCTGTTCATCGTGCCGATGAGCTGGCTGCAGGACAAGATCGTCGCCAAGCCAGCGCAGCGCTGAAAAGCCGGTCGTGGCTCTCAAAGCTTGCGGCGGGGCGCCCTCGAATGAGGAGCGCCCCGCTCTTTTGCCTTGACCAGATCAGTCGCCGTTGGCCACCGGCTGTCCAAACACCTCGTGCGCCGGCAGGACCACACGCTGTCCGAGCGTGATCGCCTGGCCCGCGAACTCGGCCAGCCCGCCGCCGTGGTACCCCTCTTCGCGATGCTCCTGCGTGTCCACACCCGCCAGTTCGTCAGCCAGCGAGATGCGGATCTTCGTCACGGCATTGACCGCCATCACCACCGCCGGTGTCATCACCGAAACGAACGCGATGGTGGCGAGCACGGCGACGGCCTGCACGCCGAGCAGCCGGGCGTTGCCTGCCAGCAATCCATCGGCGCCCAGCTTGTTGATCGTCGTCGTCGCGAACACACCCGTCGCCAGCGCACCGACGATGCCCGCCACGCCGTGACAGGCGAACACGTCGAGCGCATCGTCCAACGCTGTCTTGGCACGCAGCTGAATGGCGGCATAGGCGCACACTGCACCTATTGCACCGATCGCCACCGCCGACATCGGCGTGACGTAGCCCGCTGCCGGCGTGATCGACACGAGACCCGCCACTGCGCCAGTCGCCGCACCGACCGCCGTCGCGTGACGCGTGCGGAAGAATTCGACGAGAATCCAGCCCAGCAGCCCTGACGCGGCGGCGGTGTGCGTGGTGATCGCCGCGTTCGCCGCGATGCCATCAGCGGCGAGCGCCGATCCGGCATTGAAGCCGAACCAGCCGAACCAGAGAATCCCGGCGCCGAGGAGCGTGAGCGGCACATTGTGCGGCAGGATCGCGGTGCGCCCGGCGTCGTGACGACGCCCGATCATCTTCGCGAGAATCAGCGCGGCCACACCGGCGCTGATGTGCACCACCGTACCACCGGCGAAGTCGAGCGCGCCAAGTGACCGCAGCCAGCCTCCATCGGCCCAGACCCAGTGCGCCAGCGGCACGTACACCAGCGCGCCCCAGAGCAGCGCGAACAACAGGAATGCGGAGAAACGCATCCGCTCCACCACCGCACCGCTGATGAGCGCGACGGTGATGCCCGCGAACATCATCTGGAAGCCGGCGTAAAGCACATGCGGCAGGCCCGCGGCGTATGTCGGATTCGGCGTGCCATTCACACCCTGCATGCCCGCCCATGCAAGACCGCCGATCCACGACGTCCCCGGTCCAAATGCCAGCGAGTACCCAGCCACCACCCAGAACACCGACATCACGGCCAGTGCACCGAAGCTCATGAGCATCGTGTTGAGCACCGCGCGATTTCGTGTCAGACCGCCATAAAAACAGGCGAGACCCGGCACCATGATCAGCACCATCGCGGTGGACACCAGCACCCATGCGGTGTCACCGGCCACCATCGTCGGTTCCGGCGTCACGGCGCCGCCTGGCGCTGCGCCTGCCGCTGCACCGCATCCGCCGTCACCGGCGTCAGTGCAGCCGTGTCTTCCTCGCCGGTGCGGATGCGTATCACACGATCGAGATGCTGCACGAAGATCTTGCCGTCGCCGACGTTGCCCGTGCGTGCCGACGACAGAATCGCCGCGATCGTCGGCTCCACGTAATGCTCCGACACGGCCATCTCCACCTTCACCTTTTCGTGGAATTCGAGCACCACCGTCTCGGCGCGATACTGCTGCACCACCTCCCGCTCGCCGCCATGCCCTGAGACGCGCGAGAAGGTGACGCCGGTGACGCCGGCCCGGAACAGGGCGGCTTTCACGTCGGCAAGACACTCGGGACGAATGATCGCGGTGATCAGCTTCATGGACGGCGCGTTCCCCGGAAACAGGAGTGAAGGGTGACGGGAGGTGGCCGACGGCGGCAGGCTGTCGCATGATGGCGAGGTCGGCTCATAAATGCTATGTCGGCACGTCCGGGCACCCTCCGGCACTTCCGTGAGAAAAACCGCATTCGGGCGATCGAGGGCCCCCGGCGTCCTGATCGGCTATTCTTGGCTGGCCGCCGCACCCCGGCGCCGCCCAGCCGCGATCCTTCCACACCGCCGCATGCCTCGCCTCGTCTCCGCCCCCCGCCGCGCCCTGGCGACGGGACTGCTCGCGTTGTCCGCCACACGCCCCGTCATCGCGCAGGACATCGTCCGTACCTCCGCCCCGTGGCGGACGCTGACCACCCAGTGGTTCGAGGTGCACTATCCGGTGGAGACGGAGGCGTGGGTGCAGGAGCTCGCGCCGCGCCTCGACGCGACGCGGGACGCGGTCGCCGCCCTCGTCGGGTACGCACCGTCCGGACGCACGACGGTGCTGATCGACGACCCGTACAACGTGGCCAACGGTAAGGCGATTCCGCTCATCGGCGCCCCGGCGATCCACCTGTGGGTCACCCCGCCGACGGCGACCGACCAGATCGCGAATCACCGGGGCTGGGGGCAAAAGCTGGCCGCACACGAATTCGGCCACATCGCGCATCTCTCGCGACCGGTGCGACGGTCGCAGTGGTACTGGCATCTGCTGCCGGCGCAGGTGAGCCCTCTCGCCGTGCAGTCGCCACGGTGGGCTGCCGAGGGCTACGCCACATGGATCGAGGGAAAGATCACGGGCAGCGGTCGCCCGCACGGCATCTGGCGTCCCGCGCTGCTCCGCGAGCTGGCGCTGGCCGGTCGCCTGCCGTCGTATGCCGCCATGAGCGCTGGCGGCGGCTACAAGGGTGGCAGCATGGCGTACCTCGCTGGCTCGGCATTCTGGGAATGGCTGGCGGCGCAACGTGGCGATTCGTCGATGACACTGCTCTTCCGACGGCAGTCGGCCCGCGTGGCCCGGTCGTTCGACGACGCCTTTCGCGGCGTGTACGGTGAGTCCCCGGCCACGATGTACGGTCGCTTCACCGCCGAGCTGACGGCGAAGGCGTTCACGGTGGACGCGTCGCTGCGATCCGCAGGCATCGTGGACGGGACGCTGCTCGCGCGATACGCGCGCGGCGCCGGTGCACCGGCCGTCACGCGCGATGGCCGTCGCGTCGCGCTGACCCTGCCCGGCCTCGGCGCATCGCCGCGCGTCATCGTTGCGCCAGCCGACACACAGCCCATGACCACGCTCGAGCGGCAGCAGGTGGAGCGCCTGGTGCGCCGCGATCCGCAGGACGTGCCCGCAGTCCGTACGCTGCCGCGCCTCGCGAAACCCGACGCCACGCTGAGCACGCGCCGCGGGCGCAGCTTCCTCAATCCTCGCTTCATCGACTCGGCGGGGACGCAACTGCTCGTCGAGTCGTGGAGCGTGCGACGCGACGGCACGCAGCGGCCCGATCTCGCCATGTGGAATGCGACGACCGGCGGCGTGCGATTCGTGACCGACGGTGCGGCCGTGCAGGACGCCGATCCATCGCCTGACGGCACGCGCGCCGTGGCGGTGCGCTGCATCGGTGGATCGTGCGGGCTGGTGCTGGTGTCGCTGACCACCGGCACCGTGTCGGCACTGATCGACGGGTCCCCCCGCCGCGTGTTCAGCCATCCGCGGTTCTCGCCCGATGGCCGCCGCATCGTGACGAGTCTGCAGGACACCAGCGGCATCTGGCGTCTCGCGATCGTCAGTGCCGACAACGGTGCGATGGACATCGTGTCGCCCGACGATGCCGTGAACCGTCACTCGCCGAGCTTCGATGTCGCCGGCTCGCAACTCGTCTACGTCAGCGAGTCGGGCGGCATTCCCGACGTGGAGTCGATGCAGCTCTCCGATCGATCGCGTACGCGTCGCACACGCGTGACGGGCAGCGTGTACGAACCGCTGTCGCTGCCGCGTGGCGGTCTGTTGTTCTTCAGCGAGTACGCCGACGGCATGGAGCTGCGCCGCATCGACTCGCTGGTGACGCTGCCAGCCGTCGCGGCGGCGAACACATCCCAACTGGTGCCGGCGATGCCGCGTGCGCTGGAACCGGG
>JAYWIJ010000015.1:0-5430 GCA_043788935.1 Gemmatimonadaceae bacterium | reverse complement strand
CACGGGCACCAGTTCAGCCGGATAGCCCAGCACCGTCCCGAAGGCGTCGCCGGGCGTGGCGCCCACCTGCACCAGTGCCTTCACATGCTTTTGGTACCGTTCCTTCGCGCGGTCGTTGAGGCGCTTCTGCGCGCGGCGTGCCGCCAATTCATCGGGGATGCCGTCAGAGCGGAGGTAGGCATTGAAATCGGTGCCACTCATCTCGAGCACGCGCGGCTTGGTCGACACGCCGACCACGTACGTCCCCGCCGCACCGGTGCGCATCGGGAAGACGCTCGTGTCACCGACGGCACTCCACTGCGCGACGTCGATCTTCGCGCGGCCGGCCGGTGAGACGACCGCGATGTCCGCCAGACGATCCGGCGTGATCGAGTTCTCGGACAGAATGAACGTGCCGTTGAACAGGCGGACGTTCACGGTGCTGTTCGGTGCGACGAAGAACTGTTCGAGGCGCAGGAACATGTCGTGCGCGAACAGCGGCGCGGCCACCAGCAGCAGCGCCGCGACGACGGAGGTACGGCGAAGGAGAGTACGCATGGCAGAATTGGGGGTGGAAGTGAAACTCAAGACCACATGGATCACGCGACAATAACAGCACCCACGATGAGCGTCAGCGCGTCTCTGGGCTCATCCGACCATCTCCGCGCGAACCGGTGCCAACCCGACGGCTGGCTCGATCCGCTCCATCGCATCCTCGGTCGCGACGGCACGATCACCGAACACCCAGTACAGCGCCGGCAGCACGAGCATGTTCAGCGCGGTCGCCGAGAGCAGGCCGCCCAGGATCACGATGGCCATCGGCGTCTGCAGCTCGTTGCCCGGTTCGCCACCGCCCAGCGCCAACGGAATCAACGCCAGCCCCGCCGTGAGAGCCGTCATCAGGATCGGCGCCAAGCGCTCCAGAGAGCCGCGAACGACCGCGTCCTCGAACGTCGCCCCCTCCGCCAGCAGCTGACGGTAGTGCGACACCAGCAGAATGCCGTTGCGCGTGGCGATGCCGAATAGTGTCACGAACCCGACCAGCGACGCGATGCTCACGATGCGTCCGGTCAGGAATACCGCCAGCACGCCACCGATCAGCGCCAGCGGCAGATTCGCCATCACCAGCAGCGCCGTCTTCCCCAAGCGGAACTCGGCGAACAGAATCAGGAAGATCGCCGCCACCGCGAGTACCGAGAGGGCGCCGAGCGTCCGGGTCGCCTCAGCCTGTGCCTCGAACTGGCCACCGTACTCCACGAAGTAGCCCGGCGGCAGCTGCACGTCGCGCGTCACCGCCGCCTGAATCGCCTGGACGGTGCTGCCCAGATCGCGGCCCGAGACGTTCGCCTGCACGACGATCTTCCGCTGCACGTTCTCGCGGCTGATCGTGTTCGGCCCGCGATCCACCGTGATCTGGGCCAGCGAGGACAGCGGGACGCGCTGGCCCGTGGGTGTGTCGAAGGTGACGCCCGAGATCGCCGTCGCATTGGCGCGAGCCTCGTCGGAGAAGCGCACCACCAGGTCGACGCTCCGTCCTTCCTCGAGCACCTGCGACACCGCTTCGCCATTCAACGCCACATCGATGGCTTCCGCGAGCTGCCCGACGGTCATCCCGTAACGCGCGAGTGCCGTCCGGTCAGCGCGAATGCGCAGCTGTGGCACGTCCATCTGCTGCTCCAGCTGCAGATCGACGACGCCGGGCACCGACTGCATCGCGTCACGCACCTGCGCGCCGGTCAAGCGCAGCTGGTAGAGATCGGGCCCGAAGAGCTTCACTGCGATGTTGGCCCGCGTCCCGGACAACATGTGATCGATGCGGTGCCCAATGGGCTGGCCGATGGTCACGCTGGTGCCGGGAATTACGGAGAACTCCTGACGCAATGCCTCGAACACCGCCACCTTGTCGACGTCGGCCTTCAGGGTGACGTCGATCTCGGCGGCGTTCACGCCCTGTGCGTGTTCATCGAGCTCCGCGCGTCCTTGCCGACGGTCGGTGTTGATGACGGCAGGATTGGCGCGCAGGATCTGCTCGACACGCTGGCCGATGGCGCTGGACTCCTGCAGCGACGTGCCGGGAATCGTGACCACACTCACGGTCAGTGCCCCTTCGTTGAACTCCGGCAGAAATGCCGACCCGAGCGCCGGCAGCAATGCTGCCGTCAGGACAAGCGCCACGCCGGCGCCGCCAAGCACGCGCCACGGGTGCGCGATGACGGGACGCAACACGCGCACGTAACGCGCCTTCAACCACACCACCAGCTTGCTCTCGCCTTCGCTCTCCACCGCTTTCGACGTCGGCAGCAGGTACGCGCAGAGCACCGGTGTGACCGTCACGGCGACGAGCAGTGATGCGAGGATTGCCACCACGTACGCAAAGCCGAGTGGACGCAGCAGACGGCCTTCCACGCCGCCGAGGAAGAATAGTGGCAGGAACACCACGATGATGATCAGCGTCGCATTGACGATGCTACTGCGAATCTCCTTGGAAGCCTCGTACACCACCGTCAGCGCGTTGCGCTGCTCGGCGGGCGGGCGATGATGATTCTCCTTGAGCCGGCGAAAGACGTTCTCCACGTCGATGATCGCATCGTCCACCAGTGCCCCGATGGCGATGGCCATCCCACCGAGCGTCATCGTGTTGACCGAGATGTCGAGCAGCTTCATCGCAAAGATCGCCACCACCAGCGAGAGCGGGATCGCGACGAGCGAGATGGCCGTGGCGCGCACGTTCCAGAGAAACACGAACAGGACCACCACCACCAGCAACGCTCCGTCGCGGAGCGCCTTCACCACGTTGTCGACGGCGACGCGGATGAAATCCGATTGCCGGAAGAGCTCCGTGTGGACGATCATGCCCTTCGGGAGCGTTGGCTGCATCGAGGCCAGTTCCTGCTGAATCCGTTCGGTCAACGCCAGCGTGTTGGCGCCCGGCTGCTTCTGCACGGCCAGCACCACGCCCGGCGCGGCGTTGATCGAGCCGTCGCCGTAGCGCGGCGCGCTGCCAATACGCACGTCGGCAACCTGGCTGATGAGCACGGGGATGCCACCGCGTACCGCGACGACCGTGCTCGCGACGTCGGCAGCCGATTGTACGCGTCCGATCCCACGGATCACATACTCCTGCCCCTTGTCCATGTAGACGCCGCCCGAGGCATTCGCATTCGAGCCTGCCGTGGCGCGTACCACGTCGTCGAGCGTCACCCGCGAGGCCAGCATCCGTGACGGATCAGCGATCACCTGATACTGCTTCACCTCACCGCCAATCGGGATGACCTGTGCGACACCCGGCACCGCCAGCAGGCGGCGGCGGATCGTCCAGTCGGCGGTGGTGCGGAGTTCCGTCGGCGTCTGTGGACCGGTGAGGCCGATCATCATGATCTCGCCCATCACGCTCGACACCGGCGCCAGCACGGGCGACGAGATGCCGTTGGGCAGCGCTGCAGCGACCGTCTGCAACTTCTCGGCAACGATCTGCCGCGCGCGGAAAATGTCGGTGCCCCACTCGAACTCGACCCAGACAACGGAAATGCCTTGCGCGGTGGACGAGCGCACGCGCCGCACGCCCGTTGCCCCGTTCACACCCGTCTCGATGGGAAACGAGACCAGCGCCTCCACTTCTTCCGGCGCCATGCCGTGTGCCTCGGTCAGCACCGTCACGGTCGGTGCAGTCAGATCAGGAAACACGTCGACCGGCATCTGCGACGTGACCCACGCGCCCGCCAGCAACATGACGGCCGCCGTGACGACGACGATGACACGGTTGCGCAATGACCACAATATGAGGCTGTTCAGCATATGCGGCGCCTCAATGCTCGTGGCCGTGCGCCGGCACGCTCGTCGACAGCGAGGCGAGGCGGACCTGATACGCCGCCCCGCTGACGACATGCTCGCCTGCCTTCAGGCCTGAGCGCACGATCACGCGATCTCCCTGCCGACCGCCGAGGGTGAGCGTGCGCTTCTCGAAACGCTCTCCCTCCGGCTGCACATACGCGATGGCGCGACCGTCTTCGTCGAGCACGGCGGAGTACGGAATCGTGACGCCGGTTTCGCGTGCTCCCGTGGCCACGGTCACCTTTGCTGTCGCACCGACCTTCAGCGTGCCGTCCGGATTGCCCACCTCGAACAGCAGCGGCAGCGTGCGCGACATCGAGTCGATGATGCTGCCGGTCGAGACGGTGCGTCGCGTGGCGAACCGTCGATCCGATCCGTCGACACTGAACTCCGCCGACGTGCCGCGTGACACACGCGCACTCTGCGCGGCGGGCACGTTGACGCGCAACCAGACGACCGACGGATCGACGATGGTGAACAGCGCCGTCCCCGCCTCGACCCGCGACCCGGGCGTGACGGTCCGCTCCGCGATCACGCCACTCACCGGCGCCCGCACAGCAATGCGCCCACTCGCATCGAGTGCGCCACCCGCGTAGCCGGCGAGCGCCTCGCGCGCCGCGGTCAGTCGATTCTCGGCCTCGTGCACGCGCCGCTCCGGGATGGCCTCGACGGCGATCAATCGCTTCGCGCGCGCGACCTCATCTTCCGCTTCACGCAATCGTGCCCGTGCTTCGGCGTAGTCGGCGCCACCACCGTCACCCAGCGACGGGACGAGTCGCGCCACCACCTGCCCTGTCGTGACGCGGGCCCCGGGCACCGGTGCCGCCGCAAGGCTGGACGCATCAATCAGCCCCGCCACAGGCGCCGTGACGTGCGCGAACCGGCCCGCCGCTGGTTCCAGCACGCCCGACGCCTCGAACGACACCAGCACATGACCTTCGGTGGCGGCTTCGGTCCGGAAGCCGTCGGTCTTCCACTGCTGCTCCTTCAGGAACGCGATGCCCGCGTCTTCAGCGCCCGTCTCGCGTGGCGCTGCGCTCGCCGAGCCGTAGACCACGAGTCCCGGCACCCGGATTTCATCCTTCGCCTGCGGGCTGTCGACGAAGATCGTGAGATCGTACGTGCCCGCGCGCTTGAAGATCGGCGCCGGACCGTAGATCCCCGGTGACCGCGGCGCGTCCTGCACGACGACCATCGGTTCGCCGCCATCGCGACGCTCAAACGTGAGGGTGATGCGGCCGGATCGGAGCGGCGCGAAGTCGGTGATGTCGGTGAGATGCACGGCGAACGTGTCCGGCGCCCCGACGATCAGCGCCGGGTGCTCCATGAACAGTTCAATCGAGTCGGTCCAGAGGGTGATCGCTCCGCCCGCGGGTTCGTTCGTCGCGGCGGCGCCGTCCGCTGGAGCGTCATCCGCTGCTGACGTGCTGCACGCGACCAGCAGTGCGGCGGCGATGACCCGCGTTGTCGTCTTGGAGCGCACTGCAGCGCGTGACGTGTGTCGTGGTGCGGGCATCTCAGTTCTTCCGGGTAGGCGCAGCCGCAGCATCGCTGCCGGGTGCGCGAGTGTCTGGGAGTAGCGGGAGTCCAAGCGCCTGCGCCAGTGTCACGCGGCGAATC
>JAYWIJ010000014.1:0-21420 GCA_043788935.1 Gemmatimonadaceae bacterium | reverse complement strand
CCATACCGGCGAACTTTGGGTTCACGGTCGCCGTTGTAGTGAGGTGACCGATACCCTGTCCGTAACCCCGTATCCGATGATCGCTACGACGATCTTCTGGGTGGCTGTCGTCCTCTGCGTGATCGCGCATCGCTACATCCTGCGCTCCGCATTCGCCGCCGGTGCCGCCGTCGAGCATTCGCACACCCTGCCGCCGATTCGCCGCGCCGCCGAGGTGGTGTGGGTGGTCGTGCCAGCCGTCGCGCTGGTCTTTCTTCTCGTCGCGACGTGGCGCGCCATCGAATCGCGCCAGTCGCCCGCCGTCAGTCCTGCTGCGCAGGTCACCACATGAGCCTCCTCCGTCGCCTCGCCGGCGTCTCACTGCTGGCCGCCCTTGGCCACGTCATCTTCGGCGGCTTCGTCCGCATCTCGGGCTCGGGCATGGGCTGCGGTGATCACTGGCCCAAGTGCTACGGCTACTGGTTTCCGCCGCTCGATCGTCCTGACCTCGTGATCGAGGTGTTCCATCGCTATTTCGCCGCCACGCTGTCCACGGTGGTTGCAGCGTTCCTGCTGATGGCATTCCTCAGGCGCAACGAACGCGGCGTCTCGGGCAAGGGTGGTGTGTTGCGCTCGTCGATGCTCGCCTTCGGCATCGTCGTCATCGCGGCCACACTCGGTGCCGTGACGGTGAATTTCCGCAACGAGTGGTGGGCCACGCTCGCGCACAAGGCCGTCGCGATGTCGCTCCTCGGTACACTCAGTGTGGCGTGGATGCGCGCCGGCGGCATGCCGTCGCTGACGTCGATCTCCGATCGCCTCGTATCGGACAAGATGATCAAGGCCACCACCGTCGCGGCGGTGCTGGCGCTTCTGACGGTCATGATGGGCGGCATGGTGGCCAAGTGGGCCGGCGCGGCCGTGGCGTGTG
Organism: Gemmatimonadaceae bacterium; assembly: GCA_043788935.1. GTDB lineage: Bacteria > Gemmatimonadota > Gemmatimonadetes > Gemmatimonadales > Gemmatimonadaceae > JACMLX01. Next base: position 20,510 of record JAYWIJ010000014.1, on the reverse strand, counting down.
CGGGCTTCCCGCTCTGCGGACCGGGATCGCTCGGCGGCGGCGCCCAGCACATCCAGCTCACGCATCGCGTGCTGGCCTATGTGACCGCACTGCACGTGGTGATGATGACCGTGTTGATCATGCGTCGCCGTGAACATCGCACCGTCACGATGCTGGCGTACGTCGCATCGGGAATCGTCGTGCTGCAGATCGTCTTCGGTGCGTTGATGGTGCTGGGTGGTTTCCCGATCGTGATTCGCTCGCTGCATCAGGCTACCGGCGTGTTGCTCTGGGTCAGCACGCTGACGCTGACCTACGCTGCGCGTCGTGCCAAGCATCCGCCGGCCGAAGGTGCACCGGTGGGCGCGGCGATTCGTCCGCGCACTCCGCAGCTGGCTGGAGCGACGGCGTGACCACGCCCGCCCTGGCCGCGGATCTTCCGGCCGATCGTCCGCTGTGGCGTGACCTCGTCATGCTCACCAAGCCGACGATCATCTCGTTGCTGCTGGTGACCACCGCGGCACCGATGTACATCGCCGGACGACCCGACCTGTGGCTGCTTGGCGTGGTGATGCTGAGTGGCTACCTGATGGCCGGGGGCGCCAACGCGGTCAACATGTATCTCGACCGCGACATCGACAACGTGATGACGCGCACCCGTCGCCGGCCGATCCCGAGCGGTCGCATGACGCCGCTCGCCGTGCTCTCGTTCGGCGTGGCACTGGCCGCAACGGCCACATGGCTGCTGGCGTTCTACGTGAACGTGCTGACGGCCGCACTCGCACTCGGCGGCTTCTACTTCTACGTGTTCATCTACACGCGCTGGCTGAAGCGCACGACGCCGCAGAACATCGTGATCGGTGGTGCAGCCGGCGCATTCCCGCCGCTGGTGGGCTGGGCCGCCGTCACGGGTCGCATCGATCTCACGGCGATCTATCTCTTCCTGATCGTCTTCTACTGGACACCGCCCCACTTCTGGGCGCTCGCGCTCAACAAGCAGAAGGACTACGGCAACGCCAGCGTCCCGATGGCACCGCTGGTCTGGGGCGAACGCGAGACGATGCGCCAGATGTTCTGGTACACGATCGTCCTGCTCGTCGTCACGCTGCTGCCGGTGACCTACGGCGCCTTCGGCTGGATCTACGGCATCAGCGCCACCGTCTTCGGCGGCCTCCTCCTCGGCGGCGTCGTCAAGATGATGCGCGCCAAGGACTGGGTGAAGCCGGCATGGTGGGTGTACGGCTACTCGCTGCTGTACCTCGCTCTGTTGTTCGTCGCGATGGTCGTCGATCGCCAGCTAGCGTTGTAGTTCGTCACTGCTGCTTCATCCGCTTCTGCAACTGCATCCGCTCCCGCAACTGCAACCGCTTCCGCAATTGCAACCGCAACCGCAGCCGCAACTCTAACTGCAACTGCACATCGCGGAACGGAACGGCCGCTGAACTGAACTGCCACAGAACGGCAACGGCAACGGCAACGGCCTTAGCGCAAAACTGCACTACCGCAAAACTGCTGCCCTGCCCCCGTCGCCACCTTCCACGCGCGACGAGGGCAGTATTTTTTGGTGGGAACTGCGCCGCGCTCGGAGCGAACCCCGAGCTTTGCTGTTTTGCGGCTGTGCAGTTTTTCGTTAAAGCAATTCGCAGTGCCGCAGTTGCAGTTCTGCGGCCCCTCAGTTCAGCGGCCGTTCTGTTCTGCGATGTGCAGTAGCAGTTGTCGCTGCCGTCGGTCTGAACCGATCAGTGCGAATGACACGCACAGGACGACTTGCCGCGAACTGCTTCCCAGCCCTCTTTCGTGATGATCGGCACCATCGCGAGCGCCGCGACGGGATCGGCCCACCACCAGCCGAAGAGCGCGTTGGCAGCGAGACCTGCGAGCAAAATCCACGACAGGTAGCTGCACAGCATCGACTGCTGCGCTTCGGCCGCCAGTGCGCCGCTGCCCAGTGACTCGGCCACGCGACGCTTCGCGCGGGAGAGGGGCGGCATGATCAGCGCGCTGAAGAGGGCGAGCACCACGCCGATGCCGCTGGCGGACGGCTGCTCCTGCGCGATCAGTGCCTCCACCGCTTCATAGCCGACGTAGCCTGCGAGTCCGAGGAACGAGGCGCCCGTGAGCCGGTGGGCGATGAACTCGGCGCGTTCGCGACGCGCGGCGTGGCCATCGGCGGAGAGTCGCCAGGTCGCGCTCAGTGACGCCAGCAGTTCGAGCGCAGAGTCCACGCCGAAGCCCACCAGCGCGATGCTCCCCGACGCCATGCCCGCCACCAGCGCCGTGCCCGACTCGGCCAGATTGTACGCCAGCGACACCGCGTTCAGCCGCCGGCCGCGGCGCAGAACGTCGGCGCGCGCGGGTGTGGTGTGGGCGTGAAGTGCCGGAGTGGTCATCTGACATCAGGGGCAACAGGGCAACTTAAGGATCTTGCGAAAGCTATATCATTATTGCGAGATGGACAGGTCCGGTAGCTTGCGGCCATGCCCCTGCCGCCAGATCTCCGCCCACCCGCGCCATTGCCCGCCGATCTTCCGCCCCTGACGGCGTGGAGCGACGTGCGTGAGGCGGCGGCGGAGGCCGTGCGGCGATTCACCACACCCCCGCCGATCACGCGCCGCATCAGCGACGCGGCACAGCGTCCGGCGATGCCCCGGTTCATGCCTGCCGACGGCGTGCATGCCGACGTGCTGGGCAGCGAGGGTCGCGTGGCGTACTGGAGCTGGGGCGACGCGGCGTGGCCGCTGGTGGTCTGCCTGCACGGCTGGGGAGGGCGTGGAACGCAGTGGTCGGGCATGGCGGCGGCCCTGCTCTCTCGTCAGCATCGCGTCGTGGTGCTCGACGCGCCCGCACACGGCGCCTCCGACGGTGAGCGCGCGTCGATGCCCGGCTTTCGCAATGCGCTCCTGCGCGTGATGGACGCCGCGGGCGCGCCGCACGCGCTGATCGGCCACTCGCTGGGCGGTCTGGCAGTGCTGGCAGCCATCGCCTCGCGGGCCAACGCCGGCGCTGACGTGCTGCCGCGGGCCGTGAGCATCGGCGCTCCGAGCAGCGTCGATCGCCCGCTTGCGCGCTTTCTGCGCCGGCATGAGGCCAGCGCGGCGGTGCATGCCGAGATGATTGCGCAGCTCGAGCAGCGCTGGCACTTCCGGTGGCGCGACATGAATACCGCGGCCCTCGCCGCGCAGGCCAGTCGGGCGGGCGGCGCACCGGTGCTCGTGGTGCACGCCGAAGACGATGCGCAGGTGCCCGTGATCGAGTCGGAAGGATTGGCCGCCGACTGGCCCGGCGCCGAACGATGGCTCGCCCCCGAGGGCTCCGGTCACTTCCGCATCCTGCGTGACGAGACGGTGATCACACGCGTCGCTGACTTCGTCACCGGCGAGTAGGCCGGGCCGACGCGCGCGTCATGCGCGTGCGTCACCGCTCACGGCTTGAAGGTCAGTGTGACGATGGCGCCGTTGGCGAGCGTCGACGGATCGACGGTGGCCGACACGATGCCCAGTGCCGGGTGCCAGGCGCGCAGCACCGCCTTGCGGCCGGCGCGGTCGAGCGTGAAGCGAGCCACGCCATCCACGTCCGTGACGGCACTCACCGCCGGTGGCGTGACCGCGATGAAAGCGCGCGCCCACGGCAGTCGCGTGGCATAGACCGCCAGCACACCGACGCTGTCCGCGCGCTGTCGCACCGGCACCAGCTGACCGTCGGTGAGGAACGACACCGTGTCGATCCGCACCGACACCGATGCAGGCACCACCACCAGCAATTCCGCCCGCGGATCACGCATCACCAGCAGTAGCATGCTGCCCGGTGGTGCGACCTGCACACGGGGACGCAGCTGGCATCCTTCGAGGCTGATCGTGGTGCGGCGTTCCGGCGTGCCTGCGGGTGCGTGCACCGCCGTTGGCCCTTCGACCCACACCATCGCGCCGACGACGGCAGCGCCGCTGCGCGTCACCAGCGTATCGGTGCGGCCCACGCCGCAGGTCGAATCGAGTGCGCCGACATTGATCAGCGAATCGCCGGCGATCTGCCCTTCGATCAGCACGCGCACCTGAACGGCACGGCCCGTCGCCGGGTCAGCCCCGATCCTCGCCTGCGCGAGCCGCATCACCGGCAGCGGCAACGCGCGCGCCGCCGCCGATTGCGTGCGCGGCACCGCACGCGGCACGCCGTCGCCTGACTTCGACGCATCACTGTCACCGCACCCCATCACCGCGCCTGCCAGCACCAGCAGGCCATACACGCCACGTCGCATCAGTGGAATGGTACTGACGTGCGGAAGTAGAGCAGCAGTGTGTGGTTCATCTCGTTGCCACCGCGGCGATTCCAGAACTGCAGGCCGTAGCCGCTCTCGAGACGATTGCGCGGCGTGAGCTGACGTCCCACCAGCCATTGCGTGCGCGACTGCTCCAGCATCGCCACGCGTGAGCGCGCCGGATGCACGTTCACGAGAAATTCCTGCGCCACGGCACCGTACCAGCGCTTGTCGGTCGTGAGCGTGTGCTCGAGGCGATCCTGCCGGCGCAACCGCACCACCGTCGGCGCCCAGTCGGCGTCATCGGGCGCGAACTCACCAGCGGGTCGCAGCACGCGGAATTCGGCGCGGCTCCGATCGGTCCAGAGCCAGCGGCCTGCCGTGCGTCGCCCGGTGATCTGTGCCCATGGCCGCAGCTCGAACAGATTCGTGCGCGGCGCCAGCGTGCCGTACCGGTGTGCGTAGGCCATGCCCAGCGCTGCCGTCGCGCGCCACTGCGGCGACAGGTCGCGCGTGACGCCGACCGCGCCAAGCTGAATCTGCCAGACCTCGCCCGCCTCTGCCCGTCGCGGCTGCCAGTCCCAGTACAGCGACGTCTTCGCGCCGACGCGATGATCGCCGAACGCGCCACCCCACACCATCGCATGTTGCACCGTACGTTGTTGCGCCGTCGCCGTGGTGCCGACCAGCAGCAGCGCAGTGACGCTGCACAGGAGTCGCTGCATTCAGACCAATCCCGGAGAAGGCGGTGTTGCATCCGCATGCGGTTCCATGTGCACCAGCACGCCCAGCACCTGCGGCGTCGCCGCACGGATCGCACCCTTCACCTTGCCGCTGACGATGTGCGCGGCCTCGAGCGACATCTGCGCGTCGGCCTGCACGTGAATGTCGACCCAGTATCCGCGACCGGCACGCCGCACCGCGAGTTTCTCCACGGCGCAGACGTCATCCACGCGTGATGCCGCCGTCCTGATCGACTGCACCACCTCGGGCGACGCCACGCGATCCATCAGGTCCGCCACTGCCGTGCGCAGCAGACTGAATCCATTCCACGCGATCACGCCCGCCGCCACCAGTGCAGCCCAGTCGTCGGCACTTTCCCATCCGTCACCGCCGAGCAGTGCCACCGCGATGCCGACGAACGCCGCCGCCGACGTGATCGCATCGCTGCGATGGTGCTGCGCATCGGCCGCCAGCGCCGTGCTGCCCTCCTGCGCGGCGACACTGCGCACGCGTCGCGCCATCACTTCCTTGATCACGATCACCGTGGCCAGCACGGCCAGCGTCCACGGCGCCGGCGCATGATGCGGCGTGCGGATCTCGTGCACCGACGCCACCGCGATCCCGATGCTCGCGATCAGCAGCAACAGCGCCACGGTGGCACCCGCCAGCGCCTCGGCCTTGCCGAACCCGAACGGATATTCATCCGTCGCATCACGATCGGCGATACGGACGCCGGTCCACACCGCCAGTGATCCAAACAGGTCGAAGCCACTCTCGGCGGCATCGGCCACGAGCGCGTACGAATGGCCCACCAGTCCGCCGACGAGCTTCGCGATGGTGAGCCCGATGTTCACCACGATGCCCAGCGCGGCCGCGCGCGCAGCGACCGCCGCGGGACGTGCGACGATGACCGACGTCATCAGAGGCGCAGCAGGTCCGTCTGAATCGTACCCGGCGTCACGCGTACGTCGCCATCGTGCGTCACCGCCACGTTCACTTCGGTGCGCATACCGAATCGGCCCGGCAGATAGATGCCTGGCTCCACGGAGAACAAGACGCCGGGCAGCAGGTGACGCTCCTCGCGCGTTTCGAAGCCGTCCATGTGCGGCCCCGATCCGTGCAGGTCACGCGCGTCGATCGAGTGCCCTGTGCGATGTGTGAAGGCCGCGCCGAAACCGGCGGTGGTGATCACGGCGCGCGCGGCATCATCCACAGCGGCGCCAGCCACCATCACCCGCTGCTCGCACGCATCGCGCACCACGGCGATTGCCGCATCACGTGCGTCACGGATCGCGGGCCACACCGCCTCCACGTCATCGTCGGCCGGTGTGCCGATCACCGCCATCCACGTCTGGTCGGCGTATGGCATGCCCGCCTCGCCGGCCCAGAGGTCCACCAGCAGCACCTGATCCATGGTGATCAGTGCATGCCGGTCGTATGCCGGCTCGTAATGCGGATTGGCGGCGTTCGCGCCGACGCTCACGTTCGGCGGATGCGACGTTTCCAGCCCATACTCGGCGAATCGTGCCATGATCCACTGCTGCACCTCGAACTCCGACAGCGGCGTGCCCGCGCGCGCGGCTGCCCCTGCACGGCGCTGCGCTTCCGGTCCGATGCGCGCGATGATTTCGGCGGAGCGGATATGCGCGTCGAGTTGCGCCACTGTGAGCACGGCGTAGAACTGCGTCACCAGCTCTGCCGACGACACCACCGTGGCCCCGCAGGCACGCACCATGTCGAGCACACCGGCGGGAACGCGATCGAGATACGGCACCGCATCGCCCGGCGAATACTCCATCGCGATGCGCTTGCCATTCACCAGCGTGCGGATCCCGTCTTCGAGCGACTGCCACGACTGATAGATGCGATGTGCCCACTCACCGGGCCATTTGCGCCACGCATCGAGTTCGATGGCATGCATCAGGGCGACCGGCGTGCCGCTGGCAGGAATCCAGGCCACGGCGCGGCGCGACGACAGTCCCTCGAAGCCAAGCATGCCGGCCGCGATCGGATTGCATCCCTTGAATTCGTACAGCAACCAGCCGTCCAGCTTTGCTGACGTCAGTGCAGCCTGGATCTCGTGCAGACGATGTGGTTCTCGCATCCGAGCAAACTAGTGGCTTGCCGCCGTCAGGCCCGGCCCCACGACGCTTTCCAGCGCAGCCCCGGCCGTGTGTCGTCGTCGATGCGGGTCACCACTGCCGGCATGCCGGTCAGTTCCTCGAGCATGGTGGCGAACGCCGACGCGTAGAACGCGAAACCGGCGACGGCTGAGCCTTCGATGGTGACCGGGTCCGACACGGCGAGAATCACGGTGGCACCGACACGCTCCACCTGCCCATCGAGGTAGCGACGACAGAGACGTCGCACCGAGGCCAGCGCCATTGGCCGCGCGATCATGCCCGGCAGCCGGCGCAACAACGCGCGGCGCGTTCCACTGACCGTCTCCACTGCCTCGCGTGCCAGCAGCGATCCCGCAGAATCGAACACACGGTGCGCATCCGTCCGGCGGCCGATCAGCCGGGCCAGCGCCGCCGCCTCGTCGCGAACGGTGCGCTCGTTGCGCCGCACGGCCTCGCTGTACCGCTTGATCTGTGCGTACACCGTGTCGCTGAGGCCGAGACGCTTCGTGCGCAGCTCTTCGATGTACTCGGCTTCGACATTGCCTTCCGGCGTGTCGACGACGCGCACTGCCTCGAGCAGGCTGAGTGGCAGTCGCGCATCAACGGTCGTGGACATCGTGGCTGACTCGTGAAGGAACGCCCGCCGCGGCTCTGCGGAGCGGGTCGCACACGACCAATGCCCGCGGGGGGTGCGGGGGATGGCCGGACACACCGAAGCTATACCGAAGCGAATTCGCCGACAAGCAGATCACCGTGGCCGTGTATCGCACGTCGCCGCTTTCAAGGCGGAACCGTCACGGCCTCCAGTTGCTTCGATATATTGTCGCATCATCGACTCCCCTCGACACCGGTCATCAGGCATATGCGTCCTTCCTCTGCCGCCGGCGCAGTTGTTTCATGGGATGGGTTCTCCACCGCATGCTGACTTCTCCCATGGCCAGTCACGCCGCGGCTGCCGTATGCGACGCTGTCCGTACGCAGGCCTTCGCCGCCTGTGATGGCGAGTTGTCGCATGACGAGCTCGTCGCGCTCGACGTGCACCTTGGTGACTGTGCAGCCTGTCGGACACACTTCGCCGCCGACGCGACGTTTCTTGTGGTCGTTCGCGCCGCAGCATCACTCGACGTTGCCCCGCCGTCACTGCACGATCGCATCCTGCTCTCGCTGACCACGCGCACGACCGCAAACGCCCCGGCGTGATCGCCCTGCCCGCGTTGCCACCGCTCGCCGCTGCTGCGCTCGGCCCGGTGGTGGCGGGACTCGTCTGGCGTGCCGGCATGCTGACGACATCCGGCGCCGTCGCGGCGGCCACACTCGGCAGCGTCGCTGCCATCGCCGGTCTGGACTGGATGGTGCTCCTCCTGACGTTTTTCGCCAGCAGCGTTGCACTCGGCCGCGTGGGCAAGGCGGAGAAGCAGCGACGGAGCGCCGGCGTGATCGAGAAATCCGGTCCGCGCGATGCCATGCAGGTGCTCGCCAACGGCGTCGTGTTCGGCGCGGGCGCGTACTCCGCCACCGATGGCAGCGTCAGCACGGCAACTGGTGCGCTGGCGCTCGGTGCGCTGGCCGCCGCGACCGCCGATACGTGGGGCACGGAGATCGGCATGTTGTCGAAGACGCGACCACGATCGATCCTGACGTGGGCGGCGCTCGAGCCCGGGATGTCCGGTGGCGTGTCTGCGCAAGGACTCCTGGCGACGGTGGCTGGTGCATGCGGTATCGCAGCGCTGGCCTGGCTCATGAATTGGCCGGCATCAGTCACGATCGCCGCGGCAGTTGGCGGTGTGACAGGCGCGATGGCTGATTCCGTGCTGGGCGCCACAGTGCAGCAGCGTCGTCGGTCCATGCGCACAGGTCGCCTCACGGAACGACTGCGCGAAGCCGACGGTACGCCAACGGTGATCGCCGGCGGACTGCGATGGCTCGACAACGATGGCGTCAACTTCGCCGCCACGCTGATCGGCGCAGGCACGGCGTTTCAGGTGCAGTTTCTCTATTCAGTGCTTCGTCCCTCATGACACTCGCTCGCGAATCGACACAGGCCATCGTGGTCGGCGGTGGTCCCGCCGGCTCGGCCACGGCGTGGGCGCTGGCATCGCAAGGGCTCGACGTGATCCTGATCGACAAGGCGCACTTCCCGCGCGACAAGCCCTGCGCAGAGTATCTCAGTCCGCAGGGATCGCGCATTCTGGATGCGATGGGCGTGCTGGGGCAGGTGGAGTCCGCCGGCGCCGCTCAGCTCGCGGGCATGCGCGTGCGCAGTCCCGACGGTGGTGTCATTCATGGTGAGTTCGCAGCGCAGCATGGATTCAGCGGGTTCCGTGACCGTGGACTCGCGCTGCGACGTCGTCACCTCGACCCGATCCTGCAGGGCGCGGCGCGCACTGCCGGCGCGAGCATCCGTGATGGCGTCGCGCTGCAGTCACTGATCCGCGATGGCGAGACCGTGCGCGGCGTGGTCGTGCGCGACGACTCGGGCACGCGAGAACTGCACGCGCCGCTGGTGATCGGTGCCGATGGCCTCCGCAGCGGTGTGGCGCGCGGGCTCGGTGTTTCCGCGCGCCTGCCGTGGCCGCGCCGCGTGGCATTCGTGGCGCACTACACGAACGTGCAAGGCATCGGCGCCCATGGCGAAATGCACGTGGAGCGCGACGGCTACGTCGGACTCGCCGACGTGGGTCACGGCGAGACCAACGTCGCCATCGTGGTGCCCAAATCGCTGGCGAAGGACGCGGCGGGCGATGCGGCGGGCTTCATGACGCGCTGGCTCGACCGGCATGCACAACTGGCGCCGCGATTTGCCGACGCGACGCGTGTGAGCACGGTGCGCGTCACCGGGCCATTCGCATCGCACGCACGTCGCGGCTGGGCACCAGGCGCTGCGCTCGTGGGTGATGCGGCCGATTTCTTCGATCCGTTCACGGGCGAGGGGATCTACGCCGCGCTGCGTGGTGGCGAGTTGCTGGGCGGTTTCGCTGCCGACGCCATTCGCGCCGTGAACGCTGGTGCAGCGCAGCGCGCGTTGCGGGCATACGAGCAGGCTCGCACCAGCGAGTTCCGCCAGAAGTGGCTCGTCGAGCGCGTGATCAGTGCGGCCGTCGCCTCGCCGATGCTGATGAATCACGCGGCGCGCGTGCTCGGCCGACGCCGTGACCTCGCCGACCTGCTGATCGGCGTCACCGGTGACTTCGTGCCGCCGGCTGCCGTGCTCCGCCCGTCGTTCCTCCTTCACTTCCTCGACCCGCGTACGTGGCGGTCCACCGCGAGTGCCGCCTGAACGCATGCCCATCGACAAGGATCTGTTTCGCGCCGTGCTCGGACGCTTCGCGTCCGGCGTGACCATCGTCACCACCACCGATGCCGACGGCCGTGATCACGGCATGACGGTAAGCGCTTTCTCCTCGCTCTCGCTCGATCCGCCGCTGGTGCTCGTCTGCATCGATCACAACGCGTCGGTGTGGCCAGCCTTCGAGCACGCGGAGCACTTCGCCATCAACATCCTGAGCTCGCAGCAGGAAGCGCTGTCGCGGCGCTTCTCGAGTCGAGAAGGCGATCGCTTCGAGGGTGTCGGGTTCTCGCGTGGCTTGGCTGGCGTGGCACTGCTGGACGATACGCTGGCCGCGGTGGAGTGCATCGTCACCGCGCGTGTGCCGCAGGGCGATCACTCCATCCTCGTCGGCAGTGTCGAGGGCGGTACTGCGCGCGACCTGCAACCGCTGCTCTACTACCGCGGCGGCTACGCGTCGCTGACTCGCTGATCTGCACCTCGTGAGCCCGTTCACGCCGGTACGCCGCATGGGACACGAGTTCCTCGACGAGCCCGGCGTCCCTGCAGCGCTCGTCGCACGCTCGCACACCGACATCACGCGTGCCAATGCGCTGTTCGGTGGCACGCGTGCGGTCGTGGATCGGGTGCGTGAGCTCGCGCCACGACTACCGCCGTCGCCGCTGGTCGTGGATGTCGGGGCCGGCAGCGGTGACATTCTCGACGCGGTGTGCGCCGCGCTGCGCGAGACGGGACGTCGACCGCGTCCGGTGGCAGTGGATACGGCGATTGCGCTCGCGCCCGCCGTCCGACTGCGCGGCAGCTACTTCATCTGTGGCTCCATCTTTGCGCTGCCTCTACCCACCGCCTGTGCCGATCTCGTGATTGCTGCGCAGGTGGTGCACCACTTCACGCCGGCGCAGCTGCCGCAGGTGTTCGGCGAGTTGAACCGGGTATCGCGGCAATCGGTGCTGGTGAGCGACCTGCGCCGCAGCTGGCTGGCTGCTGCCGGTCTCTGGCTGACGAGCTTCCCGCTGGGTTTCCATCCGGTGAGTCGCCACGACGGCGTGGTGAGCGTGCTTCGCGGATTCACGCCGGATGAAATGCAGGAGATGGTGCTGTCGACTACCGGTGTGCACGCCGACGTGCGCACCCACCTGGGCTGGCGCGTCACGGCGGAGTGGCATCCAGGTCACGCTGCCTGACAAGCGCTCCAGTTGCACTGCCGTACTCACGACTTTCGACATGACCGCACCGACATCCGACAAGCTGCGCAGCCCGTACCGACTCGGTCCCATGCCGTTGCAGCGGCACATGGTGGAAGTGGACGAGCTCACCGTGCGTGCGCCGAAAGCCGTGATCTTCGACATCGCGAAGAACGTGCTGCAGTGGCCCGATCACCTGCCGCACTACAACTTCGTGAAGTTCAGGAATCGTGCACGGGATGGTGGCGGCCTCGTCGAGATGAGTGCCGATCGACCCTTCGGTGGCCCGCTGAACTGGCCCACCTGGTGGCTGTCCGAGATGTCGGTGGACGAGTCGATCCCCAACATCCGCTTCAAGCACGTCGAGGGCATCACCCGCGGCATGGAAGTGGAGTGGCAGTTCGTCCGCCGCGAAGACGACGTCACACACGTGCGCATCGTGCACGCGTGGGACGGTCCGTGGTGGCCGCTCCTGGGCCGCGTGGCCGCTCTGGCGGTGATCGGACCGGTCTTCGTTCACGGCATCGCGTCGCGCACACTTGCGGGCCTCGCACGCGTCGCCGAGCAGCGCTGACGTTCGCAGTCTTCTCTTTCGAGCAATTCGATGTCCACTCCACGCCGCGTCGTCGTCACAGGTCTTGGTGCCATCACCCCGATCGGCATCGGGCTCGACGCGGTGCGTGCCTCACTGCGCGCCGAACAGTCGGCCGTCGGCATGATCACGCGCTTCGATCCGAGTCCGTTTCGCACGCAGATCGCGGCGCAGATCGAGGAGTTTTCGGCTGAGGACCATCTCGATGCGAAGCGCGTGAAGCGACTCGATCGCTTCGGCCAGTTCAGTGTGATCGCCGCGAACATGGCGCTCGCCGATTCGGGAATCGACCTGGCGAAGGAGAATCGCGAGAACTGCGGCGTCATGATGGGCACGGCGCTGGCTGGCGTGGGCTACGCGGAGTCGCAACTTGGCCGCTATCTGGAAGGCGGGTTGCGCGCGGTCGACGCGACGCTGGCACTGGCGGTGTTCGGTGGCGCGTCGAGTTGCAACGTGGCCATCGAGACCGGCATGCAGGGGCCGAATTCCACGAACGCGATGAGCTGCGCGTCCGGAGCGATCGCCATCGGCGAAGCGTACCGCCTCGTGCGCGACGGGTATGCCGACATCATGATCGGCGGTGGTGCCGAAGCGCCGCTGGCACCGCTCTGCTTCGGTGCGTTCGCGCTGATCCGTGCGATGTCCACGCGCAACGATGATCCCACACACGCCAGTCGCCCCTTCGACGCCGGTCGCGATGGCTTCGTGATGGGCGAAGGTGGCGCCGCACTGATCCTCGAGGAGCGCAGCCGCGCGATCGCGCGCGGTGCGAAGATCTACGGCGAGGTCATCGGCTTCGGCACCACGAACGACGCGCATCACATGACGGCGCCATTGCCGGGTGGCGCGCAGGCCGCGCGTGCCATGCGACAGGCGCTCACACGTGCCGACGTCGGCGCACATGACGTGTCGTATGTGAACGCACATGCCAGCGCCACGCCGCTCAACGATCCCACCGAGGCCGATGCCATGCGCACGGTGTTCGGTGAGTCGTTGCAGGACGTGTGGGTGAGCGGTACCAAGGGCTATCACGGACACGCGCTCGGCGCGAGCGGGGCGATGGAAGCGGTAGTGTGCATGCTCTCGCTGCAGGACGCATGGCTGCCCGCCACCGTGAACCTCGACGAGGTGGACGCATCGTGTACGCTGCGTCACGTGCCGAAGGGTGGCGTGGCCTGCGCGCCCGGTGTCGTGATGTCCAATTCGTTCGGCTTCGGTGGCATCAACGCGTCGCTGCTGTTCCGCGCCGCCGATTGAGGCGAACGTTCCCGTGACAATCCGTCGTCCCGTGCACGCCCCGTCATGAAGGACGCTCGCGAGTTCAGTACGGAGTTCATCGGCGTGTTCGCGCTGACGTTCATCAGCGGCGCCGCGCTCATGCAGGCGCGCAACGCCGATTCGGGCGCGGGACTCCTCGATGTGGCGCTGGCCCACGGCCTCGTCCTTGCGCTCATGACGTCCCTCTTTTACCGCGTGGGCGCCAACTTCAATCCGGCGGTATCGCTTGGACTGCTGATCACCGGTCGCATCACACCGCAGCAGGCCGGCCTGTTCATCGCAGGGCAGTGTGGCGGTGCGCTGACGGCGGCGTTCACGTTGAAGGCCGCATTCCCATCAGCGCTCTGGGAGGCCACGCGTGGCACGCGTCAGCTCGTGTCACTCGACGTCACCACGGCGCAGGCGTTCACACTCGAGGCGATCGCCACGGCGCTGATAATGTTCGCCTACATGGGCACCGTGAGCGATGCCAAAGGGCCGAAGATCGGCGGTGCCGCCGTCGGCATGGCGGCGGCGGCCAGCTTCATCGCGATCGGTCCGCTCACCGGTGCGGGCATGAACCCCGCACGCAGCATTGGCCCGATGATCGTGAGCCGCGCCTTCGAGGGCCTGGCGTTGTACCTCACGGCGCCGATCGTCGGCGCGATCGTGGCGGCGGTGGTGTATCGCTTTCTGATGCTGAACGACGACGCAGACGCCGTCGCCGCGACCTGATCGAACGGCGTCGGACGTCGGCTGGCGTCGTCAGGGTACAGTGATTTCCTGCTCCGCACTCTGCATTACGAACACCGCATCGCCCTGCCAGACCACGTGCCGCGCTCGCAGCAGCACACGTCCACCCGAGCCGCCCACCAGCGCGCGCAGCACCGCCTGATCGGCCGAGGCCTGTAACGTCGTGCCGACGCCGGGAGTAAAGCTCACGAGTTGCCGAGTGCAGCCGCGTCCTTCCGGCGTCGCATCGATCCATTGCCGAGCCGTGACCGGTTTTGCGTCGACGCGATCCACGCATGCGCCGCTGGACACCGTCGCATTCAGGCGATTGGTGACACGGACCTCAAAATGCACCTGCCCGTCCGCCACGAGAGTCACGGGGAGTACGACCTGTGCCTCGATGCGCGGTTCCACCGGACTGCCGTCCTGGAGGGCAGCCGCAGCGTTCAGCGGCACCGCCGTGCTGCCGTCGGTGGCGCAGGCAGCACAGAGCAAGAGTGACGCGACGACGGCTGACGATAGCGTGCGCATATGGCCCTGAACTGACGGTGAAAATCTTGGCGGACGTGTCAGTGGGGGCCCACGTAGAGTCGCATCGTTCGCGCGTCTCTGCTAGCGGTACTTCGGCATCAGTGAGATGGTCACGCATGCTATCGGGTGAGGCCATCACGACAGCGGGGCGACCTTCACCGGAAGGCCGCCCCGCTCACGGTCAATCAGCAAAACGCGATCAGTTCGCGGTCCACGTCACTTCGTTCGACTGCAGCGTGTAGCGCTTGGTGTCGCCGGACAGCGAGTGCTGCACCCGGAACACCACGGTTCCGGTGGTGCCGCCCAAGAGCGTGCGCACCTTCGCGGCATCGGCCACCGCGGTGATGGACGCCGTGCCACCAGCCGGGATGATCACCGCGAGTGCCGAGCAGGCGAAGCTGCCGGCGGTGACGTCGGTCCATGCCACGCCGGCGCGGCGTGCCTGCACGACATCGGCGCAGACAGGACCTGACACCGACTCGGGGAGCGTGTTGGTCACCGAAACAGAAAGCGTCAGCAGTTCGCCGGAAATCGGCGTGGACGGTGCTGCAGCCGACGCAGAGAGGCGCGTCTCGAACTGTCTCGTCTCGGCCGGGCTGGTGGTGCCGTCCGACGCGCAGCTTGCGGCGAAGATGGTCGCGGCGAGTAGTGCGGCTCGTGTGATGCGCATATGAAATCAGGCCTCGTGTGTCGACCAGGTGGAGTCGCGATGACGGTCCGCGACGCAGCACGATCCGACCGTGCGTCGCAGGTATGATGTGCATACCCCGTGCCGCTCTCGACGGTCACACGGCAAAGGCGCGGAATGCACACAGAGCTCGCTACGGTGGATCATGTAGCGAGCTCTGCTTGTCGTTCCCACGCCTCGGCAACCGCCTGATCAGACTCCGGCCGACCCTGCGCCGTATTTCGCGTCGTACCGATCGATGCTCTGCGCGATGATCCGGCGCGCTTCTTCGGCGTCGAACCACCCGATGATCTCCACGCGCTTGCCCTCGAGATCCTTGTAAATCTTGAAGAAGTGCTCCACTTCGCGCAGGAAGTGGCTCGGGAAATCCTCGAGATCGTGCACTTCGTCGTGGATGGGGTCGTGCATCGGCACGGCCAGCACCTTGTCGTCGGGCTCACCCTTGTCGAGCATCTTCAGCACACCCACCGGTCGCGCATCGATCTGGCACCCCGGGAAGGTCGGCTCGTTGATGCGGACCATGATGTCGAGCGGATCGTTGTCCTCGTGCAGCGTACGCGGGATGAAGCCGTAGTCGCCGGGGTAATGCACCGCGGAGTACAGCACCCGGTCGAGCTTCAGCAGCCCGCTCGTCTTGTCGAGTTCGTACTTGTTCCGGCTCTTCGCGGGAATCTCGATGACGGCCGTGACGTGCTCGGGTGGGTTGTCGCCTGCAGGAAGGTCGTGCCAGGGATTGAACATGTACCAGAAAGATCGAGTGGGCCGTCGGCGGCGGTAACCGTGCCGATAAAATAGTGCGGGATGGAAATCGCGGTGTGGGTCAGCGTGCCGCTGCCAGCGCCCGCGCTGCCGTGACGGCGAAATAGGTGAGAATGATGTCCGCTCCAGCCCGCCGGATCGCCACGAGACTCTCGAGCATCGCGCGCTCGAGATCCAGCCACCCCCGTTCGGCCGCCGCGTGCAGCATGGCGTATTCACCGCTCACCTGATATGCAGCAACTGGCATGCCGGTCACGTCCTTCACCCGCCGGATCACGTCGAGATAGGCCCCGGCTGGCTTCACCATGATGATATCGGCGCCCTCGCCCACGTCCTGCGCCGCCTCACGCAGTCCTTCGTCGCTGTTGGCCGGGTCCATCTGGTAGCTGCGACGATCGCCGAATGCCGGCGTGCTTTCCGCCGCCTCGCGGAAGGGGCCGTAAAACGCACTTGCATACTTTACCGCGTACGACATGATCGGGATGTGCGCGAAGCCGTCGGCGTCCAGCGCCTCGCGAATCGCCCGCACCCGGCCATCCATCATGTCGCTGGGCGCGATGATGTCGGCGCCGGCCTGCGCATGCATCACCGCCTCGCGGGCCAGCAGCTCCAGCGTGGCGTCATTGTCCACCGACTCGCCATCCAACAGCCCGCAATGGCCGTGGTCGGTGTACTCGCACATACAGACGTCTGTGATGACCAGCAACGAAGGCGCAGCGGCTTTGATAGCACGCACCGCCTCCGCCACCGGACCGTGGTCGTCCCACGCCCCGCTCCCCTCGGCATCCTTCGTGTCCGGGATCCCGAACAGGATCACCCCGCCCACCCCGGCCGCCGACGCCGCCTGCGCGTCCTTCACGCATTCGTCCACCGACGTCTGCGCACACCCGGGCATGGAGCTGATCGGCGTCCGCAGCCCGCGCCCTGGTCGCACGAACAGCGGCAGGATGAACTGCGAGGGATGCAGGTGCGTCTCCCGCACCAGTGCACGCATCGCCGGGCTCTTCCTGAGCCGCCGCAGTCGAACCTGCGGAAACACGGCGTTGGTACCTGCGGCAGCTGCACTGCCGATCGTGCTGGGGATGATGGACGACATCCCGGGGACGTTAACCCCTCGCAGGCATCCGGCCAGTTCGTGCGACCGCAAAAACACCGACGATCGACGCGCGGCTTCGCCGGCCGCCTCGCAGATCCGGCGCTCGAGTTGATTCGCCGTTACCACACCATGCCGCGTGTCCGCAGCGCGCCGCAGGAAGTCCCGCCGCGAATGGCGCGCGCGCCGTGGACTGCCTTCCAGCCACAAGTCGTTGCAAATGCATCGCTTGCAGCGCGGATACCAACGGCGGCGTCTGCGCACGTCTCCCTGGCGGCGCGCAGGAACGCCTCGTGCACCTCCCGGTTCCATCCTGCCCGCCAATTTCCCTCCTCCGGGATTCAGCATGAAGCGATTCACGACCCTCGCCGCCGCCTTGGTGCTCGCGACCAACGCCCAGGCCCAGATCTCCTTCTCCGACAACTTCACAGGTGAAGCGTCCGGTGCCACGATCCTGAACTACGCCAGCTTCGCCAACTGGAACGTGGCAGGAGCCGTGGATCTGATCGGCAGCGGTAACTTCGGCATCACCTGCCTCGGCAGCGCCGGCAGTTGTGTCGATCTGTCGGGCTCACAGAACTCGGCCGGCGCGCTGATCAGCAAGACGGCGTTCTCGTTCTCGGCGGGAGATCGGGTGATGGTGTCGTTCCAGGCGAGCGGCAACCAGCGGAACAGCATGGTGGACCAGCTCGACCTGAAGCTCAACTTCAGTGTGTCGACGACCTTCACGCAGTACATCTCGAATCTGGCGGGATCGGGCGGATTCCTCGCGCCTGGCCTGCAGTTCGCCACCGGCCGCCAGATGACCGGCACCGAAGGCTTTTCGTCGTACTTCTTCGAGTTCGTCGCCGGGAACTCCGGAACGTTCACGGTCGAAATCGGGACGACCCGTGCGAACAACGTCGGCCCGATCCTCGACAACGTCGCGGTGGTCTCCAACCGCATGAACGTCGTGCCGGAGCCGTCGACCTACGCGCTTATGGCCACCGGCCTCACGCTCCTCGGTGCCATCGCCCGCCGCAAGCGCAACGCCGCCTGATCCGGCGATGCTCCCACGGGAATGGGTGGACACCAGTACGGTGTCCCCCCGCCCGTTTTGTCCGATAGCCCAAGCGTTTTGCGGCGGCGCAGTTTCGCACCATGCCGTTCTGCGATGTGCCGTTGCAGTTGCCGTTCGCCAACGACACACCGCAGCGATCAGCGCACCTCGTTGCTCGCCGCAGTCGTCGCGCGGGCATCGGCGAGAATGGCCCCGGCACCCTTCTCCCGCAGCTCACCCGCAAGCGTCTCCGCGCTGGCGATGATGTCGTCACTCACCACCGTGCTCGCACGCAGCATCGGCGATCCGTCCAGCCCGGCCACCAGTCCGTGCAGCATGCGACGGCCGCCATCGCTGACGGTCATCAGCGCGCCGATCGGCACCTGACAGCCGCCGTCCAGCGCCGCGAGAAAGGCCCGTTCGCAGGTCGTCGCGTCCATCGTCGGCTGATGATTGAGCTTCGCGACGAGCGCACTCACCTCGGCATCGTCCCTGCGCACCTGAATCGCGATCGCGCCCTGGCCCGCTGCCGACAACCACTCCGGCGCGCCGAGATAGCTGCGGATGCGCGACGAAAGCCCGAGCCGGTTGAGCCCCGCGGCCGCGAGGATCGCCGCATGACACAGGCCCTTGTCCATCTTCGAGAGGCGCGTGCCGACGTTGCCGCGCAGATCCACCACGGTGCAATCGGGACGCAGCGCCTTGAGCTGTGCGCGACGGCGCAGGCTGCTCGTACCGATGATCGCGCCGTGCGGCAGTTCGTGCAGCAGCGCGCCCGGGACGTCGTCGCGCACCACCAGCGCGTCGCGGGAATCCTCACGCGCCAGCTGCGCCAGCACCACCAGCCCGTCGGGATCTTCGGTCGGCAGATCTTTCAGCGAATGCACGCAGAGATCCGTCACGCCGGTGCGCAGATCGCGCTCCAGTTCCTCGGTGAACAAGCCCTTGCTGCCGATCGCCGTGAGCGCCACGTCGAGACGCCGGTCGCCGATCGTGGTGTACGTCATCAGCTCACTCTGCACGCCGAGGGCGAGCAGTTCCGCCTGCACCGTGTGCGCCTGTGCGAGGGCCAGTGCCGAGGAGCGCGTGCCGATCTTCAGCGGTCGCATTACTGCTGTCATGAAAGGTTGGTCTGGTGATGATGTCGGTCGTGCTGTGCGCGGATGGCGCGCACGACGGCGGCCACGAGCCCTTCGATGGTGGACGGCATCGCTTCCGCCGCCACCCGCATGCCGGCGGCGCGTGCCGCCTGTGTCGTCACGGGGCCGATGCACACCACGTCGGCTTTCCGGTGAGCCTCACCCATGGCGGCCACCCACGCGTCGACGGCACTCTTCGCCGTGAGGGTCACCGCGTCGACGTGACCGGTGCAGAGCGCCGCATGAACTTCCGCCACGTCGTCCGCGGTCGCGATCGTGTCGTACGCGTCGACGACGTGCACGTCGGCACCCATCGCCCGGAGACCATCGGCCAGCTCGCGTCGCGCACCCGCCGCCGCCGGATGGAGCAGCGTGGTACCGGCCAGCCCGCGATGCGCGGCAAACGCCTCCAACAGCCCCTCCGCCACGAAGCGCGCGGGCACAAGGGTAGGCTCGACGCCGCGTGCGCGCACCGCGCTGGCCGTCGCGCTGCCGACCGTGGCCACGCGCGTGTGTTTCCAGTGCTCCGCCACGATGCCACACCCCTCGGTGGCGTCGAACATCAGGTCCACCGCCGTGGCGCTGGTGAACACGACCCAGTCGTATCGCGCGAGACCGGCGGCCGCACGCTGCAGCCCGTCCACGTCACGCGGCACCGTGCGCGTGGCCGCGTACGTCAGCACGCGCGCGCCAAGTGCCTCCAGCGTTCCGACGAGTTGCTCCGCGCGCGCTGCAGCACGTGTCACCACCACCGTCGCGCCAGAGAGCGGCTGCGCACCGCCCGCGTCATCGGGCGGCATCAGCGTGCCCGCAGCGACGGCACGCGAAGCATCACGGGCGGGTGACGGTATCGATGGCGTCGCTGCGCGCCGACATCGCACGGACGCGCGTGATCAGCGACACCACGTATGCGCCGAGGATGAGCGCCGCCGCGACGTACGCCGCCGCCATGTATCCCGTGTTCTCGGGCATCACGCGTCTCCCATCTCGAGCGACTCGACACGGTCACGCAATGCCGCGTACTTCAGTCGCGCGCGCAGCAGCGCAACGAAGAGCACCATGAACGCCACGAACGCCAGCGACAGCGTCAGCCCCATTTCGGGCGACAGCTTCGGCTTCTCCGGCGCCAGCAC
>JAYWIJ010000013.1:0-5449 GCA_043788935.1 Gemmatimonadaceae bacterium | reverse complement strand
ATCGAGCTGCACGGCTCCTTCGCCCGCACCGGCGAGGGACACGGCACCGACAAGGCCATCGTCGGCGGCCTGCTCGGCTTCCTGCCCGATGACGAACGGCTGCGCACGGCACTCGACATCATGGACGGCGAAGGCCTCGACTACCGCTTCGAGAAGACGACCCTCGGCGAGGACGTGGACACGCACCCCAACACCGTCCGCATCACCCTCACGCGCAAGGAACGCAGCGCGGTGATGATGGGATCGTCGCTTGGCGCCGGACGTGTGCTGGTGACGCAGATCGACGGCTATCCGGTGGAGGTCACCGGCAACCTGAACACCATCGTGCTCGTCGCTGAAGACGTGAAGGGCAGCGTCGCACGCATCGCGACGCTTTTGTCCGACGCAGATCTGAACATCGCCACACTGCGCCTGTCACGGAAACAGCGCGGCGGCGATGCGTTCATGGTGATCGAGCTCGATGAGCAGCCCGGAGAAGACGTGCGCGACACGATTCGCAGCCTGCCATGGGTGCGCTGGGCGTTCCGGCTCGACAAGGTGGGGTCGGCGTAACCATGTATCGCTCTCTGGCTGACGCCATCCGTGACGCCGAAATGCGTGGTGTGTCGCTGTCCACCGTCGCACTCGACGCAGAATCCGCCGACGGTGGCCGCACGGTCGCCGACATCCGCTCCGCGCTGACACGAGCACTGCACATCATGCGCGGCGCGATCGCACAGGGCGCCGACCCCGACATGCGCTCGGCGTCAGGCCTGGTGGGCGGTGATGCGGCCAAGCTGATCAACGGACCCGCAGGTCCCTTGGCCGGTACGCTGTTCCGCGACGTGCTGATGCGCGCGCTCGCCGTGCAGGAAGTGAATGCCTGCATGGGCGTGATCGTCGCTGCTCCCACTGCGGGCGGAGCCGGCGTGTTGCCCGCGGTGCTCACTGGACTCGCCATCGCACGCAACATCCCCGACGAGCGCGTCGTCGATGCACTCGCCACGGCAGGGCTGATCGGCGCCGTCGTTGCGGAGCGCGCATCGCTGAGTGGCGCAGAAGGCGGGTGCCAGGCGGAGACCGGAGCGGCAGCCGGCATGGCCGCCGGCGCGGCCGTCGAAATGCTTGGCGGGACGCCCTCACAGGCGGGTCATGCCACGGCACTCGCGCAGCAGGGCACGCTCGGGCTGGTGTGCGATCCGCTGGGTGGATTGGTCGAGTTGCCCTGCGTCTTCCGCAACGCGACGGGTGCGGCGATTGCGCTCGCCGCCATCGAGATGGCGATGGCCGGCATCACGTTCGCGATCCCGGTGGACGAAGTGATCGACGTGATGGGCGAGATCGGCAAGAACATGGACGTGCGATATCGCGAAACCGCTGGTGGCGGACTGGCGGCCACGCCGACGGGACGCAGGCTGGCGAAAGAGCGGTTGGTGCAGATCAAGCGCGCGGACGGGTAGAGCCGACACGGTTTTGGGAGGTGGATCGACTGCGAGGCGGTTCGCGACGTCGACCGTCCTGACCCTGCCTTCTCGGTTCGCAGCGCCACGTGCCTCCCGACTTGCAGGCAGCCGGACGGCCTATTGATTGCCCCGCATGTCTCACATCGCTCCCCGCTCCCGCTGCGCGGCTACTGCTGCGCTCCTGCTCGCCGCGACGACGCTGTCGGCACAGGCTCCGCAATACGCACCCCCTGCCGGCGTGGCGACACCCTCGCCCCGCGCCTGGGCTGCACTGCGCGAGGCCGACCTCAAGCGCGATCTCTTCGCCATGGCATCGCCCGCCATGCGCGGTCGAGAGGGCGGGACGATCGACGAGCTCAAAGCGTCGATCTGGGTCGCGCAGCAATACGAGAAGATCGGCCTCGTGCCGATGGGTGACGACGGCACCTGGTTCCAGTGGTTCAACATGGTCCGCACGCGTGTGTCGACGACGGCGAGCACGGCGAGCATCGGCGGTCGCAGCGTGAACCTCTTTCGCGACGTGACGCCGTACAACGTGGTGCCGGTGGAAGCGACGGGCCGCGTGCTCTGGCTCGGGAATCCGAACGACAGCCTCGTCGACGTGCGCGGCCGGATCGTGGCCACGCCGGTGCAAGTGCCGCCGCCGGCGAGTGTGCGCTCCACCAGCTATCCAACGCGTGTGCGTTACGCCGAGGCGGCGATGAATGCCACGCTCCGCACGTTGGGGCGTCGTGGCGCGGCGGCGATCCTCGTCGTGGCGTCGGATTCCGTGGACGCCGCGTTCGACGCCATCAGCGTGCAGCGCGAGCGTGGTTCGTACGACGTGGATCGCGCCACGCCGCGCAGCAATGGCGGCTCCGATCGCGTGGCGCCGGCGCCTCAGGCAGGATCGGGCCCTGTGCCGAGTTTCCTCGTCCGCGCATCATTCGCCGCCGCGCTCCGCGAGCAGCCCGATGCGGCCTTCTCCGTCCGGCTCGAGCGATTCGAAACGCCGAGCGTCAACGTGGTGGCTGCGCTGCGCGGTGCCGATCCGGCGATGCGGAATGAGTATGTGCTGTACAGCTCACATCAGGATGCCAACGGTGTCCGCCTGCTGGAGAACGGTGACTCCGTGCTGGCTGGTGCCGACGACAACGCCAGCGTGAGCGTGGCGCAGTTCGCCGCCGCACGCGCTTTCGTGGCGCAGCGACCGAAGCGGTCGGTGCTCTTCATCCATCAGGGCAGCGAGGAGCGTGGCCTGATCGGCTCCCGCTACTACTCGGCCAATCCTACCGTGCCGATCACGCAGATCGTCACGGTGCTGAATGGCGACATGATCGGTCGCAACAATCCCGATTCTGCGGCACTCCTCGGTGCGCAGCCACCGCATCGGAATTCGTCGGATCTCGTGCAGTGGGCGCTGGCGGCGAATGCGCGCACCGGCAAGTTCGTGATCGACAGTACCTGGGATCGCCCCACGCATCCGGAAGGCTGGTACTTCCGCAGCGATCACGTGTCGTACGCGCGGCTTGGTGTGCCGGCGCTGATGTACACAACCAATCTGCACGACGATTACCACACGGCCGGTGACACACCCGAGCGCATCGACTATCCCAAGCTGCTGCGCATGACGCAGTGGATGTACCTGACGGGATGGTACGTGGCCAACGCACCCAAGCGTCCTGTCGTCGAGCCGAACTTCCGGCTCGAGCGGTAGGCGGAGACGGACGCGGTGTCGCGCGACACGGCGGCGTGGGTGCAGCTCGTCATCGCCGGCTTGTTCGAGGTGGCGTGGGCCGTCGGCATCAAGTACACCGAGGGATTCACACGCCTCGTGCCGAGTGTGCTGACGGTGGCCGGGATGGTCGCGAGCTTCTGGTTTCTGTCTCGCGCGCTGCGTGAGATACCGGTGGGCACAGGCTACGCCATCTGGACCGGCATCGGCGCTGTCGGCGCGGCCATCTTCGGCATGGTGTGGCTCGGTGAGGCGCGGACCGCTGCACGTATCGCCAGTCTGCTCATGATCGTCGGCGGGATTGTCGCGCTCAAGCTCACCACCGACAGCGCGACCTGACGTGCGTCGCATCACATCGCGTCAGGTCCCGAAGCGACACGTCACATCGGCTGCCGTTCGATCCGGCTGGCGATCCGTGTGATCCAGCGGCGGAGTTCGCGTGCGCGCTGCTGCAGTTCTGCTGCACGTTCCGCGTCGTCGCGCGCACGGTCGGCGTTCTCGTCCTCAGCCTCGTCTGCCTCTTCGGCTTCGTCCATGTCCCACTCACCGCGCGGCGCGTAGGTGCGCATGATGCGCGCCCACGGCTCCACGACCACGTCGGAGGCATGACGCGGCGACACGGCGCCCTTGCCGGAAATTACGCCGACCCACAGCAGTCCGACGAGATCGCGCGCGAAGCCAACGAAGACGAGTTCGCGCCCGCCCCCTGCGGTGCCGGTCTTGCCAGCCAGTGACCAGTCGTTGCTGAGCACGTTGGCGGCTCTCCACGCCGTGCCCTGATGCGCCACGTCGCGCAGCAGCGAATACGTCTCATCACCTGACATCGACGACATCAGTTGCGGTGCCGCGGCTTCGGTATCGTACGCGCTGAAGCGCGGCAGCAACGTGCGATCCTGTGCACGCATCGCAGCGTAGGCCGTCAGCAGGTCGAGTGGCGCGACCGTCTGCAGTCCGAGGCCATCGGCTGCCACGGCGTTCACCGACCGGAGAATGCCGGCTTTCGCCAGACGCTGACGCGCAGGCTGACTCAGCCCCGCCATCAGGCACGCGCCGAGCAGGTTGTCGCTGCGCAGCATCGCTTCGCCGATCGTGCGATCCGGTGCCTCGGCGCCGCTCAGCGTCGCGAGGTACGTGTGCACTTTGGGATCAGGGCAGTGACTTTCCATCAGTTCACCCAGCGTCTCATCCACGTACGTGGTGCCATCGTCGATCGCCGCTGCGAGCAACAGTGGCTTGATCGTGCTGGCTGGCTGAATGCGTCCGATGCGCAGCAGATCGGCACCGGCACCAGTGACGGTTCGACCGTGACGCCCGGTATAGCTGACGATCTCGCCGGTGGAGACACGCATCGCCACGAAGATGCCGGCCACTTCGCGCACGGTCGTCGTGTCACCCTTGCGCCTCGCACGCGGCGGACCCTGCAATCGGTTGACCAGTGCCGTCAGCTCACGCTCGGCGCCGCGCTGCAAGTCGGTGTCGAGGAAGGTGCGCACGCTGGCGGGACAGTTCACCGATGGTGTGCAGGTCGAAAATCCATCACGCACACGCGAGACGTAGCCACGGTACATCACGGGCATTGCCGCAGTGACGCGCGCGCGGGACGGCGCGATCTTCCTTTTCACGACGAACGCCGTGTCGAGGCGGTGCATTCGCTCGAATACGCCGGTGATGGCAGCGCGCCGCAGGGGCACCGAACGCTGCGATGGATCACGTTCGCGCGGACTCGCGACGAGATGAGCGAGTTCCGCGGCGTCGGAGGGCGTCAGCGCCGTCGCCGACTTGCCGTAGTACGAACGCGCTGCGGCCTCGAGGCCGTTGCGATTGCGTCCGAGATAGACGCTGTTGAGATACAATTCCAGCACCTGTCGCTTCCCGAAGCGCGACGTGAGGTACAGGCCGAGACCCGCTTCCGACAGCTTGCCCGCCCAGCGATGGTCCGTCGGCATGCGATCGCTGCAGAGCGCGCGGGCCAGTTGCATGGCGATGGTGCTCGCACCGCGGCGATTGCCGTCACCCGGTGTGAGATTCGCGAACGCAGCGGCCACCGTACCAACGGGATCGACGCCGCGGTGGTACCAGGCCTGCATTCGCCGGTCCTCGACTGCGGTGAATGCCAGTGGCACATGCTTCGGCAGTGCGGTGAGCGCGACGAAGCGTTCACGGTTTGGATCGACGAATCCCATCCGGCGGCCCGTGGCATCCAGCAATTCCGTCCCGCTGCGCAGCGCACGCACGCGCGTGCCCACTCGGCACGGCGCGTGTCCGTAGAACGGGTACAGCATCAGCATCGGCA
>JAYWIJ010000012.1:0-21530 GCA_043788935.1 Gemmatimonadaceae bacterium | reverse complement strand
GCGTCGTGGAAGATGTGCACCAGATCATCGGCAACCTGAAGTCGCTCGTCCTCACGCTGGACGATGACCTCGAGAATGCCGTGCTGCGCGTGTCGCTCAAGCAGGCCGGTGCCTTCACGGCCGGCATGCTGCAGCTCCCCGCCGGTGTGCGTGTCGTCGACGGCAATCATCACATCTTCACGATGCAGGATGATCGCGACATCGCCGTCGAGCTGTACGTGAACGTGGGACGCGGGTACGTCGATGCCGACCAGCACACGGTCGAGCGTGGCATGCCGGTGGACCTCGTCCGCATCGATGCAATCTACAATCCGGTCCGTCGTGCGAACTTCACCGTCGCGGAAACCCGCGTCGGCCAGCGCACCGACTATGATCGTTTGACCCTGACCGTGGAAACCGACGGCACGATCGCGCCGGAAGAAGCCGTCAGCTACGCGGCGGCGCTGGCGCAGGCACACTTCCAGTACTTCGCCAGCTTCGGCACCAGCTCCGCTGGCAGCCTGAGCGTGGGCGATGCCGACGGGAAGGGTATTCTGCTCTCCGAGCTGGCCGTGGCGATCGACGCACTGGGCCTCTCAGTCCGCTCCGTCAACTCGCTGAAGAACAACAACGTCCGCTCGTTGGGTGACCTGACGCGGCAGACGGAATCGCAGATTCTGCAGGTCAAGAACTTTGGCAAGAAGTCACTCGAGGAAGTCGCAGCGCTCCTCGAGAATCGCGGTTTGAACTTTGGGATGCGGTACGAGGAAGCGGGGGACTTCGCACGGGTGCTCGATTGGGGCACACCACCGTCGAAGGTCGCCGCCAACGCGCCGGACGATCCCGTCGAGTCCTCGCAGGAGTAATCCCAAATGCGCCATCGGAAGGCTGGTCGTCAACTCCGCCGCACGAGCGAGCAGCGTCTCGCCTTGCTGCGCAACCTCGCCACCTCGCTCATCGAGCAGGGGGCCATCGAAACAACCGAAGCCAAGGCCAAGGAGCTCCGTCCCTTCGTGGAGAAGCTCGTGACCAAGGCCAAGGCAGGCACGGTGCATGCGCGCCGCCTCGCCGTGCGCCACATCCACAAGCGTGGGGCCGCGGACAAGCTCTTTCAGGAGTGGGGCCCGAAGTTTGCGACGCGCGCCGGCGGCTACACCCGGATCCTCAAGACCGGGCATCGTCACGGCGATGGCGCCGAGATGGCACGCATCGAATTCGTGGAGAACTGAGTCATGGCCATCAATCGCAGCCGCTGCTACGTCTGCAACAAGGGCGTCACCTTCGGCAACAACGTGTCGCACGCGAACAACCGCGTCCGCCGCACCTGGCGTCCGAACCTGCAGGTCATGCGCATCCTCCACACCGATGGCAAGATCATCAAGGTCAAGGCCTGCACGTCCTGCATGTCGGCCGGCAAGATCCATCGCGCGCCGCGCGGCGTTCCTTCAGTCGTCTGACCGCGACTGAATTGAACCCGGTCGGTGTGAACGCTGTCGTCGCGGGGGAGTCCTTATCGGGCTCCCCCGCGCTGTTTTTTCTCTCCTGCGCACCACCATGGCCCGAGTGCTGATCACCGGCGTGACCGGACAGGATGGCGTGTACCTCGCCGAGCTGCTGCTGGCGCGCGGCGATTCGGTCGTCGGCACCACGCGCGGCGATCCCCTCGAGGCGCGCACCCGACTGTCCGCGGCCGCTGGTGGCGTTCACTTGCGTGAGCTCGACCTGCGCGATGCGCGCGCCATTGACGCAGTGTTCGCTGAGGTACAGCCGGAGCACGTCTATCATCTTGCGGCACCAGCCGTTCCGGCGCTGGCGTGGAAGGCGCCCGCTGAGGCAACCGACGCGCTGTGCACGGTGCCGGCCAGACTGCTCGAATCGGTCAGCCGCCACGTCCCGACATGCCACGTCGTCATGGCCGGCTCGTGCCAGGTGTTCGGGCCGGACTCGGCGGCTCCTCAGCACGAGCGCACCCCCTTCACGGCGCTCACGCCGTATGGCGCGGGAAAGGCGTACGCGACGATGCTGGCCGCCGCGTTCCGTGACGGTCGATCGATGCACGTCTCAACGGCGATCCTGTTCAATCACGAAAGTGCCCGGCGCGGCAGCGACTACGTCACCACCAAGATCTGTCGCGCGGCCGTGCGCATCGCCTCGGGGGATCGCACGGCGACGCCGCTTTCCCTCGGCGCCCTCGACGTCGTTCGGGATTGGGGACACGCGGCAGATCACATGCGCGCACTGATGCTGATGGTTGATGCCGACGAAGCTGGCGATTACGTCATCGGCACTGGCGTTGGACGCACGGTCGGCGAGTTCTGCGCGGCGGCGTTCGAGCGCGTTGGTCTCGACTGGAAGCAACACGTGGTGGTCGATGGTGGCCTGGCGCGCACCGGCGACGTACCGGCGCTGGTGGCCGATGCACGACGGGCCCGGGAGCGGCTGGGCTGGGTCCCGTTGATCACGTTCGAGGCGTTGCTCGACGAGATGCTGGACGCCGCGCGTGGCGCACTTGGCGTCAGTGCGCCCGGGCAGCGCTGAGCGCACGACTGACCTCTCATCGTCACGCCCGACGGGTCCCCAGCTTGGGCACGGTCGAGGCTATATTTGGTGGCTGACCTGCAGCCATTCCCGTTCCGCCTGATTTGCGTCCATGCCGAAGCGTTCTGACCTGCATCGTATCCTGATCATCGGTTCCGGCCCCATCGTCATCGGGCAGGCCGCTGAGTTCGATTATTCCGGAACACAGGCCACCAAGGCGCTGCGTGAAGAAGGGTACGAGGTCATTCTGGTGAATTCGAACCCGGCCACGATCATGACCGATCCGGAGATGGCGGATCGGACGTATGTCGAGCCGGTGACGCCCGAGTTCGTCGAGAAGGTGATCGCCGCTGAGCGACCGGACGCGCTGTTGCCTACCATGGGCGGGCAGACGGCATTGAACGTCGCGCTGGCACTGTATGACGCGGGCGTGCTCGAGAAGTACGGTGTGCAGTTGATCGGCGCGAATGCCCGTGCGATTCGGGTGGCCGAAGACCGGCAGGAGTTCGCGGCGGCAATGGCTCGTATCGGACTGTCCGTGGCCAAGGGTGGATTCGCGCACACCTGGGATGAAGCCAACGCGCTGCTCGAGGACACCGGCTATCCGGCGATCATCCGTCCGTCATTCACGCTCGGCGGCTCCGGTGGCGGCGTGGCGTACAATCGTGACGAGTACGAGGCGATCGTGCGCCGCGGTCTCGACGAGTCTCCGACGTCGCAGGTGCTCATCGAGCGCAGCCTGCTCGGCTGGAAGGAGTTCGAGCTGGAAGTGATGCGCGACTGCGCCGACAACGTGGTGATCGTCTGCACCATCGAGAACCTCGACCCGATGGGCGTGCACACCGGTGACTCGATCACGGTGGCGCCGGCGATGACGCTCACCGATCGCGAGTATCAGACGATGCGCGATGCGGCCTGCGCCATCATCCGCGAGATTGGCGTGGAAGCGGGCGGTTGCAACATTCAGTTCACCGTGAGTCCGACCACTGGCGAACTGCTGGTGATCGAGATGAACCCGCGCGTCTCGCGCTCTTCGGCGCTGGCATCGAAGGCGACCGGGTTCCCGATTGCGCGCATCGGTGCCAAGCTGGCCGTGGGCATGACGCTCGACGAAATCCCGAACGACATCACGCGCACGACACCGGCGAGCTTCGAACCGGTGCTCGACTACGTCGTGGTCAAGTGTCCGCGCTTTGCCTTCGAGAAGTTCCCTGCCGCCGACGCGCGCCTCACGACGCAGATGAAGAGCGTCGGCGAAAGCATGGCGATCGGGCGCACCTTCAAGGAAGCGTTCCAGAAGGGATTGCGCGCACTCGAAACCGGACGTGCGGGGTGGGACATCGGCCCGCGGCTGGTGGATGACCGCCTGATCGACGACTCCATCGAGACGTTGCGTGGCATGCTGCGCCAGCCCACACCGGAGCGGATCTTCCAGGTGAAGCGCGCGATGCAGGCGGGCATGAGCGACGCCGAACTGTTCGAGATCACCGCCATCGATCCGTGGTTCATCGCACAGATGCGCGAACTGCTCGATGCGGAACTCGAGTACGCGGCGCTGGCTGACGTGACGCCTGCGTTGCTGCGGCGCATGAAGCGGATGGGCTTCTCGGATCGTCAGCTTGGCGCACTGCGCGCCGAAACGGAAACGGCCGTGCGCGAGCGTCGCCATGCGCTTGGATTGCGCCCGTCGTACAAGATGGTCGATACCTGCGCGGGTGAGTTTCCGAGCGAGACGCCGTATCTCTATTCGAGCTACGATGAAGAGAGCGAGGCACCGCGCAGCGGTCGCAAGTCGGTCGTGATTCTTGGCTCCGGCCCGAATCGCATCGGCCAGGGCGTGGAGTTCGACTACTGCTGTGTGCGTGCGGCCATGGCGCTGCGCGAGCAGGGATACGAGACGATCATGATCAACTCGAATCCCGAGACGGTGTCGACTGACTTCGACGTATCGGACAAGCTGTATTTCGAACCGCTCACGCTCGAAGACGTGCTGGAAATCGTGGAGCGTGAGCAGCCGATGGGCGTGATCGTGCAGCTGGGTGGACAGACGCCGCTCAAGCTGACGCGCGGGCTCGAAGCGGCGGGCGTGCGCATCCTTGGCACGTCACCGGACGCGATCGATGTCGCGGAAGACCGCCGTCGTTTCGATGCGATCGCTCGCAGCCTTGGCATTCGCCAGCCGGAAAACGGCACGGCGACGAGTGTCGACGAAGCCGTCGCGATCGCCGTGACCATTGGCTATCCCGTGCTCGTGCGTCCGAGTTATGTGCTTGGAGGGCGTGCCATGAAGGTCGTGTACGACGATGCGTCATTGCGCGACTACTTCGAGCGTGCGGCGCGTGTGTCGGAGGAACGGCCGGTCCTCATCGATCGCTTCCTCGAGGATGCGTTCGAGGCCGACGTCGATGCGATTTCCGATGGCGTGACCACCGTGATCGGCGGCGTGATGCAGCACATCGAGGATGCCGGCATTCACTCCGGCGACTCGGCCTGCGTGCTGCCGCCGGTGCGTATCGCGGCGGAGTATCAGGACGTGATGCGCAAGCACACCGCGGCACTGGCGCAGGCGCTGGGCGTGGTTGGCCTGATCAACGTGCAGTACGCCATCCGTGACGGCGTCGTGTACGTGCTGGAGGTGAATCCGCGTGCGAGTCGCACCATTCCGTTCGTGTCGAAGGCGATCGGTGTGCCGCTCGCATCGCTGGCGGCGCGCGTGATGTGTGGTGAGACGCTGGCGGAGGTTGGCCTGACGGAGGAAATCGTGCCGACCTTCTTCAGTGTGAAGGAGGCGGTGTTCCCGTTCAAGAAGTTCCGCGAGTTCGACCCGATCCTCGGTCCGGAGATGCGCTCGACCGGTGAGGTGATGGGCATTTCGGAGTCGTTCGGTCTCGCCTTCGCCAAGGCACAGCTGGCGGCGGAAAACGCACTGCCGCGCGGCGGTGCGATCTTCGTGACGGTCAACGACCGCGACAAGGTCGCCGTCGCGCCGATCGTGAAGCGCTTCCATGCGATGGGTTTCCGGATCATCTCGACGGCCGGCACGGCGAAGTTCCTCGAGGAGCAGGGGATTCCCGCCGAGAAGGTGTTCAAGGTGCACGAGGGGCGGCCGCATGCGCTGGATCTCATCGTGAATCGGGACGTGGTGCTGCTGATCAACACGCCGATGGGCAAGCATGCACAGCGCGATGACTACACGATCCGGCAGGCAGCGATTGCGAATCGCGTGGCGTACACCACGACGTTGTCGGCGGCGGGCGCGGCGTGCGATGCGATCGAGGCGCTGGCCGGTGCACAGGTTGGTGTCCGGCCGTTGCAGGACTGGCACGCGATGCTCACGGCGGGCCGCGCCGTGCTTCCGGCGTGACGGCGCCGGATCGCCACACCATTCACAGACTGTGATGACTCAGACTACGGTCCCGCTGCTCGATCTCAAGGCGCAGCACGCCACCATCAAGGATGCCGTACTGGAAGAGCTGCACGCGGTGATCGAGGATCAGGCGTTCATCCTCGGTCCCGTGGTCGGTCGGCTGGAATGCGAAGTCGCCGGCCTCTCGAAGACGCGCTACGCGATCGGGTGCGCCAACGGCACGGATGCGATCCTGCTGGCGATGCGTGCGCTGGAGATCGGTCGGGACGACGAGGTGGTGACGTCGCCGTTCACCTTCTTCGCGACGGCCGGCACCATCCACAACGTCGGCGCAAAGCCCGTGTTCGCGGACATCGATCCGCTCACGTTCAACATCGATCCGGCGGCGGCGGGGGCGGCGGTGACGTCGCGCACGAAGGCCGTCATCCCGGTGGATCTCTTCGGACAGATGGCGGCGATCGAGCAGGTGCGGGCGCACGTCGGCGCGCTGCCGATCATCGAGGATGCCGCACAGTCGATCGGTGCGAGTCGCGTGATCGATGGTGCGACGGTCATGGCGGGCCAGGGCGTGACGATCGGCACGTTCAGTTTCTTCCCGTCGAAGAATCTGGGCGGCTACGGTGACGGTGGCATGATCGTCACGCAGGATGAAGCGCTGTCGGTGCGGTTGATGAAGCTGCGGATGCACGGCTCCCTCAAGACGTACTATCACGAGATGGTCGGCTACAACAGTCGACTGGATGCGCTGCAGGCGGCGGTACTGATGGCCAAGGTGCCGCATCTCGAGTCGTGGAGCGCGGCGCGCCGTGCGAATGCAGCATTTTATGATCAGGCGTTCGCCGATGTCGCGGAAGTCGTGACGCCGTACGTGGAGCCGGCGAACACGTCGATCTACAACCAGTACACCGTCAGGGCGCAGCGTCGGGACGAATTGCAGGCGTACCTGAAGGAACGCGGCATCGGTTCCGCGATCTACTACCCGTTGCCGTTGCACCTCCAGCCGTGTTTTGCATACCTCGGCTATCAGGCGGGGCAGTTCCCGGAGGCGGAGCGCGCGTCGGCCGAAGTGCTGTCGCTGCCGGTCTTCCCGGAGCTGACCGCTGATCAGCGCGATGTTGTCGTGGCAGCCGTTCGGTCGTTCTACGGTCGTTGACATCACGCTCTTCTTTTTTTTCATCTTTCTGACCTGCTCATGCTCAAGTCGCAGCTGCTCTCCCGAATCCAGTCGCACGATGCCGTGATCGCGGTCGTCGGCCTGGGCTACGTCGGTCTTCCGCTGGCCATGGAGTTCGCCGAAGCTGGCTTCCGTGTGATCGGTTTCGACGTGAGCCAGCGCGTGGTCGCACTGCTCAACGCCGGCGAATCGCACATTCAGGACATTCCTGCGGCGATGGTCGCGAAGCACGTGGCGGAGGGCCGGTTCATCGCCACCGCCGATGCCACGCGCATGAAGGAAGCCGACGCGATCTCGATCGCGGTGCCGACCCCGCTCGGCAAGACGCGGGATCCGGACATGACGTACGTCCACGCCGCGACGCAGGCTGTCGTGGAGCAGGCGCACGCCGGGCTGCTGATCGTGCTCGAGAGCACGACCTATCCGGGCACGACGCGTGAGGTGCTGCAGCCGGCCATCGAAGCGGCCGGGTTCACGGTCGGCACGGATGTGTTCCTCGCCTTCAGTCCCGAGCGCGTGGACCCGGGCAACCCGGTGTATCACACCAAGAACACGCCGAAGGTCGTGGGCGGCGTGACGCCGGCGTGCACCGAAGTGGCGACGGCGCTCTACGGCGCCGTGATCGATACGGTGGTGCCGGTGTCGTCCACCGAAACGGCGGAACTGGTGAAGCTGCTCGAGAACACCTTCCGTTCCGTGAACATCGGCCTGGTGAACGAGATCGCGATCGTCTGCGACAAGCTCGGTGTGAACGTGTGGGAGGTGATCGATGCGGCCGCCACGAAGCCCTTTGGCTACATGAAATTCACGCCGGGGCCTGGGATCGGCGGTCACTGCATTCCGCTCGATCCGCACTACCTCGCGTGGAAGATGCGCACGCTGAACTACAAGACGCGGTTCATCGACCTTGCGAGCGAGATCAACTCCGGCATGCCGGACTACGTCGTGGAAAAGGTGTCGCGCGCGTTGAACGATGCGAGCAAGTCCGTGCGGGGCAGCACGGTGCTGATCCTTGGCGTCGCGTACAAGCGTGACATCGACGACATGCGCGAAAGTCCGGCGCTCGACATCATGCGCCTGCTGGAGCAGCGCGGCGCCACCGTCCCGTTCCATGATCCGCATGTGCATTCGTTCCGCGAGGACGGCCATGAGTACCACAGCGTGGAGCTGACCGCCGTCGCGCTCCGCACCGCCGATGCGGTGGTGATCGTCACTGATCACAAGGCGTACGACTGGCAGTTCGTCGTGGATAACGCGGGCCTCGTCGTCGACACGCGCAACGCGACCGGCCGGACGACCGCGGGCAAGGCGCGCATCGTGAGCCTGGCCGACACCGTGGCCCGGCCCGCGTGAACCCGGCCTGACGTCCGGGGTCTATAGTCCAGCCGGTTCCGCAGTATCCCGCCGTTGGCGCCCAGTCCGGGCGATTGTCGCGTTTCCTCCCCTCATGCACCGAACCTTTCGCCCGTCCGCCCGCCTCCGCCGAACGCCGGCGTCGTCAGCCATCCGGCGGCTGTTGCTGCCTCGTCAGGCCATGATGCTTGCGGCCCTGCTGATGATCCTTTCGGCCTGCCGTGGCGGTTTCCGCGTCGAGCGTTTCGGCGGCGAAAGCGGTCCGCTGTTCACGGCGGGCGTGACCGAGCTGTCGCAGAAGCACTGGGGTAACGCGGTGGCGGCGTTCGAGAAGCTCACGACGGATCTGCCGGCGCGCGACACACTGCTGCCGCTGTCGCACTTCTACCTCGGCAAGGCGCGCAGCGGCAACGCCGAGCACCTGCTCGCAGCGCAGGCGTACAACAAGGTGTCGGAGAATTTCCCGGACGACACGCTGGCCGATGACGCGATGTACGAGAGTGCGCACGAATACCAGCTGCTGTGGCGGTCACCGGAACTGGACTCGCAGTACGGCGTGACGTCTCAGGCGTCGTATCGCACGTTGGTGGCCGTGTATCCCGACTCGCCGCGCCGCAAAGATGCAGAGCGCGAACTGGCGAAGCTCGAGGAAATGTTCGCGACGAAAGAGTACCTGGCCGGCTACTACTACTTCCGGCGCAAGGCATATGACCCCGCGATCCTGTATTTCAAGACGGTGGTGACGACGTTTCCGGAAACCAGTCGGGCGCGAGACGCCTATCTCCGGATGGTCGAGTCGTATCGGGTCATCCGGTACAACGAGGAAGCGGCAGAGGCGTGTGTGGCGGTAAGAAAGAGCTTCGGGGGCGACGCCGAGGTGAAGAAACTCTGCCCGCCCGTGGCAGCACCGCGCGACACCACGCCTGCAGCGCCGGCGGTCCCCGCACGCATCCCCTGAGCGGTGCGAATCGGGCTCTTCGGCGGCAGCTTCGATCCACCGCACGTGGGGCATTGGCTCGCGGCGGTGGATGCGCATGACGCGCTGTCGCTCGACCGGCTCGACTTCATCCCGACGGCGCAGCAGCCACTGAAGCCATCGGCCCACAGCGCCCCGGCGCCGTTGCGCGTGCGGATGCTGGAAGGCATGGTCGCAGGCGACGCACGATTCGCGGTCAATCCGGTCGAAATCGGGCGAGGGGGATTATCTTTCACGATTAGTACGGTGGAGACGTATCGGGCTGCCGGTCCCTCGGATTCACTGTTCCTGTTGCTGGGTGCGGACGCGGCGGCGCAGTTGGACCGGTGGAAGGAGCCGGAGCGCCTGCTACGACTCGTGCAGTTGGTCGTCCTGACCCGTGGGGCGGAGGGCTTCGCCCCGGCGGGACTGAGTCGTGATGCGCTGGTGCTGCCGACGCGCCGCGTGGATGTGAGTTCCACCGAGGTGCGGGAGCGCGCTGGTGCCGGGCGCTCATTGCGAGGGTTCGTCCTGGACGCCGTGGCGGAGCAAATCCGCCGAGACGCGTTGTACCGATAGGGGAGAGCAATGCTCAAGGATGTGCTGGGGAAGCTGTTTGGCACGCGCCATCAGCGGGAAGCGAAGCGGGTCAAGCCGATCATCGAGGAGATCCACCGTCACGAAGCGACGCTGGCGTCGTTCGACGATGCGAACCTGCGGGCGCAGACGGCGAAGTTTCGCGACATTCTGGCTGAACGCACCGGGGCGCTCGAGGCACGCGTTGCCGAGCTGCGCGAGTCGAAGCGTACCGCGCACGATCAGACGGAACGGGATGGTCTCGATGACGAGCTGAGTGGTGCCGACGGCCGCAGTGGCGCCGAAGGGGCACTGCGCACTGCCGTGTCGGAGACGCTCGACGAAATCCTGCCGGAAGCGTTTGCGACGGTGCGGGAGGCGGCACGCCGTCTCTGCGGCACGACGGCGAACGTGACGGGCCAGGAACAGACGTGGGACATGGTGCCCTACGACGTGCAGCTGGCCGGCGGCATTCAGCTGCACCTTGGCCGCATCTCCGAGATGGCGACGGGCGAAGGCAAGACGCTGGTGGCCACGCTGCCGCTCTACCTGAATGCCCTTGCCGGACGTGGCGCGCATCTCGTCACGGTGAACTCGTATCTCGCACGACGCGACTCGCAGTGGATGGGCCACCTGTTCTCGTGGCTCGGCCTCAACGTCGCGTGCCTCGACGACACCGAACCGGGCTCGATCGACCGGCGTGCGGCCTACAACGCCGACATCACCTACGGCACGAACAACGAATTCGGCTTCGATTACCTGCGCGACAACATGGTCCATTCGCTGGACCAGCGCGTGCAGCGCAAGCATTACTACGCGATCGTGGACGAAGTCGACTCGGTGCTGGTAGACGAGGCCCGGACGCCGCTGATCATCTCGGGCCCGGTCGGGAACGAGAACGACTCGATGTACCAGGCGCACAATGCGTCGGTCGCGCAACTCGTGCGCGAGCAGGACTCGCTGGTCACGCAGCTGGTGGCCGAAGGCGAGCGCCTGATGGAGAAGGACGCCGAGGCGGCCAGCCTGCTCTTCTACAAGGCGCAGCTCGGTGGACCGAAGAACAAGCGTCTCTTCAAGGTGCTCGGCGAAACCGGTGTGAAGTCGCTGGTGCAGAAGCGTGAGCTCGAGCATCTCGCCGATCGCAAGCTGCCCGCCAGCAAGCAGCAATACGCCGGGATCGAGGACGAGCTGCATTTCGTGCTCGATGAGCGCGGTCATACGGTGCATCTCACCGATCGCGGTGTGGACCTGATGGCGAAGATGACCGGCGAGGACTTCCTCCTGCCGGACATCTCGGTCGAGATCGGGCGCATCGATTCATCGGATGCCGAGGCCGCGCACAAGCTCGAACAGCGTGCCCTGCTGCAGCGCGAGTACGCCATGCGCAGCGAACGCCTGAACATCGTGCACCAGCTGTTGCGTGCGTACGCGCTGTACGAAAAGGACGTGAACTACGTCGTGCAGGATGCGCAGGTCCTGATCGTCGATGAATTCACCGGACGTACGATGCCCGGACGTCGCTGGTCGGAAGGGTTGCATCAGGCGGTCGAGGCCAAGGAAGGCGTGCAGGTCAAGGGGGAAACCCAGACCATGGCCACGATCACCATCCAGAATTACTTCCGCATGTACGAGAAGCTCGGCGGCATGACCGGTACTGCCGAGACGGAAGAGACCGAATTTCACCAGATCTACACGCTGGAAGTGTCGGTCATTCCGACCAACCGGCCAATCATCCGCGACGACCGGCAGGACCTCGTCTTCAAGACGCGTCGCGAGAAATACAACGCGATCGTCGAGGAAACGAAGCGCCTGCACGAACTCGGCTACCCGGTGCTGGTCGGCACCGTCAACGTCGAAGTTTCGGAGACGATCGCTCGATTGATCCAGCGTGCGGGCATGAAGTGCAACGTGCTCAACGCGAAATACCATCAGCGCGAAGCAGAAATCGTCGCCGGTGCCGGTCAGCCAGGTGCGATCACGATCGCGACGAACATGGCCGGCCGCGGTACCGACATCAAGCTGGGCGAGGGCGTCACCACGTCGAAGCCGTCGCAGGTGAAGGACATCGACGGCAAGCTGCTGGACATCACCGAGATCGGTGGTCTCCACATCATCGGCAGCGAGCGGCACGAGTCACGCCGCATCGATCGGCAGCTGCGCGGTCGCGCGGGCCGTCAGGGCGATCCGGGCTCGAGTCAGTTCTTCCTCTCGCTCGAAGACGACCTGATGCGCCTCTTCGGTTCCGAGCGCATCGCCAAGCTGATGGATCGACTCGGCGCGCAGGAAGGCGAGATGCTCACGCATCCGCTGATCACGCGCAGCATCGAGCAGGCGCAGAAGCGCGTGGAGCTTCAGAACTTCCAGGCCCGCAAGCGCCTGCTGGAGTACGATGACGTGATGAACCAGCAGCGCGAAGTCGTGTACTCGCTGCGCTCGTTCGCACTCGAGGGCGGCGAGGAGCTGCGCGGCGAGGCGAAGAAGATGGTCGAGAAGGCCGTCGGCCGCCGCGTCGAGACGGGCCTCGCGGACTACGAATCGCCCGATCAGTGGGATCTGGCGCAGTTGCAGCAGGATCTGCTGATGCAATATCTGTTGCAGGTGCCGGAGTTCGTCGATGGGGCAGCCAATCGCTCCGGCGACCTCGGTGAAGCGCAGGCAGCGGCGGTAAACGCGGCCACCGAGACGTTCGACGCGAAGCTGGTCGAGCTCGACACGGTCATCGATGAGGCGGGCGTCGG
Organism: Gemmatimonadaceae bacterium; assembly: GCA_043788935.1. GTDB lineage: Bacteria > Gemmatimonadota > Gemmatimonadetes > Gemmatimonadales > Gemmatimonadaceae > JACMLX01. The sequence goes on along the minus strand of JAYWIJ010000012.1, from coordinate 8,850 downwards.
CTTCTCCGGGCGGATGCTGGCGCTGGTGATGCTGAACGTTCTGGACGAGAAGTGGAAGGATCATCTCTACGATCTCGACCAGCTGCGGAATGCGATCCACTATCGCTCGTGGGGCCAAAAGGATCCGCTGGTCGAATACAAGCAGGAGGCCTACACGATGTTCGTGGACCTCATGCAGGACGTGTATCACACGTTTGCCGAACGCTTCATGAAGGCGCAGCTCGTGTTGAACGAGCCGGAGCCGATGCTGGAAGACGTGTCGCACCTCATCCCGCCGCAACCGCCGGCGCCGACACCGCTGAACTCAGGACCGCCGACGAAGCGCTACAACGCGTTCGGCATCCTCGAGGACATTCCGCCCGAGGAACTCGCCGCACCGAAGGCCGAGGAGCCCAAGCCGCGCGATCGGAAGGATCGGAAGAAGTAGCACCAGCCAGTGCGGGATGACTGATGTCTGCGACGAGGGCGCTGCCAGCGAATGGCCGCGCCCTCGTCGCATCAGCGCCCCAGTCGAACCACGGTGCTCACGCCAAGCCGTGCCCCGACATCCACGACGCGTGGCGAGGCGAGGTAATGCGCCACCAGGTCACTGCGCAGATGAACATCGCGCGTCATCGCGATGCGCGCCCCGCCGAACGCAGCGAGGCCCCAGTGATCGACGTATTCGTACGCGGTGCGTGACGGTCCGATGCCGCCGAGCAGCGCGTACCGCGATCCGATGGGCAGATTGTGCGTGTAGCGAAATGCGAAGGTGGTGACGCGGTACGTGGCGCCCGTCGGCAGAATCGTACCGGTGGAACCGAGCTGGTTGCTGCGCGCCACCCGCCGACGACCATACGTCGCCTCCACCTCGAATTCGGATCGAGAGGTGACGAACGTTCCGACGCGAGCGCCGACGGCCGCGCCATTCTGCAAGTTCCAGCGTGGATGCAGACGCCATTGCTGGCCGAACACGCCCCCCTCGATGCTGCCCGGTTCCGCCATCACCAGTGACCCACGGTTCCGGTCCCGGCTGGTGGGCCCGTCGAATGGACCGAGCACCATCTGCACGCCGGTGCGGAGACCGAACTCGGTCGCGCCGCTGGCCGGCAGCCTGTTGAAAATCATGTCGGAGCGCAGCGCATACCTGCCGCGAATGACCGTGCGCATGCCCAGCAGCACGCTCGGCCCGAAGTTGTACGTCACTTCGTAGTCGCTGCGCGCCAGCCCGGCGCCGATCATCAGCCCTGAGTACTCACTGACGGGAATGGTGTACGTGCCCCGCGCCACGAGCTGATTGTAGCGGCGACGGAGCGGCTCGCCGGCGCCGTCCACCACGCCTGTCGATGCCTCGAGCTCCACCCCGAGGTTCCGGTGCAGGTTCACGCGCCCGCGGACGCCCAGGCTCAACGGCGTACGCGACTCGAACCGTGCCTGCTGCGGATCGACGACGGTGATCTGACCATAACCACCGATTTCCACCGATCCCGGCTGCTGGGCCGACGCATGCGCCGGCAGCAGCAGGAATGGGAGGAGCAGTAGAAGGAGGGCAGTACGAATGAGCCGCATGGCGCGAACGCAGAGGGAAATGGGCCTCGCCGGGATACGCGATGCCGTCGGCGCACAATACGCAGAGCGGGGGGTGCATCGCGAGGGATTGCCGTGCGCTCATCGGGTGACGATCGGCGGCCGGGGAGGGCGCACACTGTGGAGCGAAATTCCTCTCCCGTCCCGAGCCCGCTGCCAATGACCCCCGTCGAAGCATTCTCAGCACGTACCCGCGCCGTCGTCACGACTACCGCGATCGTCCCGGCCACGCTAATACCCATGGAGCGGCTAGCACCGGCCGAGCGTCCGCGTGAGCGGCTGCGGGCGCTGGGGGTGCGATCGTTGGGGGCGGCGGAACTGCTGGCCGTGATTCTGGGGACCGGAAACCGGGGGCGTTCGACGCTCACGATCGCGCACGATATTCTGGCGCACGTGGACGGGTCGCTGCGCCTGCTGGCCAACCGGCCCGTCGCGACGATCGGAGGCATTGCAGGGGTGGGGCCGGCGCGAGCGATGGCGATCGTCGCCGCGCTGGAGCTTGGACGGAGGACGGCGGCGGAGCCGCACGGGGACAGGATCGCCGTGCACTCCCCGCAGGATGTCGTGGCGGCCTTTGCGCCGCATCTGGAGGCGCTGGCGGTCGAGGAGTTTCACGTGGCCATCCTCGACGCGCAGCACCACCTGGAACGGGATGTACTCGTGACACGCGGGATCCTGGACTCATCACTGGTCCATCCGCGCGAAGTGTTCAGGGAAGCGATCGCGGAACGGGCGGCGTCGATCATCCTGGTGCACAACCATCCCAGCGGTGATCCCACGCCGTCGGCGGAGGACCGGATCGTCACGTCGCAGCTGGTGGCGGCAGGCACGTTGCTTGGGATTCCGGTGCGGGATCATGTGGTGATCGGACGGGGCAGGTACGTGAGCTTTGCGGAGGCAGGGTGGCTATCGACGGTTCGGTGACGCAGTCCGATGAAGTCTTCCCGGGATGGGGCCCTGGCAGTCCGCTGCCGGCTCGGCTCGATCGCGAGCTGCTCATGCGCGCCTATCGCTACAGCGCGCGTGCGCACACGGGCCAGAAGCGGCGCTCCGGTGAGGACTACGTCGTGCATTGCGTGCAGGTGGCGCGGATCCTCGCCGACCTGCAACTCGACTCCACCACGATCGCAGCCGGCCTGATTCACGACGTCGTCGAGGACACGGCGATCACGGTGCCCGACGTCGAGCGCGAGTTCGGCCCCGAGATCGCGCAGATCGTCGACGGGCTCACCAAGATCGGGAACCTGCCGTTCACGTCGAAGGAGGAGCGTCAGGCGGAGACGTACCGCAAGCTGCTCCTGTCGGTGGCGCGTGATGCCCGTGTCATCATCATCAAGCTCGCTGACCGCCTGCACAACATGCGGACGCTCGACTGGATGCCCGACGACAAGAAGCGGGTCATCGCGCAGGAGACGCGTGACATCTACGCGCCGCTGGCGCACCGGTTCGGCATGGCGCGGGTGCGCTGGGAGCTCGAGGACCTCGCGTTCAAGTTTCTCGAGACCGACGACTATCGCGCGCTGGCCCGGCAGGTCAGCACACGCCGCGGCGAACGGGAAGAGCTGATCGCGCAGATGGCGATTCCGCTCAAGGAGCGCTTCACGCTCGCCGGGCTGCGCGACGCCGACGTGTCCGGACGACCGAAGCACCTCTGGTCGATCTGGAAGAAGATGCAGAAGCGCAACAAGCCGTACGAGGAGATTTTCGACCTGCTCGCGATCCGCGTGCTCGTCGACACCATCCCCGACTGCTACCACGCCCTCGGCGTGATCCACGAGAAGTGGAAGCCGGTGCAGGAGCGCATCAAGGACTACATCGCACAGCCGAAGTCGAATGGCTACCAGTCGCTGCACACCACCGTGTTCGGTCCGGGACGCCAGCTCTTCGAGATTCAGATCCGCACGCGTGAGATGCACCAGACCGCCGACTACGGCATTGCGGCGCACTGGCTGTACAAGGAGGGCTCGAAGGAACACGGCGACCTCGATCGTCACCTCGCGTGGTTCCGCCAGGTGCTCGAGTTCCAGCTCGATACGAAATCGCCGGACGAGTTCCTCGAGTTCCTGAAGCTCGATCTGTATCAGGACGAAATCTTCGTCTTCACGCCGACCGGCGACGTGGTGCAGCTGCCGAAAGGCGCGACGCCGATCGACTTCGCCTTCGCCGTGCACACGGCGGTGGGCCTGCGCTGCCAGGGCGCGAAGGTCAACGGGCGCATCACGCCGCTCTCCCGGCCGCTCAAGAACAGTGAGACCGTCGAGATTCTGACGTCGCCGTCCGCCAAGCCGAGTCGCGACTGGCTGGCGCACGTGCGAACCAGTCGGGCCCGCGCCAAAATCCGGCAGCAGCTGCGGCAGGAAGAACAGGTCACGAGCCAGAAACTCGGCCGCGAAATCCTGGAGCGCGAACTGCGTCGTCGCCGACTGGGCAAGGTCAGCGACGAGACACTGAACGTGGCCGCACGCGCGCTCAGCCTGACCGATTCGGTGCACCTGCTCGCCGCGATCGGCCAGGGCGAAATCCAGACGCTGAACGTGGTCAAGCAGCTCTTCCCGTCGGTGGACGAGTCGGCGGAAGTCGCGAAGCCGAGCGTGATCGAGCGCCTCGTGGACAAGGTGCGGGGCACCGAGAACGACCGTGGCGTCAAGATTCAGGGCGTGGACGGCGTCATGGTGCGCTACGCCCAGTGCTGCCAGCCAGTGCCCGGCGACGAGGTGGTGGGCTACGTCACCCGCGGACGTGGCGTCAGCATCCATCGCGCCGACTGTCCCAACCTGCTCCCCCTCGCACACGAGCCTGAGCGACGGCTCGAGATCGACTGGCAGGAGAAGTTCGGCGAACGCTTCATCGTCCGCCTTGCCGTCGAGGGCACCGACCGCCGCGGCCTGTACGCCGACGTGGCGAGCGCCGTCAGCAGCACCGGCACCGACATCCGCCAGATGGAGCTGAAGGCGGTGGATGGCCGAGCCGTCGGCGCCATGATGGTCGAAGTCGAAAACCTGCAGCACCTGCAACAGATCGTGAAGGCGGTGCGCCGGGTGAAGGGCATCAGCGAAATCGCGCGCCGGGAGCGGATCTCCACCGAAGACTGAGGACGGCGCTGGCGGCTGAGCCCGGTACACAGGCCACTTCGGACGCTGCCCGAACAAACGCCGACAGCGTATCTTGCAGGCATGAGCGCATCGCTGTTCGATCTGCAGGCCCCCTACTTTCCCGCTGGCGATCAGCCGCGCGCCATCGCCGAACTCTCGGCGGGGCTGGCGCGGGGTGACCGGTATCAGACGCTCCTTGGTGTGACCGGCTCGGGGAAGACGATGACCGTCGCCAGTGTCATCGCGCAGTGGGGCAAGCCGACGCTGGTGCTCTCGCACAACAAGACGCTGGCCGCGCAGCTCTACGGCGAGTTGAAGGGCTTCTTTCCCAAGAACGCCGTCGAGTATTTCATCTCGTATTACGACTATTATCAGCCGGAGGCGTACGTCCCCTCCAGCGACACGTACATCGAGAAGGACGCGTCGATCAACGAGGACATCGACCGGCTGCGACTCCGCGCGACGTCGAGTTTGATGGAGCGTGAGGACGTCGTGATCGTCTCGACCGTCTCGGCGATCTACGGCCTTGGCGATCCGGTGTCGTACAAGGAGCGGATGATCAGCGTGGATCTGGGGCAGAAGATCGCGCGGGATGACCTGCTGCGGCTGCTCGTCGGCATTCAGTATCAGCGCAACGACGTCGCCTTCGATCGCGGCACGTTCCGCGTGCGCGGCGACACCGTCGAGATTTTTCCGGCCTACGAGGAACAGGCCGTCCGCGTGGAGTTCTGGGGCGACGAGGTGGAGCGCATCACCAAGATCGATCCGCTCACCGGTGACCTCATCGCCTCACTCAAGCGCACGGCGGTGTACCCGGCGAAGCACTTCATCACCAGCCGGCCCTCGCTGGAGCGCGCAGCGAAGGCGATTCGCGAGGAGCTTGCCGACCGGCTGCTCGTGCTGCGCAATGAAGGCAAGCTGCTCGAGGCGCAGCGGCTGGAGGGACGCACGAACTTCGACCTCGAGATGATGGCGGAGATCGGCACCTGCTCCGGCATCGAGAACTACTCGCGCCATCTCTCCGGCCGCACGTCGGGTGATCGTCCCGCCTGTCTCTTCGACTATTTCCCCGACGATTTCGTCGTCGTCGTCGACGAGTCACACGTCACGCTGCCCCAGATCCGCGGCATGTACAACGGCGACCGTGCGCGCAAGCTGACGCTCGTCGATTATGGATTTCGCCTGCCCAGTGCGCTGGACAATCGGCCGCTCGTGTTCGACGAGTTCCTGTCACTGACGCCGCGGCTGATCAACGTCTCGGCCACGCCGGGCAGCATCGAGCTGGAACTGAGCGAAGGCGTGGTGGTGGAGCAGGTGATCCGTCCGACGGGGCTCGTCGATCCGATCATCGAGATCCGACCGGTGCTTGGCCAGGTGGACGACCTGCTGCACGAGATCCGCCTGCGCGAGCGCAAGGACGAGCGCGTGCTGGTGACGGTGCTGACGAAGCGCATGGCCGAAGACCTGACGGATTACCTGCAGCAGGTCGGCGTGCGCGTGCGCTACATGCATTCGGACATCGACGCGATCGAGCGCATGGAGATCGTGCGCGGGCTGCGGCTTGGTGAGTTCGACGTGCTGATCGGCATCAACCTGCTGCGCGAAGGCCTCGACATGCCCGAGGTGTCGCTGGTCGCCATTCTCGATGCCGACACCGAGGGTTTTTTGCGCAGCGACCGGTCGCTGATCCAGACGGTGGGTCGTGCAGCGCGACACCTCGAGGGTCGTGCAATCCTGTACGCGAACAGGATCACCGACTCGATGCAGCGCTGCATCGACGAAACCGATCGGCGCCGCACGATCCAGGTGGCGCACAACCTGGCGAACGGGATCACGCCGAAAGGTGTGCGGAAAAGCATCGAGCAGGTGCGGTTCAGCACACGCGTGGCCGACGCGCGCATGGAGGAAGGGGAGGAGGTCGATCAGGCACCGCTGGCTGGCTACGGTGCGAAGCAGGTGTCGGAACCGGCCGGTGGGTACGACGCGGCCGACATCCCGGCGCTGATCGCGACGCTCGAGAAGGAGATGCAGGTCGCGGCGAAGGAGCTCGACTTCGAGGCGGCCGCACGCCTGCGTGACCAGCTGTTCGAACTGCGTGTGCGCTCGGGTGACACGGCGGGTGCGCGCTCCGGCGTATCGTCACGCGCGGCGGACCCTGGTGCGAAGAGCGGTGCGCGTGGGCGCGGTGGACGCGGGGGACGGAAGCCACGTGGCCGCTGAGGCACGCGTGCGGGAGCAGCGGGTGTCGCTCCAGCAACTGCAAGCGCAGGGGCGCGCCATCGCCGACTGGCTCGCGCCGCCGGCACTGGTGACGCTCACGGGCGATCTCGGGGCGGGGAAGACGACGCTGGCGCAGGCGATCTGCCGCGGGCTTGGTGTGACGGAGCCTGTCACCAGTCCGACCTTCGCGCTGATTCAGGAGTACGCCGGTAGCGCCGTGCGGGTGGTGCACTGCGATCTCTATCGCCTCGACACCCTGCAGCAAATCGCGGCGCTGGGCCTCGATGAACTGGCGGCGGAGCCTGATGTGGTGATGCTCGTCGAATGGCCGGAGCGTGCGGGCGGATTGCTCGGTGCTCCGACCGTCGCCATCAGCCTGCAGCACGTGGCGGACGATGCATCGGTGCGTGAATGCACGGAACGATGGGCGTCATGATGCCCCGTCTCCTCGTGGCGATCGATTCGAGTGCAGGTCCGGCGTCGGTTGCACTGTTTCGCGATGACGTGCTGATCACGTCGAGGCGCATCGAACGCAACGGATCAGCCGAACTGCTCGCGCCGACCGTCGCCGACCTGCTGCAGATCGCGGGCGCTCATGCGAGCGACATCACTGATGTCGTGGCCGGCGCAGGACCGGGGAGTTTCACCGGTTTGCGTGTTGCAGCGGCATTCGCCAAGGGGCTCGCGCACGGTCGCAACGTCGCGCTGCATGCGGTGCCGTCGTTGCCGCTCATCGCTGCCGCGGCCGATGACGCGCCAATCGGTTCGTACCACTGCGTGCTCGATGCATTGCGTGGTGAGTGGTTCGTGCAGCACGTCACGCGGCACGACGATGCGTCATTTACGGTGGACGGCGCGGTGGAGCGATTGCCTGTCGCGCACGTGCAGGAGCGCGCGGCCGCCTCTGGCGCGCGGCTCGTCGGTCCACCTGTCGATGTCACGCAGCAGCCGGACGTGCGTGCGGCGTTGCGCATCGGGCTCCTCGCGGTCTCGCGCGCCACGTGGGAGCCCGACTACGGTCGCCTCGCCGAGGCGCAGGTGGTGTGGGAAGCGACGCACTTGCGGGCGTTGCCGACGTCGTGAGCGCCGTCGTCATCCGTCCGGCCACACCGCGTGATCTGCCGGAAGTCCTCGAGATCGAGCGCGCGGTCTTCAGCGATCCGTGGTCGCCCGATTCGTTCGAGCCAGAGTTCACGGACGAGTACGGCTTTTTCCACGTCGCGGAACTGAACGGTGCCGTGGTGGGCTACGTGATCGCGCGGATCGTGGCCCGACAGGGTGAAATCGCGAACATCGCGGTGGCGCCGTCGCATCGCGGCACGGGCATCGGCGGCCAGCTCCTCGATGCCGCGATCGTCGCGTCCGACGCTGGGCAGTGCGAGGCCGTGTGGCTGGAGGTCCGGGTCTCGAACGACGCCGCGCGCCGACTCTACACCAGCCGCGGTTTCGAGCTGATCGGGCGCCGGAAGCGCTACTACCGGCTGCCCGTCGAGGACGCGCTGGTGCTCCGCCGGGATCCGGTCGCGATCGAGGCACCTGCACCAAAATGATGATCGTTGCAGTAATTTTGAGCGCGGCAGCGGGGCACCACCCTGTACCGTCGTTCCGACCGGCGCGACATGTGCCGTGTCACACCAGCCCCACCGCCCTCACTGGAGACGACGCCGATGTCACGCAGCTTGAACAAGGTCATGTTGATGGGGAATCTCGGGAATGATCCCGAGATCCGCTCCACCGCCGGCGGCGGAAAGGTCGCCAGCTTTTCGCTCGCCACCTCACGCACCTGGAACGACCAGACCGGCACGAAGCAGGAAAAGACCGAATGGCACAAGTGCATCGCCTGGAATCAGGGGACGCAGAAGCTGGCCGACGTGGTCGAGAACTATTGCAAGAAGGGCAAGCCGGTCTTCGTCGAAGGATCGATCGAGTACCGGCAGTGGCAGGACAAGGAAGGCCAGACGCGCTACAGCAC
>JAYWIJ010000011.1:0-21563 GCA_043788935.1 Gemmatimonadaceae bacterium | reverse complement strand
GGTCGCGCGGTCACCGAGTGCTGCGTTGAATTCGTGACGCACCCTGGCAATCCGCTCCTCCGCCGGCGGATGGCCCTCGCGCTCGTCCATGGACGACTCCTGCACCATGCTCGCGGCATTGAGGAATACTTCGGCGCCGATGAGCGCCGCTGCTGCGCCTTGGTGCTGCGAGGCGAGGACCCGCAGGTACAGGCCGAGCCCATCCCGATCGGCTGCGTACTCCTTGTCGCAGGAGTCCTGCAACGCAGTGACAAGGACGCCGCCAATGGAGGCCTTTCGCGCTGCGCGCTCCGCTCGGTTGAACCTGATCACGTGGCCCAGCTCGTGGCACAACGTGAATCGCTGGGCCCGTGACGCAAGGTTGGCCGCCAGACCGGTCGCGTCGTCATCAAGTTCAATCTCATTCATCGTCCGCGGCTCCTTCGCCCGTGACGTGGCCCAGTCCACCAGGCCAGCCAGCCAGTGCACGGCCTCGGTCACGTCGTCAGAGGCAAGCGCTCGCGCGACCGCACGCGAGAACGAGAACAGCATCCCGTACAGGCCGAGGTTGTAGACGATCACCACACCGTCAGGAGTGGGAATCATCAGCGCATTGATCGTGTTCGAGGGGCGGGCCTGGAGGACGAGGCCTGCCGACCCAAGGCTGGCTACGTGCGCGCGCACGTCCGGCAGTGCCGCCAGCACCTCGTCGAGCATGTAGTCCAGAAACCGCCCGGAGAGCATATCCGCCAGATCCCTCGTCTCGCCGCTGGCGACGCCCTTCGCCACCTGCTCCGCCTGCAGCAGCGGTCGGACGATGTCCGGCAGCGGCGGAAGCGTCGCCAGCAGTGCAGCGGTCGTCGCAGGGGTGCCGTCCATGATCAGCGGATCATCGCGAAGTATTCGTCGTCACCCTCGCCTTCCACCGGCTTCACAAGCGTTTCCTCGACCTGGTGGACGTCGACCGACATCGCGCCGTAGGCCTCGAAGTCACGCCACCAGAACCAGCCTTTCCGGCCGAGGTAGAGGACACGCGCGGCGAGGACCGCGCCGTCCGCGAACGACACGAACTGTGCGCCCGCGGAGGAATTGACCAAGCTCAGTTTGCCCGAGAAAGACCCGATCGTCGGCAAGACGCCGCCTGGGGCATTGACCGCTGCCGCTGCGGAGAGAGAAGCGTTGCTCCCCTCAGCGCTGAAGACGATGCCCTTGCCGGTCAGCTGCTGCGCGACGACGATGGATTGGCCCTCCGTGAGCCTGCCGTCGCGGGCGGCCGCGACGATACCGGCGCGCACGACGCCCATGTCGGCGTAGCTGTTCCACCACATGGCCGTGCCGTGACTGCTGACGCCCGCCTCGTTGCCGAAACTGACCGTCAGCGAAAAGTTCGCATTGACCGGCACGTTCGCCGTCTCTGCGCCCGACGACAGGTCGATCCTGATCTGGTCACTGCTCTGGAACTGCCACGGCGTGTCCTGACGCTTCTGGTTCGTGTCGAGCTGCAACCCGGTGATTTTCCGTTGCTCGAGCGATGACTCGTAATTGAACTCGCCATCACGAACGACGCCCACTGAGCCGATCGCGAGGTTGAAGGTCGGTTCCATGTTGACGATCCACCCGGCGCTCAGGCCGCGGCTTTCTGCCCAGGCTTTCGCATAAATGTCTTTCAGGCTCATTGGTTGCTCCTGTCTCCACGGTGAGGTGGCGCTTGCCGGTGCAGAAAAGCTGAACGTGTGCACACCGGCCAAAAGTGTAGCACACGTGTCCGTCCTCCGACTGACGTCGTCCGACCACGCACATGCGCTGCGCGGTGGCTGAGTCTGCCTTATCGGCTGGAGCTCGGTGAAAAGTCGGCTGCATCCGAAGCGTGTCGAGGCCGAGGCCGCATGCGAGGCGACCAGCCACACGATGGCTGCGGGCGACCGACGAACTGATGGCGCACCGTGGGCACGTCACGCATCGATCACCGCTGCGCCGTACCGCGCGATCGCCGGATCCCGTGTCAGCACCGTCAGATCCTCCGTCATGGCCTGCGCCACGAGAAGTCGGTCGAACGGATCGCGATGCAGGGCAGGGAGCGTCGCGAGTTGCGCCGTATGCGCGAACGTGACTGGCAACTCGAAAAATCCGCACTCGGCCGTCGCCTGCGACACCGATCGGCTGCAGACGATCTTGCCGAGCGACGCCTTGATCGCGATTTCCCACGCTGACGCCGCGCTGACGTACACCTCGTCGGCGTCACGAGTCGCGGTCCGGGCGGCAGCACTGAGTCGCTGTCCGGCGTCCCACCAGATCAGCACATGCGTATCGAGGAGCAGCCTCACGACTTTCCCTCGAATGCGTCGAGCAGGTCCTCGGGCAATGGGGCATCGAAGTCGGCGGCCACGCGCCACGCGCCCTTGCCGCGACCGGGCACGCGCAGCGCAGGCGCAGCGTCCATGGGTACCAGTCGAGCAACGGGACGGCCCGACTTCATGATCACGATCTCCTCGCCGGAACGGGCACGTTCCACCAGCGACGAGAGATGGGTCTTGGCGTCGTACAGGCTGACGGCTTCGCGCACGACCGACGGCTTCCGGGGCACGGTGCCCTCCGCGTGGTAATGAGATAACGATAGAGCATAGACAGCATTGACCAGATTGGTCAAGGATGTGTGCGCCGGAGGCGATGTCACCGATTCTGCTGTCGTGTGGTATGCACCGTTGTCGATTGCCCTTCACCCTCATTCCGGGAACATCCGCACGTGCCGATTTTCCGGTTCTCCGCGCTGCGTTCCAGCGGTGCTGCGCTCGTTCTCGTCAGCACACCGCTTGCTGCGCAGCATTGTCTGATCCCCGGCAACGTGCCGGCTGTCTCAGTGCGCGTGAGCGGAGGCGCCGAATACGGCGGTGAGGGCTACGCCGCCGGTGGGGCGCTGGCGCTGCACGGTCAGCGATGGTTCGTCGCCGGCGAACTCGCCGATCGCGGATGGGGACTTGGCCGACGTACCTACCGCGGCCTGCCATTGCCTGGCTTCATGGAGCGACAGCATCAGGTGCTCGGCCTGCGCGCAGGTGGTGTGCGTGCGCTCGGTACGCGGGCCGCGCTCTGCACGTCGCTGGCGTACGCCATCGGCACCGGACTGCGCGTGGTGTCCTCAGGCGATGCGTTAGTGGGTGGCTCCGGCTTTCAATCGCATCACCAGGTGCGCGCGGACATGGAGGTGGTGCGTGCCATCACCATCGGTGACGTGCGACTGCTTCCCGCACTCAGCGTTGGACTGTTGCTCGTCAGGGAAGACGAAGTCCAGGGCGACATTTTATTGTCTGGTCTCTCGGGCTACGTCCCGATCACGATGATGCTCGGTGTACCCATCGGTCGCCATGTCACGCTGCGACCGCGGTTCAATGTGCCGCGCGGTGATGCCCGGGGGACGTCCTACGGGATCGATGCGAGTGTGCAGCTAGTGGGTTTTCGCTGAGTCGGGAGTCGGCCCTCACGTCGTGCTGGTCACCTGCAGCGGCTTCGGGACATCAATTCGGTGACGCCCATCTGGGTGTCACCGCGATCATCAACACGTTGCAACGCGTGCGCTGTCATTGGAATGCACTGCCTACTTCGGCAACGCATACGCCACGATCTCCGCCGGCTCCCCATTCGCCGTCGTCGCGAACACCACGTACTGCCGCTTCTCGTGCAGGTACGTCATCGGCACCCCCGTCTGCGTGCCACTCGGAACGTCGAGCCGCGCAATGCGCGCCCCCGTGCACTTGTTCAGCACCCAGAAGTTGCTGCTCCCGTTGGTGCCCTCACCAGCGAAGAGCAGCGTGCGCGTCACCAGCAACCCGGCGCGAGACGCCCTGCCGGTGTTCGGAATGCTCGCCGGCGGCAGCTGCAATCGCTCGGCGACGTAGGCAGGGGTGTCGCCATTGGGTACCATCCACGCGTGATCGCCCGTGGTGAGATCGATCGCCGTGATGCGGCCCCATGGCGGCTTCACGATCGGGATGCCGGGCGCGAGCTGCGCGCGACCGCCACCGGCGATGTAGTTCATGTCGGACGCGGTGCCGCCCTCCACCAGCGACAGGAACGACAGCGCAGTCACCGACGGTACGTAGAGGTAGCCCGTCTCGGGGTCGAGTGCGCCGCCTTCCCAGTTCGCGCCGCCGGTCGACGCGGGCAGGGTGATCGAGCCCTTCGTGCCATCCGGATCATTTTGCAGTGAGGGTGGCGCGAAGAGGGCGCCCCACCGGAACTGGCTCGCGATCGCCTTGGCCCGCGCGAGTATCTCCGGTGTGAAGTCAATGAGATCGCGCTCGCTGAAGCCCTGCCGCTCGAATGGCGCGGGCCGCGTGGGGAACGGCTGCGTGGGACTGTACCACTCACCGCGCACGTCGCCGCGGGGCACCGGGCGTTCCTCGATGGGCCAGATCGGTTCGCCCGTCACGCGATCGAGCACGAAGACGAATCCCTGCTTCGTCATCTGCGCGACGATCCGTCGCGGTCGGCCGTTGATCGTGAGGTCGGCGAGGATCGGCGCGTTGGGGTTGTCCCAGTCCCAGATGTCGTGATGGATGGTCTGGTAGTGCCACACGCGCTTGCCCGTGCGCGCGTCGAGCGTGAGGATGCTCGTCGAAAAGAGGTTGTTGCCCGGGCGGTGCCCACCGTAGTAGTCGCCCGTCGCCGCCTCGGTGGGAAGGTAGACGTAGCCGAGTGACGCTCCGGTCGCATTGGCAGCAGCAATCCGGGTTAGCCCGACGCGTGCCGACTACACGAATTCACGCAGCCGCTATTGTGTGACGACGACCGCCCGACGCTGAGCTGCCGACACATTGCCGTACGAGCCATCGATTTCGTACGTCGTTGATCGCAGAAACGACGCCTTGATGTCAAACACCCAACGTTTCGTCTCGCCCGCAGCAAAGCGTCTAGCCGAGGTATCCCACGCCCGCTCGTCATACCATCGAATTTCTGAGCCATCCTGGCTCGTCATGCGATAGGAAAACGACCCTGGCGGCCCATCGTCACCGGACGGGGGGAGGTCGACAACAACTGCATGAGCCAGTGGATTCGTAGCACTGACGACGATCTCAAAATAATCGTCGCTGTCTTGTTTCGACACGGACGTCCGCGATACTTCCACTCCAATACTTATCGCCGCAGGTACTACATGGAGGCCCGCAGTGTCAGCTGCGAGAGGTGGCCCCGCATCTCGAACACACTGGTAGTCACAGTCAACGAGACCCGCACACTGTGCCAGGAATAGAGCGCGGTCATGCCGTGCGTTCTTGCTGATCGCATGAAGCATTTCGTGTCGAACTATGGCGGCCACGTAAGCACCATTTCCCGCAAGCACGACACGATCTGCGCCGGGCTCGTAATAGCCGGCTACTCGTTCGCCCTGTGGATCAACCACGACGTCGCCTTCCGTGAAGTACCAGCGAACGTTCTTCAGCGCTGCCGAGGTATTGGCGCAGGAAGTAGTCATGTTCCACCAGCGCTGGTAGATGGCGGGCGCTGTGTACAGCCGGGCGCCGTTCGGCAGGGTAGAGAGCACGCCTGTCGGACTCTCGCACGCGGGGAAGACAAGCAGGAAGGCGAGCGCGTAGCGCTTCATTTCAGAGACCTTTCGTGTTCGGGCTAATGATCATGGTTCTGCTGCGAAGCGGCCAACCGACCGCTGTCCTGCTCACAACCCTCCGGCCGCTTCGTCAGCAGCAACCGGCGTTAAATGACCCGCCGCTTCCGCGACGACGGCCGCTCCACTGCACCGACCTGCTCGACATAGCTCCGCAACACGGCGTTGATCCGCGTCTGATACTTGGGCCCCGATTCCCGAAACCACGCGATAACGTCTTCGTCCAAACGGATTGAAATCGCTTGCTTGGTCACGGGCGTCACCACGCGGGCCCCCTGCCAAAAATCGTCCGGCAGGGCCCGAAGCTCGGGCGGTGCGGTGCGCGCAATCTCGGCGTCAGAGGTGCGGCGCAGGCGCGCCAGGTCAGCGCGCCCTTTCGTCGGCGTCTTCGTCGTCGTCGCGCGGCGGACTGGCTTCGCGGATGGCTTCGGCATAACGGCGGCGCTCCTTGCGGTGGCTAAGCCGGGCACTGATGATCCGGCGCACGATCGCGCCGTCAAAAGCTATCCGGTCGGTGAAGACGACGGTCAGCGGGATGTCATCGGCCAGCCCGAGCGCCACGACGCGGCGCTCGCCGTAGTCCCGGCGCGTGTCATCGAACTCGACATACGCCGCCGCGAAGATCTGGCTGGCGAACTCGAAGTCGAATCCGCGCTGGGCCAGGTTCCGCTCGCTCTTCGCGGAATCCCAGTCGAAGGTCACCGCGGAAACCTACGCTTGTATATACAGTGACACAAGGGTGCAGGGGCGCCTAACGAAACTGGGTTCTGCTGCAATGCGACCGCACCGTCCTTCTCCTGGTCATGATACCCCGGTCGCATTGTCAGCAGCAACCCGGGTTAGGTGGCGCGCACGGACTCAACCTCCGCTTGCTATTTCAGCGCAAAGCTTCTCGATATCCGGTGCCGACGCTAGCGCCTGGCCTGTCGCCAACAACTGGAAGTAAACCGCTGATTTATCGGCAAGCTTGTAGCGATCCGCCAAAATTTCGTCCAACCGCCGGAACGCTAGATCATCGGCGCTGCTGCCTCGCTTCTTATCAAAGTGTGCGCCCCCAAGCTTATTTGCGACATACTTAATTAACTGTCGACGCTTGACAGCCAAGCCGCGCACCACCATGCACGAGCCTTCGACAAATGACTGCAGCCCTAACTCCTCGATCGGGTTACCTGCTGACGCGAGTCGCCGCCGTTCATCTTCGCTCACTGGCCCTCGAATTTCGAAAGCGGTTTGCATCTCTACGCCTTTGTACCGAGCGCCGCCGGCTGCCGCAAAAGCAAGTTGCTCGCACGGAATAACGCTGAACAGCGACGAAAGAGTCGGATGTGGCACAATGGGCTCACGGTCAAAGCCGACTTTTTTCCACGCACGCTGAAGATCGCCCTCAACAAGAAGCCTGCGGAGCAACGAACTACTTTGTCGCAGCGACACGTCATCGACTTCATGATCCCATCGGAGTCGTAGGAAGTCGAGGTCTTCAAGAACAATTGGCGCAAGATCGTCGTAGCTTTTTGCTGGCATCGTCAAAGGTGCTGTCGTGTCTTCGCATTCCTTCATGCCACCTAACGAGAATTAGACAGAATCTGAAATAATTTCACTACCCGAACTTAGCGCCGGATTCTGCGACCCCGCCAGCACTATGCGGCCGAGCCATCCCGCGCTCTGGTGTCCGTCACTCCGCAGAAACATCACGCCACCAAGGATTCTGCACCCAATCCTGCCCTCGACCTCTAGGGCAGAGAATCTCCTCGCCACAGAAGCGCGACCTGGCGCCGAGTGTCGCCCGACGGCACGTCTCCCCGTGCCGCGGGCGGTCGTCGGCAGAATCGGGAAGCGACCCCAATCAATCCGCGCATCGACTTGACAGCGCAAAGCACTTGACAGCTCGTCCCGCCGCCATCACCATTCTCCACATGCCCGCCGCCCCCGCCCGCCGCCGACCGTCCGACCCGGCCCCCATCCACGACCGCGCCCTGGAGGACCTCTCCTTCATCCGACGCACCATGGAAGGCGCCGCCTCATTCACCGACGTCGCCGGCTGGGGCCTCACCACCATCGGCATCACAGCACTGGCCGCCGCCGCACTCGCGGACAAACAACCAACGGCAGGCCGCTGGCTCACCGTCTGGCTCACCGAAGCCGTCATCGCCGCCACCATCGGCGGCGTCACCACCTGGCGCAAAATGCAGCGCCACCCCCGTCCCGCCGGCACCCCACTCCTCAGCGTCCCCGCCCGGAAGTTCCTCTTCGGCTTCTGGCCCGCCATCCTCGCCGGCGCCGCGCTCACCTTCGCGCTGCTCGACATGAATGCGGTCTGGCAACAAGGCTCTGAAATCCCGCGCGTCCTTCCGGGTTTGTGGCTGCTGCTCTACGGCGTCGGCATCACCACCGCCGGTGCCTTCTCGGTCCGCGCGCTCCCCGTCATGGGCTTCGGCTTCATGGCCCTCGGCATGCTCGCCCTCGCAGCCCGCGCCATCCCGAGTGCGCTCATCCTCGCACTCGGCTTCGGCGTCTGGCAGATCGCCGTCGGCATCTGGATCGCACGGAGGCATGGTGGCTAAGCGCAAATCGTCCGCCGCGGCCGCCATCCGGCGCAGCACCACACCGGTCCCCGACAGTCCGCCGCAGCCCTCGGCGCTCACCGTGATCACCGGCGACTCCACCTCACCGCTCGCGCTGGATCGCATGATCCACGAGCGCGTGCGCCTGGCAATCGTCAGCTCGCTGGCGGTGCACGACATGCTCTCCTTCAATGAACTGAAGGCGCTGCTCGACACCACCGACGGCAACCTCTCCGTCCATGCACGCAAGCTCGAAGACGCACACTACATCACCTGCACCAAAGGCTACGACGGTCGCATTCCACGCACGGAATTCCGGCTGACTGTCACGGGGCGCGCGGCCCTCGAGACGTACCTGTCGCACATGGAAGCACTGATCCGACGAGTCGGCGAAGCAGGGTAGGGCACGACACGCCGCGGCACCACGCAGCGTGGCGACAGCGCTGACGGCACCGTCACTGCCAGCGACACCAGCACCAGCATCACCCGCTGCACGTACCTCCCGCACGCCACTCCCTTCGTACCCGCCGGCGCCGCATGGCGCCCTCTCTTTCACCCTTTGCTTTACAATGCAAAGCACTCTGCAGATTCCCGCGCACGTCGCGATCGTCATGGACGGCAATGGCCGATGGGCGGAATCGCGACACCGCCCACGCTCGGCGGGACACATCGCCGGCGCCCGCGCACTCCGCGACGTGGTGGAGCACTGCGCCGCGAGTGGCGTGCAACAGCTCACGCTCTACGCCTTCTCCACCGACAACTGGAACCGCCCGCGCGCCGAAGTGCAGGCTCTCCTCGCACTCTTCACGTCGCACTTCCGCAGCGAAGCCGACACACTCGCACGCAACGACATCCGCATGTCGGTGATCGGACGACGCAACCGACTGCCGGCATCGCTGCTCACCGCCATCCGCGACGCGGAACAGCGCACCGAGCAGGGACGCCGCATGCACCTGCGCCTCGCCATCGATTACTCGAGTCGCGCGGCGATCATGCGGGCACATCCCTCCGCACTCTTCGCGCTCCCTCCGGTCGACGCGGGCGACATCCTGCCACCGGTGGACCTGATGATCCGCACCGGCGGTGAACATCGCCTCTCCGACTTCCTGCTCTGGGAATGCGCGTACGCCGAGCTGCTCTTTCTCGACGTGCTCTGGCCCGACGTCACCACGGCAGTGCTGGACGATGCGTTCGGGCAGTTTGCCGCCCGTGATCGACGGTACGGCGGCGTCTCACACCGCGCGAGCGCCTGATGAACGCACCCATGACGAAGTCGCATCGCACGCATCTGATCATCGCCGCGCTGGTCGCCGGCATCGACGGCAACCTGCTCCTCCGCGGTGGACAGTGGCGCGCAGGGTTCGCGGTTTGGATCGCAGCGCTGGCACTGACGGTGCTGATCATCGGTGGTCGCGAAAGTCGCGGACGCATGCTGATGCTCGCAGGCGTCACGGCCGCCGCCGCAGGTCTCGCGATCCGTGATTCCGAAATGCTCTACGCCATCGACATGCTCTCCGTGCTCTGCATGGGCGCACTGCTCATCTGGCAGGGCACGGTCCGCAGCGTCCGTGACCTGACGCTGGTGCAAACGGTCCGCGCCGGCGCGATCGCGGCGATCAACACGGTCGCAGGCGCACCGGGGGTGCTCGCACGCAGCGACACCGACGATGCCGGCAGCGGCCCAGTGCGCGGCACCATCCGCGCGCTCACCGTCGGTGTCGCCATCGCGGCCGTGCCGCTCTTCATCGTCACGAGCCTGCTCTCGGCCTCCGACATCGTCTTCAGCCGCATGCTCGACGGCGTGTTCAGCACGGTCGTCACCGACGGTATCTCACACCTGCTCGTCAGCGCACTCCTCGCCTGGATTTCGGTTGGATGGTTCCGCGCATCGCTCGGCCATCCCACGGGCAACGCCGTGCCCGATCCGCAGTCGCCGAGACTGCCGTTCATCACGCTCTCGGTGGTGCTCTACGCGCTGCCGGTGTTGCTGCTCGCCTTCGTGATCACGCAGGCCCGCGTGCTCTTCGGCGGCGCGGAGTTCCTGCGCGCCACCGCCAAGCTCTCCGTGGCCAACTACGCACGCGAGGGATTCTTCCAGCTCATCGCCGCGTCAGGCGTGGTGCTGGTGACGCTGGTGATGGCCGAATGGCTGCTGGCCGACGACGATGTGTATGCGCGCCGTCATTTCCGGATGGTGAGTGCGGCGCTGCTGGCACTCGTCGCGCTGCTGCTGCTGTCGTCGGCCGCGCGCATCGTGCTGTACATGAACGAGTTCGGCCTGAGCATCGATCGCGCCTTCGCCAGCGCCGCCATCGTCTGGGTGTCCGGTGTGCTGGTCGCCTTCGCCACGACCACGCTGCGCGGCAATCCGACACGCTTCATGCGCGCCGCGATTCTCGTCACGGTGGCCTGGGTCACGGTGATGAACGTGATCAACCCGGAGGCGCAGGTGGTGCGCGTCAACGTGGCGCGTGCGGAAGCAGGGAACACCTTCGACGCGAATTACCATGCGTCGCTGTCGGCCGATGCACTGCCGCTGTTGCTCGACCTCGCACCACGCCTTACGGCCACCGAATGCGTCACGCTGCAGAAGGCACTGCGCGAACGCTGGGCGCTGCGGCTGGCCGATCCGGAGGAAGGCCTGGGCGACTGGCGCAGTGCCAACCTTCCGCTGGTTGGCGCGCGCGCGTGGTTCGCTGCGGCGCGTGCGCCGGCATGTGCACCGTGAGTGTCGCGCGAGAGGCACGCACGCCGCGCGCGCGACACTCGATTGCGCCGTGGATCACGCATCGCACGCGGCGCACGCTGTCGTCACGTGGTCGGGCCGAACAGCGGTCCGCTCAGCGAATTGTCAATCAGCAGCGCGAGGCCGCCGAAGAACGCCGCGATGCCGAACACCAGTCCGAAGGTGTGCTCACCGCTGAACCGGCGCACCTCGAGGTTCTGCACATCGGCGAGCGGCATGGCGTACGTGGGCGGTGCGCTCTGCCGGCTCCGGCTCATCCCGTACCCGTGTACCGAATCACCGCGGATCTCGGCATGCACGAGCAGCAGCTTCGTGCCGTCAGGTCGCGTGAGGCGCACGTCGGTCTGCGGACGGATGGTGGTCGACGTCATCTGCGACTGCCAGCTGACGCACCCGGTCATCGTGGTCGACGTCAGCAGCAACAGCAGGCAGGTGCTCGTGGCACGTCGGGGCAGGCGCAGCATGATCACGTCCGGGCAGGAGAATGGCAGAACCTCGTGCCCCACCACTCACTCGCGGCGTGCGTCGAGCAACTACGTCATGTGACGTAGTTGCGCCCGTACGACTCCGTCGCGCCGGTGTTTACGCGCTGTGCTGCGGCACGTCCGGAGCCCGTACCCGCCACATGGCACGGCGACTCGGTTCGGCATGCGGCACGGCATCGAGTGTCCGCATCAGCACCTGAATCAGCTCGTCGGCCTGCGCGCGCCAGCGGCCGTCAACGGCGATCAGCATCGCGAGGCCGGCCACCGGCAACACGACGGTGACGACGAGATCGTGCGCACGCATGCGATGACGGGTCACGCCGCCATCGAACACGTCCTGCAGGGCGGGCACGAGACAGTCGAGCGTGACCGTGATCGAGATCAGCAGCCAGATGAGGAAGAACACCACCGCCCACGTTAGCGGATGTGCCGATCCGCTGATCACCGTGCCGCCCTGCTGCGCCGTCATGCGCGCCAGCAGTCGCGCAGGCTTGGGGCGATGACCGAGCAGCGTGGCCGGCTCACGCGACAGGGCGATCGTCGCGCCGGTCACATCGCCGTACGCCGGCCACTGCTTCGGTGTATGCGTCGCATCGACCACCAGCGGCTTCCGCCCCGGGCCCAGCGTCGCACGCAACCGTTCGGCGCATGCAGTGCTGGACAGGGGAGAGAAGAGCGAAAAGCTGGTCATCGGATGCGGATGTCTGCTGTGTGACCTGCGCGGTTACGGCTTCGCGGCGGCCGGCGAGTCGGCGCTGGTGCCGAGCGGAATGGCCAGCGGACTCGACGTGTCCACCGTCCCCGTCTGACCACCGGCACCGAGGATGCCCGCCTCGCCGCCGAACCAGTTGAGCGTACGGCTCGCGGCGGCGATCTGCGTGGCGGTCTTCAGTACCGTGTCGGCCTGCTTCGCCTGACCTGACGAACGGAGCGCATCAGCCAGGACGATGCCCGCACTGACGTAGAGCGCGGGGATGCCGGCTGACGGCTTGTCGACCCAATCGCCGCGGCCGATGATGCTCTGCTGGCCCACGAACACGTCATTCCACAGCGACAGGCTGCGCTTCACATCCACGAAGCCTTCGCCGCTGATCGCCACGGTGTCTGTGCTCACGCCCGGCGGGTTGGGCAGGAGCTTCCGCGCGAGACCCTGCGTCAGCAGGTACTGCCCGAGACCCAGCGACAGGCCGTAGCCGCCACTGGTGCGCGAGAAGTACATCGGACGAGTGTTCCAGTTGTCGCGGATCATGTAGAGCGTCAGGATGTCGGCCCGCTCCAGCACACCCTGCGCCAAATTCCGCGGGTCGATCACGGCCTGGATGCTCTCGTGCGTGAACACCATCGTCGAATCGAGCGGCACGTACAGTGGCACGCTGTCGGCCTGCGCGAGCGTCAGGTTGAGCGGCTTCGCGGTCGGCTTCTTCCACGTGCCGGTGCGATAGATGGCCGGGCCCTTCGCCGCATCGTACTCGTAGATGGGACGGCGGATCATCTGACGCGTGTACCAGTCGGTGTTCATCAGGCTGGTGTTCGCGATCAGCACGTCCTTGCGGATTCCTTCCACTTCCTGCGCATACCAGAGCGGGAAGGTGTCGTTGTCACCGACCGTGATCAGGATGCCGTACGGTTCCACGCTGTTGAGCAAATCATGCGCGAAGTCACGCGTGTCGCGCTGACCGGCGCGGCTGGCCTGACTCCAGTTACCCACCATCGGGATGAACGCGAGCGCCAGCACCGGGGCGCTCATGCGCCATGCCTTGGGCAGCGGCGACGTGAAGCGCTGCTTGCCCATTTCGACGGTGTGCGTGCCCATGAAGCCGGCCACGGTCTCCCAGAGGTAGATCAGGCCGAGTCCCGCCCACACACTCCAGGCACTGAAGCTCCAGAGATAGAAGTAGTCACGATCTCGGACTTCGCGGGCGACGCTGTCGCCGAGTTCGGGGTCCTGCGAATAGCCGTACTTGAAGTTCAGGTAGATGATCAGCCCTATCGTGAGCGTGCCGATCAGTGGCCCGAAGAACAGGAATGATCTGAGGTCCTTCTTGTAGTGGACCCAGCCACCGATCAGGCCAAGGCCCAGGAAGACTACCGCGAGGGCGTTCTGCGTGCCGGTGTTTTCGTTGTGCGCATCGCGCAGCCACTGCCACTTGAAGTACAGCCACCACATGCCGACCTGTGCGCCGATCGGTGCCTGGCGCTCGGTGAGCTGCGGCTTGCCGTACTGACCGCGATCGAAGTTGTACTTGAACCGTTCCCACGTCTTCGCGTCGAAGGTGCAGTCGAACCCGATCTCCATCGTGCACGCGGTGGGCTCACCTTCGTTGAGCGCGGGAAAATGCGCGGCGCGGATGGGCTGCGTGGCGAACGGCGTCAGGCCGAGGATCACCGCAAACACACCTGCGATGAGCAACTTCCAGTTGAGCAGCGTCTTCGGTGCGCGGAACAGGATCGCGAGACCCACTGCCGGCGCGGGCAGCATGCCGGCGGGATGGTTGGCGTAGCCGAGGCCAAGCAGGAAGGCGATGAGGATCAGCAGCCGGTTGGCGCGCTTGCCTTCGGGTTCATCGCACCAGAGCACCGTGAGCCACGCCACGATCGCGAAGATGGCCAGCGACACGGTGTACACCTTCTCGTTCACCACGCTCTGGTTCCACACCGTGAAGGCGGTAGCGCCGATCAGCGTCGCGACGCTCGCGCCGGCGATGCGCATCCACTTCTCCGGCAGCCAGCTGACGAGCACGCGCTCCGTGATCAGGAACCACGATCCTGCCGCGACCGCGCTGCTCAGCGCCGCCAGCATGTTCAGCTTCACGGCCACGCTCACACCCGGCAGCGGCATGTGCGCGAACACGTTGCCGATCAGGATGAAGAACGGGTTGCCGGGCGGGTGAGGGAGGCCGAGCACGTAGGCGGCCGCGATGTACTCGCTGGCGTCCCACATAGCCGTCGACGGCGCCAGCGTGATCAGGTAGAGCACGAAGACCGCCAGCGTGGCGATCCCCGCCGCCAGATACGACGGACGGTAGTCGAGGTCGGTATGGATCACGGACGACGGACCGGTGGACCGGGCGGCCGGAATCGGGGCTGCGGAGGAGGCCATCAGCTGCTGGAAGAGGTCGGTGGTTTGGAATACAGCCTGTCAAAGTCGCCTTACCCCGGCCTTCGGGGCTAGTGCCGGAAGAGACGAGCCCCGGTGAACACCATCGCGATACCGTGCTCATCTGCAGCGGCGATCACCTCGGCGTCACGCACCGACCCACCGGGCTGGATGATCGCCGTCACGCCGGCCGCAGCGGCGTGGTCCACACCGTCCCGGAAGGGAAAGAAGGCGTCCGACGCCAGCGCGGAGCCCGCCGTGTCGTGGCCCGCCGTCTTGGCCTTGTGGCCCGCCAGGTAGCTCGCGTCCACCCGCGACATCTGTCCGGCACCGATGCCGATCGTCGCACCGCCCTTGGTCAAGACGATCGCGTTCGACTTGACCGCGGCCGACGCCCGCCAGGCGAACGCGAGATCCACCAGCTCGGCTTCGGTGGGCTGCCGCTGGCTGACCACCTTCCACGGGATCTCGCCCGTGGGCACCTGCATGCGGTCCTGCAGCAGCACGCCGCCGCGCACCCGCTTGATGTCCATGCCGCCGGCGTCCTGCGGCGGGAGGGTGCCGATCAGCACGCGCAGATTTTTCTTCTTGCCGAGCAGCTCCGCCGCCGAGTCGGCGATGGCCGGCGCCACGATGCACTCCAGAAAGAGTGACGACATCGCCTCGGCCGTCGCATCGTCGATGGCCACGCTGAACGCCACCACGCCGCCGAACGCCGACGTCGGATCGCAGGCGAGTGCCTTCTGCCACGCGTCGAGCGGCGTCGCACCGATGGCCAGACCGCAGGGTGTGGTGTGCTTGATGATCGCGCAGGCCATTTGCTTGGCGAACGGCTCGATGGCCATCAGCGCGCCGTCCACGTCGAGCAGGTTGTTGAAGCTCAGTTCTTTGCCACCGAGCTGCTTGAGCGACGCGAGACCGGCACCGGCGCGCTCCACGTAGAAGGCAGCGCGCTGTTCGGGATTCTCGCCGTAGCGCAGGTGGTGCGCATGCTCGAAGGCCAGCGGCAGCGTGGCTGGGAACGGATCGTCCGGCGCGACCTGATGCTGCAGCCAGCCGGCGATGGCGCTGTCGTAGCTGGCGGTGTGCGCGAACACCTTCGCCGCCAGATCACGCCGCAGGATCATGCCGCCTTCGTCGTCCTTCGTATCGAGCGACGTGATCACGCGGCGGTAGTCGGCCGGGTCACACACCACCGTCACCGCCGAGAAGTTTTTCGCTGCGCTGCGCAGCATCGACGGGCCGCCGATGTCGATCTGCTCGATCACGTCGTGCGGCAGCACACCGGGGCGTGCAGCGGTGGCGCGGAAGGGATACAGGTTCACGACCACCAGATCGATCGGCGCGATGTCGTGCGCCTTCACCGCATCCACATGCTCCGGCACATCGCGGCGGTAGAGCAGGCCACCGTGTACCACCGGATGCAGCGTCTTCACGCGTCCGTCGAGCATCTCGGGGAAGCCCGTCACGTCGCTGATGTCGCGGACGGGCAGTCCGGCGTCGCGCAGTGCCTTGGCGGTGCCGCCGGTGGAGATCAGCTCCCAGTGGCGGGCGATGAGTTCACGGGCGAAATCGACGAGGCCGGACTTGTCGGAAACACTCAGCAGTGCGCGTTGCATCGGTATGAAATCTGTGGGGAAGTGAAAGCAGTGAAACAGGTGCGTCCGCGTGGCCGGGACGACGTGCGCTCAACCGGTCAGCGCGCGATCGAGGTCCATCGCCAGCGAGACACCTTCGACCAGTGTGAACACGTCGGCCTGCGATCCGGTGAGGAAGGCGCCATGCACGGTGCCATCGTCATCCAGTGCCAGTGACTCGGCGCACAGCAACTCGATCACGCGCGGCAGCAGGGCATGCTCCACGCGCAGCACACGCGCAGCGAGCGACTCGGGCGTGTCTTCCTCGAACACCGGCACCGGCCACTGCGCGATGATCGCACCGCGGTCGTACACCTCGTCCACGAAGTGTACCGTCGCGCCGCTGATGCGTGCGCCAGCCGCGAGCACCGCGGCATGCACGTGACGGCCGTACATGCCCGCGCCACCGAACGCCGGCAACAGCGAGGGATGCACGTTCACGATGCGGCCGCGATACGCGCGCGTGACCTGCACCGGCACGAGGGCCAGATAGCCGGCCAGCACCAGCACTTCGATGCGGTGTTTCTGCAGCAGCGCGAGCAGTGCATCACCATCGCGCGGCATCTCCAGCACGACGTGCGCGATGCCACGATCGGCGGCGCGCGTCAGTGCCGCGCATCCCGGCTTGTTCGAGATCACCAACACGATCTCGCCGGCCGCATCACTGCCGCGATCGCGCTGATGATCGTGCACGGCCACGAAATTGCTGCCACCGCCGGAGACGAGGGCCGCAATGCGGGTGCGTGGTTGCGTCGGCATCGGTCGGCGCGATCAGCCGCGCGACTGCAGGCGGCGCAGCACGCGATCCACGGCAGCAGTCAGCGTCGTCGCGACGATCGCATCGTCCTTCGCCTTCGACAGCTCGCTGAACGGCGTGTCGGCCGTGGGCACGAGAATGCCCATCGCCTCGTGTGTCACGGCGGGGACCACGTCGCGCCACTTGTCGCCGATGTAGAACGACTGGCGCAGATCGAGGTCATGCTCGCGCGCGGCACGCTGATGCATGCGGTCATTCGGCTTCCGGCACGACTCGGCCTCGGGCACATCCGGCGCGTCGGGGCAGTGATAGGTGGCGGTGAGCGTCACGCCCTGTGCGGCCAGCATCTCGTCGAGGCGTGCGGTGATGCGTGCGAAATCCGCCTCGCTGAACATGCCGCGTCCGATGCCCGACTGGTTGGTGACCACGATCAGCGGCAGACCGGCCGCGCTGAGTCGCGCCATCGCGTCGGCGGCGCCCTCGATCAGGCGGAGTTGTTCGGGGCGTGCGAGGTAGTGCACGTCGTGCACGATCGTGCCATCACGATCGAGGAAGACTGCCGGTCGAGCCGTCACGCCTGCTCCGGACTGCGGGAAACGTGCATCAGCGGGGCGGACGCGGCGGGCGCGCCGTCGCTCCACTCGGTGGCACAGCCGGTGGCTTGGCCGTCGTGTCGCGCGCGGCGCCGGGCGTCGTGCGTGTACTGTCGGCCACCGGTGCCTTCGGAACGATCAGCAGCCGCGTTGCCTCACCTGTGCGATTCATCAGGTTGCGCAGTCCCGTCACTGAGATGCGATACGTCGTGGCGGGCTGCAGTGGCGTGAGCAGCTTCACCACCAGTTCCGATGCCGGCGGTGCCTTCTCCGGCTTGGGCGGCGGTATGGTCGGCACGGTGTCGCGGCGACGCCTGGGGTCGATGCTCCCGCGCGAGGCAGGTGGCACAGCGGCCTTCGCCGTGGTGTCGGCGGCGCGCGCGAGACTGTCGTCGCGCGCCTTGACCACCGCCGCTTGTTCGCTGGTCAGCACGGAGCGGACGGCAATCGCCGTCGAATCGGCCTGCACCACACGCACGGCCCCCACCTCGATCGGCGCGCCGGGCAGCAGCGGCTTGTCGAGCACCAGCGTGATCGTGACGCTGTCGGTCTGGCGTAGTTCACTGATGCGGACGGGCATCGTGTCGTGCATGAAGGCATACAGGTCGGCACGCGCCGAGTCTCGCAGCGTCACCGTCACCGAGTCCCACGGCTCACGCGGATCGAGCGTGCGGTTGGGTGTCTTCTCGTCGATGACGCGGACGACGTACGTGCCCGCCGGCATCGCACCGATCTCGAAGCGCCCGGTGGAATCGGCCACGGTGACGTGCACGATCGACGTGTCGCGAGTGTCGGTGGCGAGCACGGTCGCCTTGGGCAGTGGCTTGTTGCCGACCCAGTCGAACGCCACGCCACGCAGCACCGACGTCGGAATTGCGGGACCGGTGCTGAAGCGCAGCACGTAGCCGTAGGGGCTCGGCTGTCCCTTCAGGTCGCCGACTCCCGGCAGGATCGTGATGGTGTAGGCGGTGTTGGTGCGCCATCCACGGCGCGGTTCGATCGCCATGCCGGTGCGGCGCCAGTCCACTTTCGGTTCGCCGTCCCATGGCGAGATCAGCACCACGCGACTCAGGTCGCCACCGGCGGCCTGTTCGGCGATCACGTCGTCGTAGCGGATCAACACGCGGCCCGGTCGGGCATTGACCGTGTTCGTTTCCGGCAGCGTGGCGATCACGCGCGGAAACGACGAGATGGTCGGCCCGCCGGGTGGCAGCCCGGGCGACGCGCACGCCGCCGCCAGTGCCAGCACCGCGATGGCGGTCAGCGCATGTCTCACAAGGCCTCGACCTTCCGTGTGAGCGCCTCGACCTTTTGGGCGAGGTCGCGTTCTTGCCCCCGCGCACCTTCCACCACGTCGGGCTTGGCGCGCGAGGTGAACGACTCGTTGGCGAGTTTGGCACGCACGCCGTCGAGGATCTTCTGCGTTGCGTCGATCTCTGCTCTCAGACGCGCTGCTTCCTTCGCGGAATCCTCGGCCGACAGCTCGTCACGAAGCTGCGCGAGTGCGATCACCACCTCCGTGCCACCCGGCAACACCTGTTGCGCCGAGGGTACGTCGCCAGCACCCGACAACGAGACGGTGGCGCGCGTCAGCGCACCGATCGTCTCCGCCAGCAGCGGTGCGCTGTCGGTGTCCGCGCCCATCGCCACGAGCGTCACCTCGACGGACTTGCCGGGCTTCACCTTGTACTCGTTGCGGATCTGGCGGATGGCGAGCGTGGCGTTGCGCACCAGCTCGAACGCATCACCACTGGCCGACGCGCCGCGACCCTCGGGCCACGCCGACGTGCAGAGGAAGTCACCACCGCGCGACGAATCATCAGCGATCGGCGGCAGCTTGGCCCAGAGTGTTTCAGTGATGAACGGAATCACCGGCTGCAGCAGTCGCAGCGCGTTGTCGAAGCAGTGCACCAGCACCGCGCGCGCCACGTCGGCATCGGCACCGCCAGCCGCAAGCCGCGGCTTGACGGTCTCGAGATACCAGTCGGCGAGTTCGTTCCACACGAAGCGTCGTCCCGCATCGGCATACGCGTCGAGTCGCATGCCCATCGTGCGTTCCGCCTGGCTCCACACGCCGCTCGGCCCCGGACGCACCGGACCCAGTGCGGCGTTGGCGTCAGCAATCGCGCCATCCAGACGGTCGAGGATCCATCGGTCGGCAATGGTCAGCGAATCGGCCGCGATGGCCGACAACGGCTGCACCGCGTCGGTGCCCACCTTCGTGAGCAGGAAACGCCCGATGTTCCAGAGCTTGGTGAGGAAATTGCGCCCCGGCGCGAAACTCTTCTCGAGGTCCGTCGGATCAAGCAGCACATCGACACCAAGTCCCATCCCGGCCACCATCGTCCACCGCAGCGAGTCGGCGCCGTAGAGCCGCACCACGTCCAGCGGGTCGATGCCGTTGCCCAGCGACTTGGACATCTTGCGATGCTGCATGTCGCGCACGGTGCCGTGCAAGTACACCGTGTGGTACGGCGCATCGCCCATGAACTCGTAGCCGCTCATGATCATGCGCGACACCCAGAAGAACAGGATGTCCGGCGCCGTCACCAGCACGTCGCCAGGGTAGAAGGCCTTCAGGTCGTCGGACTTCTCGTTGGGCCAGCCCATCGTGCTGATCGGCCACAACCAGCTCGAGAACCAGGTGTCGAGCACGTCGTCGTCCTGCCGCACCGGTGCGTTGCACTCGCTGCAGGTCGTGATCGGCGTGCGTGAGGCCTTGGGCGCAGTGCCGCAGGCGTCGCAGTAGTACACCGGCACACGGTGGCCCCACCAGAGCTGTCGCGAGATGTTCCAGTCGCGAATGCCCTCGAGCCAGTTGATGTACACCGCTTCCCAGCGCTCCGGCATGATGCGGATGCGACCGGTGCGCACCGCTTCGAGCGCAGGCTTGGCCAGCGGCGCCATCTTCACGAACCACTGATCGCTGAGGCGTGGCTCCACCACCGTGTCGCAGCGATAGCAGTGTCGCACCGAGTGCGCATGCGGCTCGATCTTCACCAGCGCGCCCATGTCGCGCAGCATGTTCACGATGCGCTCGCGGGCCTCGAACCGATCGACGCCGCGGAGCTCCGGCGGCACGCGATCCACGGCATCACCGACGCCGTTCATGCGCGCCTCGGCATCCATGATCACGGGCGTCGCGAGCTTGTGCCGCATGCCCACTTCGAAGTCGTTCGGATCGTGCGCCGGCGTGATCTTCACCGCACCCGTGCCGAACGCCGCGTCGGTGTAGTCGTCGGCGATGACCGGAATGCGCACGCCGTTGATCGGCAAGAGCAGTTCGCGGCCGAGCAGGTCGGTGTAGCGCTCGTCGGTGGGGTTCACCGCCACCGCCACGTCACCCAGCAGCGTCTCGGGGCGGGTGGTGGCCACCACGATGCTGCGAGGCGGATCGTCGGCGAGGTGGTAGCGGATGTGGTACATCGCACCCTGCGTGTCGTTGAACTCCGCCTCTTCGTCGGAGAGCGACGTCATGCAGCGCGGGCACCAGTGGATCACGCGATGACCGCGATACACGAGCCCCTTCTCGAACAGTCGCACGAACGCTTCCGTCACCGCCGCCGACATCGGTTCGGTGAGGGTGTAGGCAGTGCGCGTCCAGTCACAGCTGGCGCCGATCGCTTTCAGCTGATCGAGGATCTGCCCGCCTGTGGTTTCCACGAACTGTGCGGTACGGGCCACGAAGGCCTCGCGGCCCAGCGCCTGTCGCGATGAACCTTCGGCCGCGAGCTGCTTCTCCACCACGTTCTGCGTGGCGATGCCGGCGTGATCGGTGCCCGGCAGCCAGAGCACCTCGTCGCCCGCCATGCGGCGCCACCGGATCAGCACGTCCTGCACCGTGTTGTTCAGCCCATGACCCACGTGCAGGATGGCCGTCACGTTCGGCGGCGGCATCACGATGGTGTACGGCTGGCGCGCGCCGCCGGTGCGATCGACCCGTGCGGCGCGGGCGACGTCGGTGCCTGCGGCCTGCCAGCGCGCGTACAGCGCCGACTCCACGTCGGCCGCGCGATAGGTGGTCGGCAACTCGTCCGCGGTCGGGGCGGCGTCGGGGGTGCTGGGCTGTCCGTCGGTCATGGTCATGGAAG
>JAYWIJ010000010.1:0-5503 GCA_043788935.1 Gemmatimonadaceae bacterium | reverse complement strand
ACGATGAAGTGCCGCCTGCGACGGTTCCGACAGGTGCGCTCGACGCGTGGTTCGCGCAGAACGGCTGGGAGCCGTTCACGTTTCAGCGCGACGTGTGGTCGGCGTACGCGCAAGGCAAGTCAGGACTGATTCACGCTGCGACGGGCACCGGCAAGACGTACGCGGCCTGGATCGGCCCCGTGCAATCGTGGCTCGACGCGAACCCCGCGGCGACGGCGCAGAAGAAGCGTGCGTCGCATGCGCCGCTGCAGGTGCTCTGGATCACACCGCTGCGCGCGCTCGCTGCCGATACGGAAGCCGCGCTGCGCGCTCCCGTCGAGGCACTCGGCATTCCGTGGAGCATCGAGACGCGCACGGGCGACACCACCGAGAAGGTGCGCCGTGCGCAGCGTGAACGTTTGCCGAGCGCGCTGATCACCACCCCGGAGTCGCTCGAGCTGCTGCTCTGCCGCGATGATCAGGATACGCTCTTCGAGACGCTGCAGTGCGTGATCGTGGACGAGTGGCATGAGCTCATGGCGACCAAGCGCGGTGTGCAGGTGGAGCTCGCGCTGGCGCGGCTGCGTACACTCTGCCCTGCCATGCGCACGTGGGGACTGTCGGCCACGCTGGGCAATCTCGATGTGGCGTGCGAGACACTGCTCGGTTTCGGCGACGACGGCGCTGCCAACCCCGGCGTCCTCGTTCGCGGCATCGTGCCGAAGGAGATCCTCGTGGAGTCACTGATCCCCGAGGAGATGGAGCGATTTCCGTGGGCCGGTCACCTGAACACGAAGCTCCTGCCGCAGGTCATCGAGCGGATCGAGGCGTCGCGCTCGGCGATCATTTTCACCAACACGCGCTCGCAGTGCGAGATCTGGTATCAGTCGATCCTGACGGAGCGTCCCGACTGGCTGGAGACCGTCGCCATCCATCACGGGTCGCTGGACAAGGCGCAGCGTGCAGTGGCCGAGGAGGGGCTCAAATCCGGGCGCTTCCGCGCGGTGGTGGCGACGTCGTCACTGGACCTCGGTGTCGATTTTGCGCCGGTGGACCTCGTGATGCAGATCGGCAGCCCGAAAGGGGTCGCGCGCTTGCTGCAGCGTGCGGGCCGGTCGGGCCACTCGCCGGGGCGCGTGTCGCAGGTGGTGTGCGTGCCCACGCACGCGTTCGAGCTGGTGGAAGTGGCGGCGGCACGTGATGCCATCCGCGACGGCAAGATCGAGAGTCGCGATCCCGTCGACCGTCCACTCGATCTGTTGTCGCAGCATCTCGTGACGCGGGCGATCGGTGGCGGATTCACGCGGCCGGAGATTCTGGCGGAGTTACAAACCACGCGCGCGTACCGGCAGATCACCGACGCGGAGCTGGACTGGGTGCTGGACTTCATCACGCGCGGCGGTGAAGCACTGCGGGCGTATCCCGAGTACTCACGCGTGGTGAACGAATACGGGCACTACTTCGTGACCGACAAGCGCGTGGCGCAGCGGCACCGCATGAGCATCGGCACCATCGTCAGTGACACGGCGCTCGCGGTACGTTTCCTGACCGGCGGGCGACTTGGCACCATCGAAGAGAGTTTCATCGCTCGGCTCAAGCCGAAAGACCGGTTCATCTTCGCCGGTCGTGCGCTTGAATTCGTGCGCGTGAAGGATCTCACCGCGTGGGTGCGGAAGGCGCGCACCAGTAATGGTGCGGTCCCCAGCTGGCAGGGATCGCGGATGCCGCTGTCCACCGAGCTGTCGCTGGCGGTGCGTGACAAGCTCGAGGAGGCGCGAGTCGGCACGTACGACAGTCCGGAGATGCGCGCCGTGCGCGGCATCATGCTGGTACAGGCCGAGCGATCGCTGATTCCCGCCACGGACGAACTGCTGATCGAGCGAGTCGACACGAAGGAGGGGCATCACCTCTTCGTCTATCCGTTCGACGGGCGGCTGGTGCATGAAGGGTTGGCGGCGCTGTTCGCGTATCGCATCGCGCAGCACGCACCGATCACGTTCAGCTTCGCGTGTAACGACTACGGGTTCGAGCTGCTGTCACCGGAGCGTGCACCGATCGAAGAGGCGCTGGAGTCAGGTCTGCTCAGTACGCAGCATCTGCTGCACGACATCACCGAGTCGCTGAATGCTGCGGAACTCGCACGCCGACAGTTCCGTGAGATCGCGCGCGTGGCGGGGCTGATCTTTCAGGGATTTCCAGGTCAGTCCAAATCGATGAAGCAGGTGCAGGCGTCGAGCGGGTTGCTGTACGACGTGTTCGCGAAGTACGACCCCGAGAACCTGCTGTTGCTTCAGGCCGAGCGTGAGGTGCTGGAGCGGCAGCTGGAGGCGAGTCGCATCGGTGCGACGTTGCGTCGGTTGAGTGCGAGCACCGTGCGTCTGGTTGACGTGGAGCTGCCCACGCCGCTGTCGTTTCCGTTGCTGGTTGACCGCACGCGCGCACGGCTCAGTTCCGAGAAGCTGTCGGACCGGGTAAAGCGCATGACCGCGATGGCCGAGCGCGGTTGACGCGTAACGAGCGCGTCAGTGCAATGCAGCGTGCTCCGGGCAACATATCTTCACTGGAGAAGCACGCGTCCATGCACATGGCATGAGTCAGCGTGTACGTGATTCATCTCCGTGATCAGGATACACACATGCTGTTCGAACCGTTTCAGCTTGGCCGCATCACCCTGGGCAATCGCGTCGTGATGGCGCCCATGACGCGCAATCGTGCCACCGCCGAGCACATCCCGACGCCGATCATGATCGAGTATTACGCGCAACGCGCATCGATCGGTCTCATCATCACGGAAGGGACGGCGCCCGCTGCTGACGGTGCCGGCTACGCCCGCATCCCCGGCCTGTATTCAGCCGAACAGGTGGAAGCATGGAAGCCGGTGACGGCAGCCGTGCATGCGGCCGGGGGGCACATCTTCGCGCAGCTGATGCACACCGGCCGTGCATCGCATCCCGCCAACATGCCCGCAGGCACGCGCATCGTCAGCTCGGTCGCCACCGCGCTGCCCGAGCCGCTCTGGACGGACGCCGAGGCGATGCAGCCGGTACCTGTACCGCATGCGCTCACCGAAGCGGAGATCACGACGGTAATCGCGGAGTTCGTGATCGCGGCGAAGAACGCGGTCGCCGCCGGGTTCGATGGCATTGAACTGCATGCCGCGAACGGCTACCTGCTGGAGCAGTTCCTGAACGCGAATCTCAACACGCGCACCGACGTCTACGGCGGCTCGGCCGACAATCGTAGTCGCCTCCTGCTCGAGGTGGTGAAGGCGACGGCAGAGGCGATCGGCGCCGACCGCGTGGGCGTGCGGATCTCGCCGCACGGTACCTTCAACGCCATGGGCACGTTCGATGGTGTGGACGCGCAGTTCCTGGCGCTCGCCACCGCACTCGGTGCACATGGCATCGCCTACCTGCACCTCGTGAACCACGAGTCGATGGGTGCGCCCGCACTGCCGACCGGACTACCGGCCCGGTTGAAGGCGGCATTCGGCGGCACGTTCATCGCGTCGGGTGGTTTCGCGTCGCGCGAGCAGGCCGAGTCGGTGCTGGCGTCGGGTGCGGCGGATCTGGTGGCGTTCGGGCGACCGGCGCTGGCCACGCCGGATCTCGTCGCACGATTGCATACGGGGTCGGAACTGAACGCGCCGGATTTCGCGACCTTCTACACGCCGGGCGAGAAGGGGTACACCGACTATCCGGCGCTCGCCGTCTGATCTGACGGCGGTACCAATGAAGCCGGTCGCAGCGTGGTGTTGCTGTGGCCGGCTTCGTCGTTGCTGGAGATGCCGCTACGGCGCGATCGTCGCAGCGGGGACGAGATCGGCTGCGACGATCATGCGCGTCCGGAATTGTGCGACGGACGCATCCATGTCGAAGCCGATGGTGCGTGTGGTGCGCGGGCCAACCGGTTCGAGACGCGTGCCGAAGGCGATCCAGCGGAAGCAGTCGGGCGACGCCGCTGCGGTGCATGGCGCGTTGGTGAAGAAGTTGTAGGGCGCACCGCTCCCGGAAGCGCCGGTGCCGTTCCAGTCGCGCGATGCTGTGACGGTACCACGACTCGGTTGCGTGACCTCCACCATGTTGCCGGTACCATTGGCGCTGCCCGGTGACGCGATGGTTGCGCCGGTGAGCGGAAAGAGGATCACCTCGGGCACCGGCGGCTCCGGCCAGGACGGAACAGTCAGCGCGAGCGTCGGCAGGCGGATATCGATGGCAACGTCGAAGGTGACGCGGATCTTGTTTGGCGCAAACGCACCGACCGGTGAAATCCGGACATTCGACGCCACAAGTCCGATGACGTCTCCGCCAAGCAGTGACAGCGAAGGCGCATCGAACCGTGCAATCGACGGCGTGGCGATGGTTGCGCCGCGCGGTGGTGGGGTGACCGTCACCGTTCGCCTGCTCACGTTGACCGATGCGGAAAAGGCCATCGCGTCGTGCGGCGATCGCGGCTCGGCGTCGGCGAACGACGGCGCGACCGGCGCGTCGGCGCTGCAGGCGTTCAGCATTGCGGCGCAGAGCACGAATGCAGCACCCCGGCGGAGCGGCTGTGCGAGCGGGACACGAGACATCGATTGGGTCCTGAGCAGAGGGCCGGCAGCGATGCGTCGAGCAGCCGATTGCTCGAGGGTGCTGCCTGCTCAGGGGTATCGACGCGTCACGCGATTAGATGACTTCGATTTTTGTCACGGTTTGTCGGCATCAGGAGGACGCTCGAGTGGACGTAGCAGGGAAGCCGCGCTGGCGGGCGCACGCCACCAGCGATATCAACCATCGGCACCATTCACGGAACCCCGAGCACTCCTGGATTCACGATTGATGTCGGGACGAGCCGATCGGTGGTGGTGCCATCCCCAAGCTGACCGAAACTGTTCGCGCCCCAACAGCGCGCCTGCCCAGCGACGGTGAGCCCACACGAGAAGGAGGCGCCTGCCAACACACTGGCGTAGTCGGCAGCGCCAGCGACTGCCGCGGGCGTCAGGCGGGTCGTGACTGAGCCATCGCCAAGGCGCCCAGAGGTATTTGCACCCCAGCACCACCCCTGCCCCGTCGCGCCGGCGGCGCAGGTGTGCCGGAAGCCCGCACCAAGGCGCACAAACCGCGTGCCAGGGGCACTCACTGCCACCGGTGTGGCACGCCCCGTCTGCGTGCCATCTCCAAGCTGCCCATCGGCATTGGCCCCCCAGCACTGCAGGCTCGCGGTCGAGGTCAGGGCACAGCCATGCAAACCACCCGAGGACAACTGCACCGCCAATGCTGATGAGGTGGCGCGTGCCGGCGCGCGACGCCGCGTCGTGGTGCCATCACCCAGCTGCCCAAAGGCATTGTCTCCCCAACACCAGAGCGCCGCCGAGACATCGATGCCGCAGGTGTGCGCATCCCCTGCTTCGAGGAGCACGAAGCGCGGGGCTCCCTTCACCAGCGTCGGCGACGAGCGCGAAATCTCGGTGCTATCCCCAAGCTGTCCGCCGCCGTTGTCGCCCCAGCATGAGGCAATGCCGGTGCGAGCCAGCGCGCAGCTA
>JAYWIJ010000009.1:0-5508 GCA_043788935.1 Gemmatimonadaceae bacterium | reverse complement strand
CCGGCCGTCGCGGTCCACTTCGGTGCGCTCGCGGGCAATGATGTTGTTGCCGGGGCTCACGCAGAGCAGCGCCTGCGAACCATCGGCGCGCGGCAGCTCGTTAAAGTAGGCGGCACCGGCACGCGGCGCATAATCGTTGTAGCCGAAGTCGAGGCGAACCACCCCGATCGGCGAGAAGATGCGCGCCCCGATGCCCGGCGTGGTGCGAAGCGAGTTGATGCGCAGGCTCGCATCACTGCCACTGCGGCTGTACACCTGGCCGAAGTCGGTGAACAGCGTCCACTGCAGGAGCGTCGGCAGGAAGGGGCTGCGCACGCGCAGCTCCACATTGCCCACCGCCACAACGTTGCCACCCACCGGCACGACGCGGAACGGCTGCACCGATGGATTCAGTTCATAGTAGAACCGCGCCGTATCGCTGGGCAACGAGGGCAGCGGGATGCGCACGAACCGCTGCGATGCGATGGTGGTATCCGGGCCCACCACGTACGCCACCGGCCCCAGCTCGTTCTGCCGAAAACCACGCACCGTGGTGGGACCGCCGGCGTACAACCGCTCCTGCGGTGGCACCAGGCGGTTGCTGCTGCCGAACACCGCGCCGAGCTGCAGTCGCACGGCCAGCGTGGTGCCGAAGCCGAGCGCCCAGAACTTGCTCGCGTCGAGCACGGCGCTGCTGAACTGGAACGCCGAGTCGGAGAGTGTGACGGGTGAGGCATGCCTGATGGCAAGCCGCGTGAACGATCCATGCCGCGGGTTGATCGGATCGTCGGTGCGGTCGCGACTGAAGTTCGCGCCGATCACCGCGAGTCGTCGTGTGGTCTCGAAGACGCGGCGGTCCTCGGGCGCACAGCGATTCAGCACCGAGCAGAAGAGCGCCGGCTGCGCCTCCGTCTTGCCGAAGCTGAGATCGTACGCCAGCGTCACAGGCAGTCGCGGCGCGGCCTGCAGCGTCACGCTCGAGATGGCGCCGATCTCGGTGGTGCGTCGATACGCACGATATTCGCCGCGCACTTCGCGATACAGCGTCACTTCGGGGATTCTCAATCCGCCCGGGCCCACCGGCGGCCGCAATGTGGCGCCGACGTAGTAATTCAACGCGTCGCTGTAGGGATCACTGCCGTTCGCCACGGCGCCACAGATTCCGTCGGCCCACGAATAGTCAGTCGGTGTTCCAACGCCGATCTTGCTGACGCGCGCGGTCACTTCCAGCCGTCGTGCACGGTCGAGCAGGTTGCGATCGGTGTACTGCAACTGCGTGCGGAAACAGTCGAGCGTACCGAAGCCGGTGCTGAGCGTGCGGCTGTGCATGAAGCGCTCCGCGACGTTCACCACCACATCCACGCGCGTCGAATCGCGGCTGAACGCCAGCGAATCGAGCAGTCGCGGCTCGATGCGCACCTGCTGATACGCATCGGTGAGATAGAGCGCGCGCGTACCGCGTTCCACGTCGTTCTGCTGGTAGCGCTGGCCTGCGCGCAGCCCGACGAGGCGCTTCACCACCTCCGACGGGATCTCCTGTTTCCGGCCCTCGCGTGGCACGGCATTCACGACGACACTGCCGATGGTCACGAACGGCCCCGGACGCACCGAGAACTCCACCACCGCCGTGCGTCGCGTGGAATCGGCATCGGCACCGCGCAGCACATCCGTCGCCAGCAGCACCTGCGCGTAGGGGTACCCCACGTCCGACAGGCGTCGCCGGAGTGAATCGCGACTCTGCTCCAGCAGGTACTGATCGAACGGCGCGCCCTGACCGGTCGGCAGTCCGCGCACCAGCCGGTCACGCTCGGCGATGCGCTCGACGCCACTCACGCGCAGTGTGTCGATCGTGGTGACGCGGCCTTCGCGGATGACGAAGCGCAGATCCATCACGCGTCCGCTGCGCTGCACGGTCGTGTCCACCTGCACGTCGGGATAGCCGCGGCGGCGGTAGTAGATCACGAGCCGCGCGCGATCGATGGCCACCAGACCCGGATTTCCGCAGCGCGTCTCGCCGAATACGCCGCCGATCAACGCCACGCGGCTCAGCACTTCCGACGCCGTCAGCGCGATCACGCCACCGAGCTGTCCGTCGGTGAAGGCGCGGTTGCCGGTGAACGCGAGCGACCGCACTTGCAGCTCGGCGGGATCACAGGCCGCGCGCTGGGCTGGCAGCAGCTGCGGGGTCGCCAGTCCGAGACACACCGCGACGGAGCGCAGACACCGCCGGACCTGGTGTACCGCACGGGCGGTGGAGCGGAAAAGAGTGGCGATGCGCGGCGGCAGTGTGCAGACCGAGGGAACGAATGACGGTGCCGCGCGACATGGCGCGACGGATACGGTTGGCACCCCGTGTGAACCGGCCGTAAGTTCACGGCTGCGGCGCCCCGTGTCAACGACGTACGCGCTTTGAGGACAACGGGTTAGCTCATATTCCAGACTGCGCGCGTGGCGCTCGTCCAGAGGCGCGCAGGCACCACGCGTCGACGGTGTCGAACCCGCGCGACTCCCGAGCAGTTCTCCCGCACGATGGAGTCGAGATGAGTGAGGATCTTGCGGCCCTCAGCCAGAAGTTCGGTGACCGCTACCTGATCGAGCGCGAGCTCGGTCGCGGCGGCATGGGCGCGGTGTACCTCGCGCGCGACCGCCGGCTCGACCGCCCGGTGGCACTCAAGGTGCTGCCACCGGAATTCGCCGCAGTCCCGGAACTGCGCGAGCGTTTTCTCCGCGAAACGCGCATGTCGGCCGGCTTCTCGCACCCGAACATCGTGCCCGTGTTCGCGATCGAGGAGTCCGACGACCTGCTGGCCTTCGCGATGGGCTTCGTCGAAGGCGAGTCACTGGCCGGACGGGTCGCGCGCGAAGGCCCGCTGTCTCGCCGCGATGCCGTCCGCCTGATGACCGACGTCGGCTACGCGCTGGCCTACGCCCATGGCCGCGGCGTCGTCCATCGCGACATCAAGCCGGACAACATCATGATCGAGCGTGCGACGGGCCGCGCCCTGGTCATGGATTTCGGCATCGCACGCGCCATCACGCCCGTCGCCGAGAAGCCGGGCCTCACGCGGTTCGGTGAAGTGGTGGGGACGCCGGAGTACATGAGCCCCGAGCAGGCCGCCGGTGAGGCGGTGGACGGTCGCGCCGATCTGTACTCCCTCGGGCTCGTGATGTGGTTCGGGTTGTCTGGCCGCACCGCTGTCACCGGCGAGACCACGCAGCGGATCCTGGTGAAGCAGCTGACCGAGGCGATTCCGCCGCTGGCGTCGGTGCGTCCGGATGTGCCCGCGTCACTCGGCCACGTGATCGATCAGTGCTGCGCCAAGGAAGCCGACGACCGCTTCGCCAGCGCGGAGGCGCTCGTCGAGGCACTGGACGCCGCGCAGCTCACGGCGCCGGAACTCCCGGTGGCGATCCGACTGCTGGCACCGGAACTGAATTCGTCCACGATCCGCGGGCTTCTGGCGATCGTGCTCTTCGGCCGCGGCCTAGCCATTGTGCTCGACAACAGCAGCGAAAAGAGGGATGGCAATCTGCTCGCCCTTTCGCTGATCGTCGGCGCGACCGCGTGGGTCGGGGCGCTCGGCGCGCTGCGCGAGGTCCGACGTCTGGTCGGCTCCGGCTACGCCGCGAATGAGGTACAGCGCCTGCTCGCACTCACGCTGAGCGAAAAGGACGACGAGCGCGCGCGTCGGATGGCAGACGCCGTAGCCGTCAAGCGTCGCAAACGCAGGGTCCTGCTTGCCTGGGGCATCCTCGTGTGGCAGCTCGTGACCTTGTTCGTGCTGAAACGGGGCGGAGGTTTGAACGGATCGATCAGCGTAACGGGACGCGCCGGTGCGATCACGGTCTTCGCCGCGTTTCTGGCCGCCGCCCTCGCGATCGCCATTCTGTTCGCCAGCCCGTTCCGCCGTTCACTGAGCGAGCGACTGTTCAACGCCGTCTGGCTTGGCGCCATCGGTCGCACGCTCTTTCGGCTCGCGGCAGGTCGACGGCGCGATGCGGCGTCCGCGCCGGTCGTCGCGCGCAGTGTGACCATCTCCGCAGCGGCTCCCGGATCGCCACCGTCGCTGGCTGCCCTCGCCGCCGACGTCTCCGCGCTCGGCGCACGCGTGAAGGCGCTCGAATCACGCGCACCCTGACATCGGCGCGAACGGGAACGGCTGTACGCCGACGCGTACAGGGGCCCGGTTGAAGGCGACGGAACAGCGGCACCTCGCGGAGCGCTGTTCCCTCAGTCAACGCCGCGTGTTCTGCGTCTCGCTGCGCCTCTCCATCAGGCGGTTTTCGTCGTGTGCTGCGAGCGAAATTCAGTCCGCCGTCTGCCCGAAGATCGCGAGGTTGGACGAATGCCCCGGCGACACCTTCTTCTCCGGGTAGATCCAGTGCACCGCCTGGTTCACCGCCGTCGCCGCTTCACCGAAGCCGACCGAGATCAGCTTGAGCTTCCCCGGATAGGTCGTGATGTCGCCGGCTGCGTAGATACCGGCGCGCCCCGCCTCCATCTGCGACGTCACCTGAATCTCGTCCTTTTCGAGGCTCAGGCCCCACTCGGCCAGCGCACCCATGTCGCTCACGAAACCGAGCATCGGCAGCACCACGTCGCAATCGATGGTGCGCGTCGTCTTGTCCTTGGTGGCGCGGATCACCACCCCCGACAGCTTCCCACCGTCGGCTGACACGATCTCCTGCACCTCGTGGAACGTCAGCACGTCGGTCTTGTCGCCCGCCACCGCCGCTGCCAGCACGTCGTCCACCGTGGCCTGGTGTGCGCGGAAGCGGTCGCTCCGATGGATCAGCGTCACCGACAGTGCGCGCGGGCGCAGCTGCTGGGCCCAGTCGAAGGCACTGTCGCCGCCGCCCACGATCAGCACGCGCTTGTTCGTGTAGCGCGCCGGATCCAGCACCACGTCGTCGATGCCACGGCCGTACCACGGGTGCGTGGCCGTCTGCGGCAGCTTGCGCGGCGAGAACGCCCCGATGCCGCCGGCGATCAGCACGGACTTGGTCGGGAAGTCGCCGTCGCTGGTGCGGACCACGAAGTGCCCGTCCACCTCGTCGAGCCCCGTGACGGTGCGATTCAGGTGCATCGGGTTGCCGAATTGCGCCGCCTGATCGGTGAGACCGGTCACCAGGTCCTTGGCCAGCACACGCGGGAAGCCTGCGACGTCGAAGATCAGCTTCTCCGGGTAGAGCGCAGCCAGCTGCCCCCCCACCTGCGGCAGCGCATCGATGATCTGTGCCGAGACGCCGCGCATACCTGCATAGAAGAGCGCATACAGGCCCGTCGGGCCGGCGCCGATGATCGTGATGTCTTTCAGTTCGTCAGTCATGGTTCCTGAAAGCTCACGACTCCGGGTTCGTGCCGAAACCCCAGGGAGGCGCGTTTCCGTTCTCCGCCGTCTGACTGCGATCAAAGGGTCAGAGACCTTGATCGGGGAAAATGCGGATCAGAGGGTCAGACACCATGATCGGGCGCGCCGGCGATCAAAGGGTCTGACCCTTTGATCCATTCGATCACGGCGCACCGCA
>JAYWIJ010000008.1:0-5521 GCA_043788935.1 Gemmatimonadaceae bacterium | reverse complement strand
TCAGAAGCGAACGTTTGGGGAACGTTTGGGGAACGGTCGGGCGAACGCTTGCCCTTGCGTTCGGGTGGCGACGGCTCGTTTTTCTCTTTGCGTTCAGTTTCGCGCTTCAGTCGCATGCGTTCGCGGGCTGCATCGTTCTCGCGGATTGCTGCCCCGTTGTGCTTGTCCCATGAGCGCAGCACATCGCGTTCGCAGAGGTGCTTGCGCACCGCCTCATTGAACGCGCCACGCTTGCCGGTCCAGAGCGCCCATTGCTCGACGGTCATCGCATCGACGTCGGACAGGTTGCCGTCACGGGCATGCGCCGGCAGTTCCGAGAGGAAACACTGCAGGTGGCCAATGGCTTTCGCGATGTCATGCTTGCAACAGTCCTTCGCGATGCCATGCACGCTGGGGTCTCCTTTCATCGAGACCGCCATCTTGATCCAGTTCACTTGGCGCGTCCTCGCAGCTCAGTGGCGCAGCGCACCAGCAGCTTGCGAAGGCGCGCGTGGTCGTCTGCGTCCAGCGTCATGCCGACGTGCCCGTCTCCTCGCGGTGCCAACTGATACAGGAAGTAC
The DNA here is from genome assembly GCA_043788935.1 of Gemmatimonadaceae bacterium. Lineage (GTDB taxonomy): Bacteria > Gemmatimonadota > Gemmatimonadetes > Gemmatimonadales > Gemmatimonadaceae > JACMLX01. The sequence goes on along the minus strand of JAYWIJ010000008.1, from coordinate 4,961 downwards.
TTGCACTGCGCCGAGAGCGATGCGGTCCGGTACAGCACCTCGGCCGCGCTTTTCGGTTCCGGTGGCTTCTCGGACTGGTCGTATCGGTTTCTTCTCATCGTGCATCTCCCTGCAGCATCGCATCAAAGGTGGCCCAGCAGCCGTGATCGAACGCCATCGTCGGCCCATGCCACGACCACGTCCATGATCCGCCGGCGGCGTTGCGCGTCTTCTGCGCACTGAAGCGGCCGACATAGTCTTCCTTTCGCTGTCCGGTCTTCTGTCGCCACGCCTCGCCTGGGCGATAGCCGCAGATCATGATGTCGCTCTGGTTGCGGAGCTCCTGCGACCAGCTGGCCTGATTGGCCTGCGGCATCTGCTCGTCGGGATCGAGCTTCTCCACGGCCTTCGCATCGACTTGGCACAGGCCGATCACGACGACCTTGAGTTCCTTGGCGAGTCGCTTGAGCGCACGCGCAGTCCGCATCACCGACTCGACTTCCGTGTTGCCGCCGCTCTGGATCAGCGTGACGTAATCCACCATCAGGATCTTCACGCGCGGATCGCGCGCCAGCAGGCGACGGGACTGCGCGACGACGTGCGCCAGCGACGGCGTGCCCTGATCATCGACGTAGAGCGGCAGTTGCTGAATCACGCCCTCGGCGTAGTGCGCGCGCGCCTGGTCAGCCGCATGCAGGTCCCACGACTTCAGCTTCTGAAACGGGATGCCCGTGAAGAGTGCGCCCCAGCGGCGTGCCACCTGTTCGTCCTTCATCTCGGCCGAGAAGAACCCGACCCCCGTCCCGGCCAGTGCCGCGCGGAGCCCGATGAGTTCAGCCGCCGCCGTCTTTCCGTGCCCGCTGACCATCAGCCAGGTCACGAGGTCGCCGGCCTCGAGCCCGCCGACGTCGTCGCCATCCAGCTGCGCCACCCCGGTCGTGATCGACCCCGCGGGATCGCCTGCCGCGCGCTGCTTGGCGACGGCGTACGCATCACGGAGGGCCTCGGCGGCGTGCCGAAATCCGGGCGCATCTTTGGCGGAGAAGTCGAGAAGCGATTCGACCAGCGCGCGTGCCGTGCGCGGGGCGTCATCCGGCTTCGTCACCATCAGCTCGAGCGTCGCATGCACCCGCTGAATCACGACCCGCTGCTCGTACCGGTCGCGCAGCAGCTTGGCGCTGGCATCGGACCAGCTCCACTCCGCCGCCTCCTCGATGTCGCGCATGGTTTCGAACAGCGCGTCGCCATCCATCCCGAGCCCGCGGGCCCGCTCCAGCAGCGCGATGCGATCACACGGCACCCCGTCCGCCTGGGCGGCGCGCATCAGCGCCACCAGCGGCACGTACGACGGCACCGTGATCGCGCCGGCCGGCAGCGCCAGCAGGAGCTCGCGTGACTGATGATCGTCCAATGCCGACGCGACCAGCCCGGCCTCAGCATCGATGGCGCGCGGCAGCTGCGAGGCGTCGAGCGGGATCGACCGGCGCCGCTGTTCTGTCGCCATGTCGATCATGTCAGCGCCTCCGACGCACGCGTCAACGTCACCAGCAGATCCGCCACCGCCACGCTCGGCAGCAGCACGGGGTTGCCGTCGGCATGCTTCTTCGCCAAGTACTCGCGCGACTCCTCGAGGGCGGTGCGCACGTCGTCCGGCCGGGCCGGGATCCGTCGCGTCGCCATCAGCGAGGCCTCTGGGTGGGCGGCACGACGCGCAGGAAGTTGCCGATCGTGCGCAGATCCATCTGTTGCAGTGCGCCCAGCGCACCCGCGGCGACCGCCTGCTCGACCATCTCAACTGCCGCCTCGAGCATCGGCCCGACGTGCGGGTCGACATTCATGTAGCCGCGCACGGCGTCGAGCATGTCTTCGGCGTCCGCCTTCGCACGGCGCGGCAGCTCGTGCACGTGGCGACCCTTCTTCCGGTGGCCGTTCAGCTGCGCCAGAATCGCGAGGCAGTCACCCGGGCACAGACCGGAGCGTCCGGTAATGGCGCTCATGACGCACCACCGAACGCAGGCCCAGTCAGGGCCCAGTCGCTGCCATTTCGGGCGCGGTTCGGGGTCTGCGACGACATGCGGTCACCGCCGAAGCGCGCCCGAAGCCGTGCGATGCGGGCTGGTCGCCGGTTGTGCGCGTAGGTTCTTTTAATCCGTAGGTCGTGGGTTCGATCCCCACTCGGGACATGGCCCACTTGGGGCCCAGTGTGGCAGGTCATGCGTCCTCGGTGGTGGCGCTCGCAAGGGCGGGCGCGAGAGCGGTTAGAAGGGCCGAGGACACCGCGCGGGTGTCGTCGGTCATGGTGTAGCGGCGGGTCATCGCCGCATTCGTGTGCCGGAGGCTGCGCTGCACGCGGGACTCGGCGGCACCGCCGTCGATGGCCCACTGGCCATGCGCGTGTCGCAGGTCGTGCAGGCGGTGTTCTGGCCCGGCGCCTGCCACGAACAGCGCGGCACGCCACTCCATGTTGAGGCGGCGATACCGGAGCGGCGAAGGCACGGCGGCGACGACGACGGGCCACAGCGCTGCGTCCACGCTGATCGGCTTCTTCGCCGCCGCCGTCTTCGTGCCCGGCACGCGGATGGTGTGCGTCGCGTGGTTCAGGTGCTCAGGCTGCAGGCGGAGATACTCGCCGACGCGCAGACCGGTCGCCGCCAGCGTGACGAACGTGGCGCGGAGGTCCGCGCGTGCGGCATGCACGATCAAGGCGAACAGCGCTGGCGTGATCTCCGGGACGCGCTCTTCCTCGGCCGGCAATGACGGGAACACGGCCAGCACATCGTGCCGCGCCTGCACATGCTTGCCGCCGTACCACAGCGTCAGGAAGCGCGAGAGCGCGCGGCGCAGATGCCAAGCATCCGCCACCGACGTGCAGGCGTCGACGATACCAGACCAGTCGAGCGTGATGAGGTCCCGCACGAGGGCGTCAGGCGCCACCGCCAGCACACGCCGAAAGCTGAGGCGATAGCGGGACGTCTCATCGGGGAAGATTTCGTCGAGCGCATCGGTCAGCCGCACCACGCCGCGCACCAGCACCGTGAGCCCGGCACCGGTGAGCGGCGCGGAGCGCGCGTAGTCATCGAGCATCGGGAGCGTGATGACGCCCGTGGCGAGCGCGCGCAGCACCGCCACCTGATGATCGGCGATCAGGGCATCGACCTGCGCTTCCATGCGCCGGACGACGCGCTTGTCGTGGCTGAAGGTCGAGAGCTTCAAGCGATCGATCCCGAAGGCGGCGAGTCGGCGACGGATCTGCGGATAGGGCGCCATCATGCGGCGCGTACCTTTGACGCCAGGAACAGCTCGACGTCGTCCGCGCGGAATCGCACGACCTTCTTCGACAGCTGCACGCGCGGCACGTTGGCGAGGATCCACTCGACGGAAACGACCGGCTTCCCGGTGTCGTCCGCGAAGAACATGGTCTGCACGGCCTTGGCGGTCAGCAGGCGCTGTGACAGCGCGGTGGTGGTCAGCATGCCACTTCCTCCTGCGCCGGCAGCGCCTTGAAGCCGGCATACTGCTGCTTGTTCAGGGTCACGCCGTAGCGGTCCACGGCGCGCATGCGCTCCAGCGTCAGTGAGATCGCGCGCAGGTTGTCATCCCAGTGCTTGAACCGGTCGCACGGGAACCGGTACACGTCACCACCGACCGAGCACGTGATGATCACGCCGGGCCGCGCAGCTTGGCGGAGCTGCGCAGCTGCCCATCGAGCCGCACCTGTGACGGATCGCAGTCGGCTTCGGGCAGCACGTCGCGCGCGCCGAGGTGGGCGAGCTCACGCTCCAGGTGCGTGCGGGTGCGCTCGTACGTCGCCTTGAACGGTGCGGCCTCCACGGGTGGGGTTGCTGGTAGCACGGCGATGATGTGGATGTTGTAGTGGTTCGCGTCCTCTGCTGCGTACTTGCGCGTCGTCTTCTCGGTGATCCATCGGCACGGGCCGCTCTCGTTGTACATGACAAGCACACCCGCAGGGATGTCAGATGTCGTCCACCCGCCAGCGGTCGCGGGGGTGCGTTCGATCCACGTCGTCGGTGCGTCGGTGTCAATGCGACGGATGGCAGTGATGTTCTCCGTCATGTGCTCGCCAGTGCGATAGCCGGTGTTGCTTGTCGAGTGTGCGCCGTTCTCGTACCGCTTTGCATAGATGCCATCGCCCGGCACGACCAGCTTGCCCGCCTGCGGCTTGGGCCTCTTGATCCACTGCGGCGTTGCCGTGCCAACGTCCATGGCGTGCGTGAGCAGCACCGTGCGCAGGTCCGCAGCAGCGACGTTCATCTGGTGCGTGTCATACGAATTCAGCGCCAACAGCTCCGACGTGTGCTCCCTGCGGAATGCCTCGCAGATCGCGTTCACGTCCTTCACCGGCAACACCACGGGACCCGCAATCTCGCGCGCCACCGCCTCCACATCCATCGTCGCGGCAGGCTGCCACAGATACGCCATCGTCTCACCAACGCGCACGTACTTGCCCTGCGCCTCAAACTTGATGTGCGTGTAAACGTCCGGCGCTGAGAAGCCCGGCTCCACCGGCACCGAGCGCCCATGCCACGGGCCTGACACGCAGATCATCGCGAGGTGGGCGTTGAGGGCGCGGGCGACGTTCGTGTAGTCTCCGGTCTCGTACTTGTGGCCCGTGATCGGCAGCGCCTCTGTCATCGCATTGCGCACCTGCTCCCCCGTCACCGCCCCGCCAGCGGGCCAGTGGGCGGCGAACCAGTCGCGGAACGTCTGACGGTCGCCAGCCATGTCGTATACGTGGTCTGCCGCCTGCTGTGCGGTCATATGGGCGCTCATGACGCCACCTCACGACCGACCGCGCCCATGTCGCGCACCAGCTGCTGTGCGCTGAGCTGAAGCGCAGCGACGGTCTCAGCGAGTGCGTCCCCCGCTGCGGCCCTCGCTGCGGCCCTCGCTGCGGCCCCCGCTGCGGCCCACGCTGCGGCCCCCGCTGCGGCCCCCGCTGCGTCCCCCGCTGCGGCCCCCGC
>JAYWIJ010000007.1:0-21849 GCA_043788935.1 Gemmatimonadaceae bacterium | reverse complement strand
GTGAGCACGATGGCAATCTCGACGTGCTCGTGTTCCTCACCGACGGTGTGCCGAGCGTCGGCGAACAGCAGCCGGAGAAGCTGGCGGCCATGGCGTCGCAGGCCGCACCAAACACCCGCGTTTTCACCGTCGGCATTGGTACCGATGTGAACACCTACCTCCTGGAGCGGCTGGCGCAGGACGGTCATGGCACGGCCGACTTCGTGCCGCCCACTGGCAACGTCGAAGTGGCCGTCGGCAATCTCGCGCGACGGCTGCGTGCACCAGCACTCGTCGATCTCCGCATCGTGTCGTCACCGGCGCGTGTCGTCTCGCTCGAGCCGGTGCGCATGCCGGATCTGTTCGCGGGGCAGGAACTGGTGGTCCTCGGACGCTACAGCGGCAGCGGCAGTGGTCCGCTGGTGATCGAGGGGAAGCGCGACGGGCAGACGGTGCGCGTCAGCACGCCGGTGGAATTCGCGGCACGGGAGACCGATCACGAGTATGTCGCGACGCTGTGGGCGGCGCGTCGCATCGGGGCGCTCACACGCACCCTGCGGCTCGAAGGCGCCACGCCTGAACGCATCGAGGAGATCCGCGCGCTGGCGCGGCGACACGGCATCGTGACCGAGTACACCGCGTATCTCGTGCAGGAGCCGGTGCTGGCGCAGAGCGCGGTCACTGCACTGGGACAGCAGGTTCGCGCAGATGGCCACGGCGCGAGTCGGCCTGCCGCACCGGCCGCAGCGCCGGAAGCGAAGGCGCAGACGGGCCGGATCGCATTCGAGGCGGCGCAGACGAGCGCCGACTACGCCGGTGCCAACTCCGTCAGCGCCGCACGACGTGTGAGCGAGCGTGCGCAGGATCGCTCGGAGGTCGATGCCGCAGGGCGGACGCAGCGCGTGATCGGCAGCCGCAGGTATCAGCAGCGTGGAGCCAATTGGACCGACGTGGCGCACGCATCGCAGCGGGTCGTCAGCGTGGAAGTGTTCTCCCCCGCCTACTTTGCCTTGTTGCAGGCCCTGCCGGAGCTTCGCGAGCCGTCGCTGCTGGGCGACGACGTGCTGGTGGCGGGGCGCACGGTGAGCATCCGATTCCAGCGTGCAGGACAGGCCGCGATGGCCGGGAGTGAAGTGATGCAGGTGGCACGAGCCTTCCGCGGCGCCTGAGGGACACACGCATGGGACTCGATCTCGGTGCCCTCTTCCGTGACTACCACGAATCACTCGTGCGGATGCTGACGCGCCGCACGGGTGACCGTGGTCGTGCCGAGGAGCTGGCGCAGGAGACGTTCGCACGGGCGGTGGCGGCACCGCCCACCAATCCACGTCCCTGGTTGTTCGCGGTCGCACTGAATCTGCTGCGCGAGGAGGGCCGCAACGCCGCCACGCGTGAACGACGGCTGGTGCTGGTGAAGGATGAGGATCATGTCGCGCCGTATGAGCAGCCCGACGAGGCGTACGAGCGCGAGGAGACCCGGCTGCGCGTGCGCGCCGCCCTCACGCAACTCACGGAACGCGATCGCGACGTGCTGTTGCTGCAGGCCGAAGGATTCGACTACGACGAGATCGCGCAGGCCACGGGGCTGTCGCGCGGTGCCATCGGAACGACACTGGCGCGCGCACGGAAGCGCATGCTCGACGTCTATACGCAGGGTGAGGGAGGGAATCATGTCGCACGTGGATGAAGGCACGCTCCACGCACTGGTCGATGACGAACTCGCGCCGTCGGAACGTGCGACGGTCGAGGCACATCTCGCCACGTGTGGTGACTGCGCCCGGCAGTTCGCCGAGGCCACGGCGATGGCGCGACAGGTGCACACACTGCTCGGCGCGCTCGACGACGTGGCGCTGCCGCCGTTGCGGGTGGAGGCCGCCCCGACACGTGCTGCCGCACTCGCGTCAGTGCAGGTCACGCCGCTGCAGCAGCGCATGCGGACGCTTCGCCGCGTGGCACTCGCGGCCAGCGTGCTGGCGGTGGCGGGCATCAGTTATCGCGTCGGCGTGACGCGAAACGGCGTCGATGTCGCCGAACGCAACGTTGCCGCGCGCTCCATGTCGCGCTCGTCGCCGCTCACCGCCGCACCGAGCGTGGTGGAGGCGTCGCCGGATGCGTTCCAGGTTCCGTCGGCGCCGACGGTGCGTGCGGCGCCGCGCGGCGGTCCGCGGGCGGAGCAGGAGGTGGTGATGTCGGCGCCTGCCGCACCGCTCGTCATTCCCGCACCGGCACCGATGACGACGGTCGTGCCGCAGCCGCTCGCCGTGCCGCCACCGACTGGTGCGGAACGACGGGAGGCCATCGAAGGACAGGTCGCGGCGGCAGCCGATGCGGCGGACCGCGCCAGCGGTGCCGCGACAGCGCGGACCAGAGCCAGCGAGCCTGCGGTCGCCGCGCGCCGTGCGGCACCGTCAGCCCCGATGACGGATGCGCGCGCGCAGCTGGGGCAGGCGGTCGTGGCGGAAGCGGCGGCAGGCAACGCTGCGCCGGCAGTAGCGGGTGCGGCGAAGGTCAGTGCCGCATCGCGCACACTGGCCGGATATCAGGCCGTGGAGGATGTCACGCTGCCTCCGCAGACCCGTCGGCGCTACGTGGCCGCCGACGGCACCACGCTGCTGCTGGTGATCGTGCCACTTGCCGGGGAGTCGACGAAGCCGACGAGCAAACCAGCGTCGGAGTACACGGTGTCCACCGCCAAGGGACGCAGCACGGTGCGCTGGCAGATGGGTACCCTGTCGTACGAACTGCAGGGCGTCCTCGCCCCGGACTCACTGGTGAAGCTCGCGACGCAGCTCCGGTAGCGGCCGCGTCGCGCGTGACGGCTCACTGCTCGCGGTAGGGCGAACCGCCTGACGGACGACCACCGCCGCCGGCGCCACCGGACGCACCACCACTGCCGCCACCCCTGCGGCGACGGCGGCGCGGTGCACCACCCTCACCGGCCGGACGTACGCTACCGCCGCTGCCTGCACTCGCTGCATCGCTGGCAGCAGGACGCGACGGGGCCGCCGGTCGACGCGGTCCCGACGCTGCGGTTCCACCACCGCTGCTTCCGCTGCCGCGCGGCGCAGAACCGCCCGTGGCCTTGCGCGCCGCCTTCTCCGCGGCGCGCTGACGATCCGCCGCCTTGCGCGCACGGATTTCCTTGATGCGTTCGGCGATCGGCACCTCGAATGCCTGCGCGGTGCGCGCCCCGTAGTCGAAGTCGGGCAGCGTCACACGCGGCAGCCGTCGTCCCACGGCCTTCTCGATCTCGCGCACGTCGCCTTCCTCATCCGGCGCGACGAACGTGAACGCATCACCGGTCTGTTCGGCGCGACCGGTGCGACCCACGCGGTGGATGTAGTCCTCCGCCTGCGCCGGCACGTCGAAGTTGACCACATGGCCCAGGTCGGCCACGTCGATGCCGCGAGCCGCCACGTCGGTAGCGACGAGCACACGGATCGAACCGTTCTTGAAGCCGTCGAGCGCCGCGACGCGCGCCGCCTGCGAGCGATTGCCATGAATGCGCGCCGCTGCCACGCCATGCTTCTCGAGCAGCTCGAACAGCCGGTTGGCGCGGTGCTTGGTGCGCGTGAACACCAGCGCCTCCTTCATGTCACCGCGTTCGAGCAGTTTGATGAAGAGCGCGGGCTTGAGATCCTGCGACACCGGGTAGAGCGCCTGCGTGATGCCGCTGGCCGGCGCGGCCTTGCGTTCGAGATTGATCTGCGCGGCATCCTTCAGCAGTTCCTTCGACAGCTGCACGATCGCATTCGGCATCGTGGCGCTGAACAGCAGCACCTGCTTCTTCGCCGGCACATGACTGAGGATGCGCTTGATGTCGGGCAGGAAGCCCATGTCGAGCATGCGATCCGCCTCGTCGAGCACCAGGTGCTGCACGCCGGCCAGCGACGCATAGGGCTTTGACATGTGATCGAGCAGGCGACCCGGCGTGGCGACCATCAGGTCCACCTTCGTGCGGAAGGCGTGTTCCTGCGGACCCATGCCAACGCCGCCATAGATGGCCGCGCTCGTCAGCGGCGTGTGCACCGAGAGGGCCTGCGCCGTCTCCAGCACTTGCAAGGCCAGCTCACGGGTCGGCACCACGATCAGTGCCCGCGTCACACCGCGCTTCCCGGCCAGCATGCGGTGCAGAATGGGCAACAGGAACGCCGCCGTCTTGCCGCTGCCGGTCTGGGCGCAGGCCAGCACGTCGCGTCCATCGCGCGCCGGTGGAATGGAGTCGGTCTGGATCGGCGTGGGACGCGCGAACCCCAGCTCCTTGACGGCTTGCATGAGGGCCGCGTCGAGCGACAGGGAAGCGAACGTGGGTACGGCCACGGGACCTTGGGGCAGGGGACTTGTGCCGCGGTTGGGCACCCTGCCCCCCCCGGACCCCTGCATAATAGTCCGCTCAGGCCCACGGTGTCTCTCGACGCCGCGCCGCCCGCAGTGCGCCCTCGATGGCGCCGGTCGGCTGCAGGAGCGCATAAGGCGTGTCCAGCACCGAATCGAAGCGGTCGTCCTGCAGGCTCTCTGCCGTCACCCGCCCGGTGTCGCCGGTGCTGAGGATGATGGGGAGACGCGGGCGCAACGAGCGGACATGCTCCGCCGGTATCAGCCCGGTCATCCCGGGCATGGTCTGGTGGGTGATCACGACCGACACGTCGCCATGCTGCGCCGACGCCGCCAGCACTCGCCAGCACGCGCATCGCTGATGCTTCTGCCGAGCGCGCCCGCCTGACGAGTGTTCGTTGGCCCAGCGCCGTGTGATCTCGCCGCCATGCACGACGGGGCGGCTGCCAGTGGCAACCGCCCCGTCGTACGCGATCCCCGCGATGTCCGGCGATGCCGGACGTTGGTCAGGGAATGATCGGCGGCGCCTCGCGATCATCGTCGGCCTCGTCGGGTGTCGCGCCATCAGCGCCTGCGGCATCGGCAGGTCGCGTGATGAGATAGTTGTCCGGCGGCGCCGCGCCGAGCAGGTGCTGGACGAAATAGTCCCAGCGGCGACGGATGAAATACGGCTCGTTCAGTGAGTGCGGCCGGTTCGGTGCGATGATCAGGTCGAAGGTGCGGTTCGCCTTGATCAGCGCGTCCACCACCTGGATCGTCATGGCGGGGTGCACGTTGTCGTCCATGTCACCGTGCATCAGCAGCAGCCGGCCGCGCAGGTTGGCTGCCATCGCCGCGTTGGACTGGCTGTCGAAGTTGTCACTCCGACGCACCGTGTCACGACGCAGGAGCCCCTGGTACTTCTCGGCCCAATAGATGTTGTAGCTGCGGTTGTCGTGATTGCCCGCGCCGGCCACCGCGACCTTGAAGAAGTCCGGATAGCGGAGAATGGCGTCGGTGCTCGCGAACCCGCCACCGGAGTGGCCGAAGATGCCGACCCGATCGATGTCGATGAACGCGTGCCGGCTGGCCAGCTGCTTGATGGCCGCGATGTGATCCGGAATGCCGTTGTCGGTGAAGTTGCCGTAGTAGCTGTCGTGGAAGGCCTTGCTGCGCAGCGGGGTGCCCATGTGATCGATCTGCACCACCACGAAGCCGAGTTCCGCGATCGCCTGCGGCTCACCACCCGCCTTGTAGCCCCAGCCACCCACCGATCCCACCTGCGGGCCCGGATAGATGTTGGAGATGATCGGATAGCGACGCGTCGTGTCGAGGTTGGACGGCAGGTACATCACGCCGTAGATGTCCGTCACACCGTCGCGGGCCTTCGTCGTGAAGACCTTCGCCCCCTTGAAGCCGAGCGCGGCGAGCTGCGACGCGTCAGCCTTCTCGAGCATCTTGATGATGCGACCGGTGGCTGCGTCGCGCAGCACCGTCACCGACGGCGACTCGACGCGCGAGTAGGTGTCGACGATGTACCGGCCACTCGGACTCACCGAGATGCGATGGTCGGCATCCTCGGTGGTCAGCTTCTGGAATCCGCTGCCATCGAAGTTCACGGCATACAGCTGGGCGTAATACAAGAAGCCGTCACCTTCGCGTCCGCGGCCCGTCAGCAAAATCCGCTTGGCCTTCTCGTCCACCGCCACGATGGTGCCCACCTGCCACGGGCCTTCGGTGATGCGGTTCTTCAGCTGCCCGTCCGGACCGTAGCGATAGAGATGGCCCCAGCCGTCGCGCTCCGACCAGAACAGCGTTTCGCCATCCTCGGTGACGTAGTTGGGCGTCGGGTCCACCGGATTGCCAAGCTCGACGAAGGTCTTCGACGAGTCGGCGGCGAGCCGCTTCACGGCGCCGGTGGCAGCGTCCACCTCCAGCACCGACATCGCCTTCGAGGCGCGCGCGAGTGTGGTGAGATATGCGCGCGTGCTGGTCGCATTCCATGCCGAATCGCGTGCGGAGAGGTTCCACGACGCCTGCGCCGGTGCCGGGTCGAGCGCGACGCGCACGTTCGACTTCGACTCGCGATCGAGGATGTGGAATCCCGGCTTCGGGATCACGCTGTCGCCCGGCAGCGCATATGGCTGCGTGAACGCGCGCGGACGCTGCGAGGTGTAGCTGATGTACGGCATCACGGCGACGCCGCGGGTATCCTGCCGACCCACGATGAGGTGGCGCGAATCGGGTGCCCACTTGATCTGCGGACGTCGCGGGGCGAGGCGTGGTGCGAGCCGCTGTTGCGGCGTCGGATCGCCGAGCCCGTACGACCAGTTCGCGACACCGTCGGTGGTCAGTCGCACTGAGTCTGCGGCAGCGCCGCGAGGGCGCACGTAGACGTTGTGATTCATGACGTACGCTTCCCACTTCCGGTCTGGGCTCAGCACGTACGGCACGTCGCTCGGCACCGTGTCGGCGGCCAGACACTTGTAGGCGGCGATGTCGCAGGTGAGTCGGCGACGGCCGAATCGGAACTCGATGTTGCGCTCATCGTCGCCATCCTTGGCGAAGCGGAACGTACGGAACGGCAGCTTGAGCGGATCGATGCTGGTGTCGGCAGCGGTGGAGATGGCGGCCGCCAGCCGGGCGTTGTCGAACAGCATGTCACGTCCGCCGCGCACCGGATCGACGAGCACGAACTCCGCGCCCTGCCGAACCTTGTTGCGGTACCAGAAACGTGCGCCGTCCTTCATCCACTGCGGCTGCACCTCATCGCCGGTCACGAGGCGCGTCGTATTCCAGGAGAGCATCTGCTCGGCGCGATCGTAGCGGATTTCGCGCGGCGGTGACGTGGCTGCCTGCGCCTGCGCACCGGCGCTGAGCGCGGTGACGCCGAGCATGGCGGCGGCGAGGACGAGGGAACGCGTGAGCATGGCGCAGACCGTGACGGGTGAAACAGGTGAGTGCGGGTGACGCAAACGTTACGCGGTTCCGCTCGCGTCTGCTGAGGGTGGGCGGCGGGACACTGAATTCCCCCGCGATGCGTATACGGCGTGACATGGCGCGGCGCAGGGGCGGGCGCCGCCCCGTGCCAACGCCGGCTTCGCGGCCGGTGTACTTCCCCTCGATCGGACGCATCCCGCGATGTGGCCCGTCCGGCAGTGCAGGCTCCACCTCGTGCACGCCGCTCTCCTCGCTCGACGACACATGATGCTCTCCGTTCCGGCGCGCCGACTGCGCCTCGCTGCTGTTTCGTTCCTCACGGCGCTCGTGTTGCCGTGGTCCCTGCAGGCGCAGGTTGGTGCCAGTACCGACATCATCACCGGCGTCGTGAAGACGCCCGCCGGTGCGCCCGTGGAGAATGCGCAGGTCGAGGCGCAATCCACGGAGACGCAGGTCACCCGGCGCCAGCGCACCAATGCACAGGGCAAGTACACGATTCTCTTTCCCGATGGCGGCGGCACGTATCGCCTGACGGTGCGCTACATCGGTTTCCAGCCGACGGTGATCACGGTCACGCGCAACGGCGACGATGATCGCATCGTGCGGAACGTGACGCTTGGTCAGTCGACGGCGCAGGCGCTCGCGCGCGTCGAAGTGCGCGGCACGCGTCGCCCGCAGCAGCAGGGTCCCGGTGGCGGCCCACCCTCGCCTGGTGGATCGGAGCGCGTGGTGGACGGCGCACAGGCCACCCGGCTCCCCGTTGATGCCTCTGACCCGACGGCCATTGCTTCACTCGCGCCCGGTGTCGTCCTCACGAGTGCGGATACGTCGGGTGGCGGCGGTGCGGCGAACTTCAGTGTCGCCGGCCAGTCGGCCGCCAGTAACAACGTGACGCTCGACGGACTCTCGTTCTCGGCCGGTGCCGTGCCGCAGGACGCCATCCGCGGCACGCGAGTGGTGACCAATACGTATGACGTGGCCCGCGGCCAGTTCTCCGGTGGTCAGGTCTCGCAGACCACGCGCAGCGGCACCAACGTGGTGCAGGGCTCGCTGTCGTACATCGGTCGATATCGCGAATTCACGGTGGAGCAGGGTGGCACCACCGGCGCGTTCGGCGGCGCATTCAACCAGAACCAGTTCGGCGCCGGCGTCGGCTTCCCCATCATCAAGGACAAGCTGTTCTTCTTTGGCGCGCTGCAGGGCCGCCGGCGCGCCGACCTCTTGCCGTCGCTGCTGGCCGCTGATGACGACACGCGCGCCCGGCTCGGCGCTGCGCCCGACTCGGTGAATCGCTTCCTCTCGCTGGTGAATGGCTACGGCGTGGCCGGTGCCGGCGGCGTCGTCGATGACAACCGCAATGCCGACAACGTGACCGTGCTCGGTCGCATGGATTATTCGCTGGCCGATGCCCACACGCTGACGCTTCGCGGCGACTGGCGCCTCAACGACCAGACGCCGACGCGCGTCGGTTCGCTGGCGCTGCCGCAGACCGGTGGCACCACGGCGAATCGTGGTGGTGGCGGCTCCGTGGTGCTGGCATCGCGCTTCGGGACGGCGGTCGTGAACGAACTGCGTGCCGGCATGCAGATCGACAATCGCACCGGCACGCCATTCGTCACGCTGCCCCTCGGACGCGTGCAGGTGCTCTCCGACCTGAGCGACGGCACGCAGGGCTTCAGCACGTTGCAGTTCGGTGGCAGCACGTCGCTGCTCTCACGCAGCGACAACACGGTCTTCGAGGCCACCAACGAAACGTCGCTGCTGCTGCGCGAAGGCAAGCACCGCGTGAAGATCGGTGGACTCATCAACCGCACCGGCTACACGCAGGACCAGGCCTTCAATCGCTTCGGCACGTTCACGTTCAACTCGCTGGCCGACTTCCAGAACAACACGCCGGCCACGTTCCAGCGCACGCTCGCGTCACCGGAACGGACGGGCAGCACCATCAACTCGGGCATCTACATCGGCGACACGTTCCGTCCGCGCGATGGCATGCAGATCGTGTACGGTGGCCGTTTCGAGGCCTCGTCGTTCAGCGGTGCACCGGCGCGCAATCTCGCCGTCGACTCCGCCTTCGGCCGCAAGACCGACATCATCCCCTCCGACGCCGCGTTCCTGCCGCGCGTCGGCTTCACCTGGTCGCGTCGTCAGCCGGAGAACGCCAACGGCGGCAATCCGTTCGGCAACGGCCAGCTCACGATCCGCGGTGGCGTCGGTCGGTTCCGTGATGCGCCGAACACGCAGCTCTTCTCCGGCGCGCAGACGGCGACGGGTCTCAGCACCGGCGAACAGTCGATCTTCTGTGTCGGTGCCGGTGTGCCGATTCCGGACTGGACCGGCTACTTCGCCAGTCCGTCCAGCGTGCCGACGCAGTGTGTCGCGGGCGGCCCGCCTGCGCAGCTCAACACGGCGCGCAACGTGACCACGTTCGACAGCGACTACAGCAATCCGCGCGCATGGCGTGGCTCCATCGGCGCATCCAAGCGGGTGCTCGGCCGCATGAGCCTGAACGTCGACATCAGCGGCTCGCGTGGCGAGGCGCAGACGGGCTACCGCGACCTCAACCTGAACACGACGCCGCAGTTCACGCTGGCAGCGGAAGGCAACCGCCCCGTGTTCGTGCCCGCAGCGTCCATCATCACGACGACGGGTGCGGTGCCGGTGCAGCTCTCGCGCATCGACCAGCGCTTCGGTGCCGTGTATGACGTCAATTCGCGCAACAAGACCGAGCAGTGGCAGGCCACGATCGGCTTCGGCGGCTTCACCAGCAAGGGCGCGATCATCAACACCAGCTACACCTTCTCCGACGCGCGCAGCCAGACCGGCTTCGGCTTCGGTGGTGCAGGCGGCGGCTTCGCATCGGCCACCACGACCGGCAATCCGAACACGCCGGAGTGGGCTGCCAGCGCCTTCAATCGCCGCCACAACCTGATCGGCACCGTCACGTATCCGCTCACGTCGAGCTTCGAGATCACGGCCATCGGCCGCATGACGTCGGGCTCGCCGTTCACGCCGCTCGTCAGCGCGGACATCAACGGTGACGGCGCGCGCAACGATCGCGCGTTCATCTACGATCCGGCCAGCGCGCCCGATGCGGAGCTCGCGGCCGGCATGCAGAAGCTGCTGTCGTCCACGAGCAACTCAGCACGCACCTGCATCAGCTCGCAGCTTGGCCAGCTCTCCTCGCGCAACTCGTGCGTCGGGCCGTGGCAGCCCAGCTTCGACTTGCAGCTCAACTGGCGCCCCACCTACTTCAAGCTCGATCGTCGCCTGACGTTCTCGATGGTGACGGCCAACCTCATCGGTGGTCTCGATCAGGCGCTGCACGGCGCCAACAACCTGCGCGGCTGGGGGTCGTTCACGCAGCCGGACAACACGCTGCTATTCGTGCGCGGATTCGACCAGACGACCAATCGTTTCAGGTACGAAGTCAACGAGCGATTCGGTGCGGTGCGCGGCAATCAGACCGGTATCCGCCTGCCGTTCCAGGTCGGCTTCAACATCCGCTACACGCTCGGTCCCGATCAGACGCGTGACCGCCTGCGCGCCGCGTTCGGTGGTACGGGCACTGGGCCGCTGACGGGTGCCACGATGGCTGCCGGCGTCGGTCGCTTCTTCCCGAACATTCCGCAGCAGATCATCCAGGCGCGCGATTCGGTGGGGCTGACCGACGCGCAGGTGTCGCAGCTCAAGGTGCTGGCCGACTCGATCCAGATCCAGATCGACACGCTCACCAGTCAGGCCCGCGCCACCATCGAGAAGGAAGGGGGCAACCCTGACCCGGCCGTGCTGTTCGGTGTGCGGCTGCGCCCCTATTTCGAGCGCGCCACGCGGCTTCGTGTGGCCGGTACCAACGGCGCCAAGGCGATCCTCGGTGACGAGGTGTGGAAGCGCGTGCCGGCCCGGATCATCACCCCGCAGGGCTTCGGTGGCCCCGGCGGCGGCGGTGGTGGTCGTGGTCGTCCGCCCAACTGAGCGGCGCGAACTTGAATGACGACGCGGCGCGATCCAATTCATCGGATCGCGCCGCGTCATGTTCGTGACGGACCGTGCGCACTGCGCGGCCGCGACGCTTGCCGTGAACGGCGCTCAGGGCGGCGTGAACCCCTCGTCGAGCGCCGCTCGCACACTCGCCGTGAGCTCGGTCCACGTCCACGGCTTCGGCAGCACGGGCACGCTCGGATCGAGGGCGACGGTGTCGCTCGACATGCGATCGGTATAGCCGCTCGTGAACAGGAACGGCATCCGGAAGCCCTCGTCGCGCAGCGACGCATAGAGCTCGCGGCCGCCCATGCGGGGCATCACGACGTCGCTGACGACGAGCGCGATCTCGCTGCCGCGCTCGCGCAGCAGTTGCAGCGCTTCGGCACCATCGGCGGCCTGGAGCACGCGGTAGCCATGCTTCTCGAGGATGCGGCGTCCCGCGCGGCGCACCATCTCCTCGTCTTCAACCAGCAGGATCGTCTCCGTCGCGCCTTCGCGAATCAGCATCGCCGAGCGCGGGGTGGCGTTCGGGACGGTCGTCTCGGCCAGCGGCAGGCCGATCGTCACCGTGGTCCCCAGACCCGGCGTGCTCAGCACGGTGATCGTGCCCGCGTGCTGCTGCACGAGGCCGTAGATCATCGCCATGCCTAGGCCGGTCCCTTCGCCCGGCGCCTTGGTGGTGAAGAACGGCTCGAACAGATGGGCCAGCACCTCCTCGTCCATGCCGCGACCCGTGTCCTCCACCGTGACGGTGACCATCGGCCCGGTGGTGCCGTCGGGAAACTCCATCGCCGCATTGAAGCCGCCGCGCATCGACAGGGTGCCGCCGGTCGTCATGGCATCGCGGGCGTTGGTGGCGAGGTTGAGCAGCATGTGCTGGACAGCGCCGGGATCCGCGAGAATGCCGGGCAGGTCCGGCAACGCTTCCGTGAGCACCGTGATGTTCGACGGCAGCAATCGCGTGAGCAGCGCCTGCGTTTCGGCCAGCACCACTTCCAGCGACACCGGGCGACGTTCCAGCGTCTCGCGACGGCTGAACGCCAGCAGCTTCTTCACCATCTCGCTGCCGCGCGTTGCCGCCTGAATCATCTGGCCCACCTCGTCGCGCAGCTCGTCCATCTCCTCGGGCAGCGACTCGAGCACCAGGTCGGCGTTGGCCAGCACGACGGTCAGCAGGTTGTTGAAGTCGTGCGCCATGCCGCCGGTGAGCAGGCCGATCGCCTCCATCTTCTGCGCCTGTCGCAGCTGCGCTTCCATCTGCTGCGACTCCGTCACGTCACGCAGCGTGATCAGATGCCGACCCGGCGTGATGTGCGCCGATGCGGCGACGTCGAGAACGCGCACCGTGGCGCCCACGAGAATGCGCCCTTCGCCACGCCACTGCCCGTCGAGCATCAGCGCCTGCCATGCCTCGGACGGCGACACAGTCCGTGATCCGGCCGAAAAGAACTGAGCGAAATCCATCGCCGCCACGTCGGTTTCGTTGCAGTCCAGCAGTCGGCGCGCGGCAGGATTGCTCGACAGCACGCGACCCGATGCATCGGCGATCAGCATCGCGTCCAGCGACGCAGCGAAGATCGAGCGGAAACTGGTGTCCAACCGGCGCTCACCGTCGTGCTCGGCCACCACCAGTGGCGAGACATGCACCACGGCGCCGCCGCCAGCCATGTCCGTCAGCCCGGTCACCCGCAGCGTCCACCGACCGGGGATGACGGAGTTCGGCAGGAACTCCAGCCCGAACGCACGTTGCGCCCCATCCAGCACCGCGCCGACTCCAGCCACCGCCGTTGCCATGTCCGCATCACCGAAGGCGGCCATCGATGCAAGCGCCTCCGGCACGCGCTGCCCCGGTGCGGCCCCCTTGGCAACCGCTACGCGATTGACGGCGCACACCACGCCACCCTGATCGAACAGCACGCCCGGCCCCGCGAGGGAATCCAGCACCCCGCTCAGCAGCGCTCCCTCGGCCGGCACGGCATGACTCGACATGACCCCAACCTAGCGAACCAGCGGGCAGTGCGTGCCTGGCGGGTACTCACCCTGCGCGGCAATCCGGCCGATACTCGCAAGCAGATGATCCCGGAGGCACCGCCCTCCGTCTCCACGGATTCCACCTTTGCATCACCTGCCCATGCTGCCGAAGGCTTTCACGCGTCTGGCACACCGGACGCCGTTCGTCTCGACCCCGGCTGTCGCTCCTCCCGGACCCGGCGCCGACGCGAAGCCCACTGCCACGGCGCTGCCCGAACCCGATCCGGCGTTGCTCGCCGCTGCGGCACCTGCAGCGCCGAGCGCGCCCGTGCGGGCGATCGGACCGATTCTCACCGAGCCATCGATTCACGAGGAAGTGGAGGCCGGCACTGACGTC
Source organism: Gemmatimonadaceae bacterium (assembly GCA_043788935.1). Classification (GTDB taxonomy): domain Bacteria; phylum Gemmatimonadota; class Gemmatimonadetes; order Gemmatimonadales; family Gemmatimonadaceae; genus JACMLX01. Next base: position 8,264 of record JAYWIJ010000007.1, on the reverse strand, counting down.
CGCCGCGCGCTGCGGACCGCGCTCGAGCGACTGGAGGCCACACTCGATCCGATGGAGCGCCGCGGCGATGCGCTCACCCTGTTCGAACGCATCTCGAAGAGCGGTGAGAAGACGGTTCGCCAGCCGCCGGCCGCGGCACAGCGGGCGCTCGACCTGCTGCGGCGTGATGTCGCGATCTCGGACCTCGTGCGACTGGTGGAGCAGGACCCGGTGCTCGCGCAGTCCTTGCTGCGCTTTGCGAATTCCGCCGCCAACAGCACCGGTGCGCGCAGCACATCGCTGGCCGAGTGCATCCGACGCGTCGGAACGCAGGGGCTCCGCAGTGTCATCCTCAGCAGCATGGTGGAAGGCACACTCTGTCGCACCGGCTACGCCTACGACGGCATGGTGCGTCAGGTGTGGGAACACATGATCCGCACGGCGCCGATCGCGCGGACGCTCGCGCCGGCGTTCGGCGTCGTCCCGGACGAGGCGTTCACGCTCGCGCTGCTGCACGACGTCGGCAAGCTGGTGCTGTTCGACCGACTCGGTACGCTGCGCGCGGAACTGCGCCGCGAGGTGAAGCTCACCCCAACGGTCATGCCACGCCTGCTCGGCGAGTTGCACGAGATTCTCGGTGGCGCGGCCGCCTTGCGCTGGGGGCTGGGCAAGGGCGCTGTCGCCGTGATCTCGGCGCACCATCGCAAGGCCGATCCCCTGGAAGCGAACCTCGCCGCCGAGTGCGTCCACATCGCTGAGCGCCTCGATCTCTCGATGGTGCGTGGCGAGGGCGTGAACCTGGTGCGGTGGTTCGAGGAAGGACGGCTCTGTGCGAGCTTCGATGCTGTGGCACCGCTGGTGGAGCGCGTGCTGGCGCCCGACTCCGGCGGCACGGGATTTCACTTCTGAGTTTCGGACGTGGTAGCCGTCATACACGGTGTTTCTGTAACGGATACTTCGAAAAAATCAAAGTAATTCACTGATACTTTGAAATTGTGCATGGTTGGCGTGACAGGTAGCCTCTGATCCATTCAGCGGCCTGTCCCGGTCGCTGATCTACCCGACGGGCCACCGGCCCGGACGTATGATCACGACTGCCATGCCCGCATCGAATCAGATCCTGCCGTCATCCGCGCTCAACGGGTGGCGATCAACGCATGGTGCCGCTCAAGCGGGACGCGCGGACGGCGTGCACGCGCCCGCGGCAGTCGCGCCGTTGTCGCTCGCGGCGCTGCTCCACCACCCGACGCACGTCGCGCAACTGGCCGCGCTGCAAGGCCTGATGACCGCCATTGGCGCGCCGCTCGACGCTGCCCCGATCAGCGCCTTGCTGGCGCGTGGCGGCACGGTGGGCCGAATCGGCGTCCCGCGAGAAGCGACGGACCTCATGCTGCGGCAGAAGGTGGTGCTGGGCGCGACGCTCGGCGCCGATCCGCTGTGGCCGGTGGCGCGCCTCTGGCGGGGCATGCAACGCCGCGCCGAGGTGCATGTCGACGTGCGGCAGTGCGCCACGTTGAGCGGCAGTGCCGCGGATCGCGCGGGCAACCAGCGCGACGTGCTGCTCTTCTCGCAGCGGATCGTGGACAGCGCACCGCGACGTCGTCGTGTTGCCGGGGGCAGTGTCGACGCGGCCGCGCTGGAGTGGTCGCGAGCCCGCGACGCCGCTGATCTGGCCTTCCGTCTGGCGGCTGCCGAAGGTCGCAAGCTGTTGCTGGTGCTGCCGGTCGGTCGCGGCACCGAGGCACAGCAGTACTTCGCCGACGCACTGGAGCGACAGGCACGTCTGCACCGCATGGCGGCGCCGCGTGTGGTGAAGGCCGGTCTGCTGTCGGCGCTCCTCAGTGGTGAAAGCGGCAGTGAGCGCTGGCTGGTGGCATCGGTCATCCCGATCGATGAGCTGAGTGCGATGGCGAAGGAGGCTGTTGGCGACACGGGTCCGTGGCCGGTCATCAGCATCGGGCGTGACGCCACGTTCATCGACATGCCGGCCGAACCTTCTGAAGACCCGCAGCCGTTCCTCGTCGCACTCTCGGCGCTGCTCCAGCGCAGCGGACGCAGTGACTCGGCACGCACCCTGTTGCAGGCGGCGCTGCTCACGACGACGGCGGTGGCGCGCATGCGCGAAGAACTCGGTGGCACGCTGACGGTGCCGGTCGAGGCGTTTCTGCAGGGTGTGCTGGCGAACTGGGGACGGGTGGCGCCGACGGTGTCGCCGCGTGACCGGCGCAGCGCGACGCGCGAGGCGGAGCCGGTGGTGGCCGGTCTTCGCTTTCGCGTGGAGACGGCGCTCAGTGCTGCGGCGGTGCGCGACGCGGTGGTGGCCGCGTTGCTGCCGACCGGCCTCGAGGTGGCATCGGTACGAAGCGCTGATGCACAAGCAGCGTCGCGCGAACTGCTGATGTTCGACGTGCGCGTGCGGAGCCGCCTTGGCGAACCGGCGCTCGGCGATACCGCGGCCGACGCGCTGCGCGGTATGCTCACGGGTGCCATGCGCTGCGTTACGGTGGAGCCGTGGGTGCCCATCGCCAGTACCGAGCGCCCGCGCGCGCGCGCCGGTGGTTGAGCGTCAGCCGAACAGTCGGGTGCGTGCTGCGCGCGCGATGGCCGTGACGGCTGGATGCTCGATGCGACGCTCGGCCGAGATGGCGTAGAACTGCTGCGTGATCTCTGGAAGCCGCCCGACGACCTCCACGTCGTGCTGCTGACAGATCTCCTGTTCGAGCACCGTCGGTGCGGCGAACAGGCCGTAGCCATTCTGACCGAACACCTTCATCAGGGCACTGTCGGCGTATTCACCACGCACCGCGGGGCGTACATCCTGCTGCTGAAACCAGGCGTCCAGTCCACGACGGATCGTGGACGCATGGAGCGGCAGCAGGAAGGGTGCGCCGTGCAGTGAGGTCGGGAACTGCGGGGCATAGCGGGCAGCGAGATCCGAGGTGCCGAACACCGTCGTGCCACTTTCGCCCAGCAGGTGATTGAACGCGCGCACGTTGGCCGCGGGCGTGATCGGCGCGTCGGTGATCAGGAGGTCGAGTGCATGCACCGACAGCGCGGCCATCAGCCGTTCGGGTGCGTCGTCGGTGCAGGTCAGCGTCATGCCGTCGGCGACACGCAGCGCAGGTTCGATCAGCCGGTACGCGATCATCTTCGGCACCACATCGGCGATGCCGACGAGCAGACGGCGCGGCCGGTCGCCTGATTCTCCCGCCATGGCGCGTGAAAGTTCGTCGCTGAGCGAGAAGATGTCGTCGGCGTACCGCAGCGCGGTCTGCCCGGCAGCGGTGAGCTGCAGGCGTCGCGTGGTGCGTGTGAAGAGTGGCTGTCCGAACTGCTGCTCCAGCGCCTTGATCTGCGTGCTCATCGTCGGCTCGGTGAGCTGCAACTCCGCCGCCGCTCGCGCCAGCGTGCCCGCGCGTGCGACGGCGCGGAAGAGATGCAGGTGATGAAAGTTGAGAGGCGCCATGGATCAGTGGGTGGTGCGGTGTGCGTCGATGTGAACGCGTGCGAGTGGGCCGCCGAAGCGATGATACAGCCGCACGACCAGCACCGCCGCAACGGCCGCCAGCCCGATCACCAGGCCCCACCACAATCCACGCGGTCCCATGCCCATGCGGAACGCGAGGGTCAGGCCCATCGGCAGCCCGACCATCCAGAATCCGAGGATGTTCGCGATCATCGCGGCGCGCGTGTCGGCTGCGCCGCGCAGAGCACCGCCCGCCACCGCTTGCAGACCGTCGAACAGCTGAAAGACGCCGGCCAGTGGGATCAGCGTCGCGGCCAGTTTCACCACGCCGGGCTCGCGGACATAGGCCATGGCAAGCTGCGTGGGAATGGCGAGGAAGAGCACCGTCGTACAGAGCGACGCGAACAATCCAGCCGTGAGGGCTGCGACGGCGGCGCGTCGCGCAGCACCGGGATCATCGCGTCCGATCGCCTGGCCCACGAGCACCGAGGCGGCAGCACCGACACCCAGCGGCACCATGAACGTGAAGCTGGCGAGGCTGATCGCCACCTGATGCGCAGCGAGCGTGGCAGTGGCCTGCGCGCCCATCAGCAGCGCGACGGCATTGAAGACGCCGACTTCCAGCAGATACTGCACGCCGACCGGCAGCCCGATGCGCAGCATGCGGCGAAGTGGTTCCAGTTCGAACAGCACCGGCTCGCGTGTCTTGAGCAGCGGCCAGAGCACGTCGCGCCCGAGCAGCAACAGGATCAGCGGCAGCGACGTGCGGCCGATCACACTCGCGATCGCCGAGCCGTCGACACCCAGCGCCGGCGCGCCGAGATGCCCCGTGATGAGCAGCCAGTTGCAGGCGGCGTTGATCACGTTGGCCAGCACCACGGTGATGATGATCGGCCGCAGCCGCTCCATCGATTGCAGCGTCTGCCGCAACACCACGAAGGCCAGAGCGCCCGGGAGGCCGAGGATGGAGATGTGGACCACGCGGGTGGCGATCGGCACGATCTCCTCTGGTTGGTGCAGCGCGCGCAGCACCGGTGCCGTGGGCCAGAGGATCAGCGCCAGCGGCACACAGAGACCGGCGGCGAGGAGCAATCCGCGCTGCAGTGCGCGTCGCACTGCGGCATCATCGCCGGCGCCGACGGCCTGGCTGACGAGAGCATCGAGCCCCACGAGCGTGCCCATCCCGATCACCACGATGGTGAAGTAGTACGCCAGTGCCAGCGACACCGCCGCCAGCGCCGTGGCCGAGAGGTGGCCGACGAAGAGCGCATCCACGATGTGCATCGCCATCATGCCCATCTCCACCGTCACGACCGGCAAGGCCAACGTGATGAGCGCACGCATGTCGCTCCGGGTCGGGCGCACGAGCACCGGAATGCGGACTGTCGGGCGACGGGAGGCCACAGGCTGAGACATGGTCGCTAAACTGTAACCGGTGCCGCCTGAATCTCCCCGCAGTCCCGAAGCCGCGCCGTCGCGCGGCGCCGTCGCCAGTGCTGCCACGCTGCTCGGTCTCGTGACGGGACCGGTGCGCGCGCGGCGCTGGTGGCTGCGCGCGCTGGTGAAGGTGACGGGCGGCAGCCTCGGGGTGCTGCTGGTGCTGGGCGGCGTGATCGCCTATCTACTCACGCTACGGCCCGATGTGACGGCGGCGCGGGCGCTGGCGCGGCGTGAGCTGCAGGTGCTGCTGGAGCCGACCGAACGCGTCGAATCGGCGTTGTGGGCGCGTCGGCGCGAGTGGTGGGACGGTTTCCGTGAGACGTACGGCGTGCTCGCGCTCACCGATCGACGTGCGCTGTTCGTCGGTATCCCGCCGCGCGAGTTGATCTCGCCCGAACGTGGGCCACAGCAGTTCGTGGTGCTGCAGCTGAGCCGCGACGAGTCGCTGCGGGCGCGCCGTCGCCGCGTCGATTTCGGCACGGCAGCGGGTGTCGTCGTGGAAAACGATCGTGGCCAGCAGCTGGCGTTCGCCTCGTCCGACGTGGCCGGCATGGACAGTGTGCTCGGCGTGATGGCGCGCGGTCGCCGCAGCGATGCCGCCGCGACGGAACTCGTGAAGCGCACGCGGGACTATGAGCAGCAGGTCACCCGCACGGCGGTCTGGCATGTCGTGGCGGGTGGCGACGCCCTCGAGTCCGTGGCGGCCCGCTACGGCACCACGGCCGAGCGGGTGGCGACATGGAACCGGCTCCCGGGTACGACGATCAAGATCGGCCAGCGCCTGCTGGTCAAGCCGGGCAGCTGAGGTCGTCGGTGTCGAGCGCGGCTATCTTTCAGGTCTGACGGTCGGGCGTGGCGCCCGTCCCCGAACCAGGGTCTGATGCAGCATTCGTGGATGTGGATCGCGTTCAGCGTCGTCGTGCTGTCGATGCTGGCGCTGGATCTTGGGGTGTTTCACCGCAAGGCGCATGTCGTCCAGCCGCGCGAAGCGCTGCTGTGGAGCGTGACGTGGGTGGTGCTGGCCGGCCTGTTCGCGGGCACGCTCTGGCAGCTCGACGGTCATCAGACCGCCATCGAGTTCGCGACGGGCTACGTCGTCGAGCTCGCGCTGAGCGTGGACAACCTGTTCGTCTTCCTGCTGCTCTTTCGCTTCTTCAAGGTGCCGGACGGGTTGCAGCATCGCGTGCTGTTCTGGGGCATCATCGGCGCGCTGGTGATGCGTGCCATCATGATTGGTGCCGGTGCCGTGCTGCTCGACCGCTTTCACTGGATCATTTACATCTTCGGTGCCTTCCTGGTCTTCACCGGCGTGAAGATGCTGTTCCAGCAGGACGACGAGATGGAACCGGAGCGTAATCCGGTGCTGAAGCTGGTGCGTCGCCTGGTGCCGGTGACCGATCACTTCGTCGGAGACCGCTTCTTCACACGAGCTCCGTGGGGCGCCGAGCAACTGGTGCGGCTGGTGGCCACGCCACTGTTCGTGGTGCTGGTGCTCGTGGAAACCACGGATCTGGTGTTCGCGGTGGACTCGATCCCTGCCGTCTTTGGCGTGACGCGTGATCCGTTCGTGGTGTACACCTCCAACGTGTTCGCCATTCTGGGCCTGCGCTCGATGTACTTCCTGCTGGCCGCGGTCATTCACCGGTTCTGGCTCCTCAAGCCGGGGTTGGCGGTGGTGCTGGTGTTCGTCGGCGCGAAGATGTTGTCGTCGGCGTACTACCACATGCCGACGTGGGTGTCGCTGGTGGTGATCGTCGTCGTGCTTGGCGGTGCGGTACTCCTGTCCCTGCTGTTCCCCAAGGCGGAACCGTCAGGCAGCGACGACGTCGTGCGAGCTGCGGCGGCACCATCGAAGCCACACTGACGGTTCGCGCCGCATTGGCGCCTGCCGAGTCGGATCGCTACGCGATCGATCTCGACCGGGCACCACTGCCGGCCATTCCCCGCGCCGACGCACGGCTGGCCGTGCTCGATACGACGGAGTGGTTCGCGCCGACGAGCGGCGGCATTCGCACGTACCTGCTGCAGAAAGAACGGTACGTGTCCGCGCGGCCCTGGCTGCGGCATGCGCTGGTGGTGCCATGGTCCGAAGATGGCATCGTGGAGCGTGAGGGCTCGCGGTGGTACGAGTTCCGTGGGCCGCGCGTGCCGCGCAACGCGCCGTACCGGCTGCTGACGTCGGTGTCGCGCATGCGACGTGTGCTGGCGCATGAACGTCCACACGTGATCGAGATCGGCAGCCCCGCCATCTCGCCATGGGTGTTGTTCCGTGCACTCGGCTCGCGCGACATCCCGGTCGTGAATTTTTTTCACAGTCATTTCCCGGAACTGCTGGCAGGAAGCGCGCGACCCGTGCCGCGGCATCGGGCGCTGCTGCGTGATGCGGCCTGGACGTATGCACGCCGCATGGACCGTCGCATCGCGGCGACGATCGCGGCATCCCGTTTCGTCGCTGACGATCTCGAGGCGGAGGGCATCAGGAACGTCGTACGCATTCCGCTGGGCGTCGATCTGGAGCACTTCACGCCGGATCGTCGCGCGCACGCCGCCGAGACGCGTGCATCGTGGAACCTGCCGGCGGATGGCCCGATCGTGACGTTCGTCGGGCGCTTTGCACACGAGAAGGAGCTCGACGTGCTGATGGACGCGTGGCCGGAGATCCAGCGGAAAACGGGTGCATCGCTGGTGATGGCGGGCGATGGTCCGGAGCGCGCGGCGCTGCAGCAGCGGAACACCGGCACACGCGTGTTCTGGCTGCCGTTCATCGCCGACCGTGAGAAGCTCGCGGACCTGCAGGCCGCGTCGTCGGTGTACATGGCCACCTCACCGCACGAGACGTTCGGCCTCTCGCCGCTGGAGGCGATGGCGTGCGGGACGCCCGTGCTGGCGGCCGACGGCGGAGGCGCGCGCGAACATGTGCTGTCGTCGGGAGCAGGGCGCGTCTTTCAGCCGGGTGATGCGGGCGATCTCGCCGCACAGGCCGTGACCCTGCTGAACGATGACCTGCGATCGCATGGCGTGCGCGCACGCGCCTTCGCGGAGCGTGAGCACTCGTGGGAGTCGGTGTTCGATCGCATCTTCGCCCTGTACGAACAGGTGCAGCGATGAGTGTGCTGCTCACCATCCACGACGTCTCGCCGGCGTGGGCCGGACAGGTGCAGGCGTTGTGGGACCTTTGTCGTGAGCGCGGCGCGACACCCGGTTTGCTGGTGGTGCCCGACTGGCATGGCGCATTCCCGCTGCGTGCACAACCGTCCTATGTGCAGTGGGTCCGCGATCGTGCGGCCGACGGGGCGGAGATCTTCCTGCACGGCGAGCGGCATGACGAGGTCGGATCACCGCGCACCTGGCGCGATTCGCAGCGTGCCTTCGGCAAGAC
>JAYWIJ010000006.1:0-21865 GCA_043788935.1 Gemmatimonadaceae bacterium | reverse complement strand
CCGGAGCCTCTTCCGTCTTGGCGCCGCAGGCGGCGAGGACGAGCATGGCGGCGAACGTGGCGATACGCTTCATTGGAAAATCTCCTGGGATATCCGAGGTGGTTACAACCGAAGCTTCCGTTCGGCGGGCCCGCCGGACGGAAGCGAAGTGGAGGATACGCCACGAAGTTACTATGTCAAGAGGAATACGTCCTTTCCCTCCTGAATTTGTTCTCAGAGCCGCCGAGTTGTGCCGATTACAGCCGAAGTTCCCAGTACTCGAGTGCGCGGGGCGTGTCCGCATGATTGCCCGGATACCTGCGCCACCATCGTCACCGTGGACGGCACCGGCAGGGCGACACGCATTCAGGGCGACCCGTCGCACCCCGTCACGAGCGGGTTTCTCTGCGCGAAGGTCAATCGCTACCTCGAGCGCACATATCATCCGGAGCGACTGACCACTCCGCTGCGGCGAGTCGGGCCGAAGGGCAGCGGACGGTTCGAGGCATGTTCATGGGATGAGGCGATTGCGGACATCGCTGCCCGGCTGCATGTGATCCGGCATGGCGCATATGGTCCGCAGGCCATCCTGCCGTATTCGTACGCCGGGACGATGGGTCAGTTGCAGGGCAGTTCGATGGACCGACGCTTCTTCCATGCAATCGGTGCGAGCCGCCTCAACCGCACCATCTGCGCTGAGGCCGGCCGCGTCGGACTGATGATGACGCTCGGTGGCAGCGTCGGCGCCGACATCGAGGGGGTGCCGCACAGTGATCTCGTCATTCTCTGGGGCACCAATACGTTGACCGCCAATCCGCATCTCTGGCCGTTCATCCTCGATGCGCGGAAGCGTGGCGCGCGCGTGATCTGCATCGATCCGATCCGCACGCGCACCGCGGAACAGTGCGACGAGTGGATTGCTCTCAAACCCGGCACCGACGCGGCGCTGGCGCTGGGCCTCATGCACGAGCTGTTCGCGCACGACTGGCTCGACCACGACTACATCGCCCGCCACACGACGGGAGTGGATGCACTGCGGGCGCGGGCGGCGGAGTGGACGCTGGAGCGGACGGCAGCGGTGACCGGCATCGAGGCGTCGCGCATCGCGTCGCTGGCCGCGGCCTATGGTGCGGCACAGGCAGCCTTCCTGCGCATCAACTACGGGTTGCAGCGCCACGCCGGCGGCGGGATGGCCGTGCGCACCATCGCCTGTTTGCCCGCGCTCACCGGACACTGGCGTCGTGCCGGCGGTGGCGTGAATCTGTCCACCAGCGGTGCATTCGCTTTCGACAAGCGCGCGCTGCAGCGCCCCGACCTTGGCCCGCCCGCCCGCACGATCAACATGTCGCTGCTGGGCGATGCGCTGACGAAAACCGACGCCGGTGTGGGTGGTCCTCCGGTGCAGGCGTTGATCGTGTACAACAGCAACCCCGCCGCCGTGGCACCCGATCGTTCCACGGTGATCCGCGGTTTCGCGCGCGAGGACCTGTTCACCGTGGTGCTGGAGCACTTCAAGACGGACACCGCTGACTGGGCCGACTACGTGCTGCCTGCGACGACGCAGCTCGAGCACTGGGACGTGCACACGGCGTACGGCCACTATCACGCCGCGCTCAACCGCCCGGCGATCGCGCCCATCGGCGAGTCGCTGCCGAACACGGAAATCTTCCGTCGGCTGGCAGCGGCCATGCAGCTCGACGAGCCGTGCCTGCGCGACGACGACATCACCCTGATCCGTCAGGCGCTGGCGTCGAACGCGGTCACGATGCAGGGCGTGACGTTCGAGGAACTGAGCGAACGCGGATGGATGCGGCTCAACGTGCCGCGACCGTATCTGCCGTTCGCAGAAGGCAACTTTCTCACACCGAGTGGCAAGTGCGAGTTCGTCTCGCCGCGCCTGGGTGAAATGGGGCTCGATCCGGTGCCGACGTTCATCGCACCGTACGAGTCGGCCGAGAGCGATCCGCTGCTGGCCGCGCGCTTTTCACTGCAGCTGATCTCGAGTCCGGCGCACCAGTTCCTGAACACGACGTTCGTGAACATCCCGACGCTGCGCCGCGCGGCACGCGAGCCTGAGTGCATCATGCACCCGGACGACGCCGGGCTGCGCGGCGTGACTGATCAGCAGGTTGTGGAAATCACGAACGACCGTGGTGCGTTCCACGCGCGTGTGCGCATCAGCGACGGCATCCGTCCGGGGGTGATCTGGGCACCGTCGATCTGGTGGACGAAGCTCGCCGGCGATGGTCGCAACGCGAACGATACGACGTCGCAGCGGCTGACCGACATGGGCGAGGGGCCGGTGTTCTACGACAATCTCGTCGAGGTGGTGCCGGTCGGGTAAGCGGCGTCGTTTGACATGACGTTCGTACGGCAACGGCAACGGCAACGGCAACGGCAAACGGCGAATCGCGGAACAGAACGGCCGCGGAACGGCACAACCGCAGAAGGGCAAACGGTAAACGGCAACGGCAACGGCAACCGCAACCGCAACGGAAACGGCAACGGCAACGGCAACGGCAACGGCAACGGCAGAACGCAAAACTGCAAACAGCTCCAGGGAGCGCCTGAGCGATGGGCGAGGGTGTGTCTGAAATTCTGTGTATGGGCCGGGTTGTGGGTCACGCGTGATCGGGGACGCGCGCGCCAAACAGGACCTTGAAGTGCGGGAGAGCTGCGCCCCAGATGGGCGCCCGTTGCGGCTTCCATTTCTTCTGGATGTTGCGCAGGGCGAGGTACAGCAGCTTGGTCGCGGCCTCGTCGTGGGGGAAGTGGCCGCGCGTCTTCAGCACTTTGCGCAGTTGGCGGTTCAGGCTTTCGATGGCGTTCGTGGTGTAGAGGACGCGGCGGATCTCGAGCGGATAGTGGAAGACCGGCGTGACCTGCGGCCAGGCGCGTTCCCAGATCGCCGTGATCGGCGCGAAGCGCTGCCCGAGTGGACTCGTACTGAAGGCCGTCAGTGCCGCGCGCGCCGCCGTTTCGCTCGGCGCATGATAGATCGCGCGCAGCGCGCCCGCGACCGCCTTCCGCTCGCGCCACGGCACATACTGCAGACTGTTTCGGACCAGATGCACCACGCATTGATGGATCTGCGTGTGCGGAAAGACGGCGTGCACGGCGTCCGGCAGCCCCGCCAAGCCATCAATCAGCGCGACGAGGATGTCGGTCACGCCGCGATTCTGCAACTCGGTGAAGACGCGATGCCAAAAGGCGGCGCCCTCCGTCGGCGCGATCCAGAAGCCGAGCACCTCCTTCGTCCCATCCACTTGGATGCCGAGGGCGAGATACACGGCTTTGTGCTGCACGACGCCCTCGTCGCGAATCTTCACGCGCACCGCATCGAAGGCGACCGCGAGATACACGGGCTCGAGCGGCCGCGCCTGCCACGGCGCGACCTCCGCCAGCACTTCGTTGGTGACGGTGCTAATCAGATCGGGCGAGACGTCCACCTGATACTTCTCTTCCAGAAAGGCCTGCAGCTCGCGCGTGGTCAGCCCCCGCGCGTAGAGCAGCAGCACCGTCTCGTCGAACCCGGGCAACCGCCGGGCGCCCTTCGGCACGAACTGCGGCGTGAAGCTACCCGCCCGGTCGCGGGGAATCTCGAGGGCCACGACGCCACTGTCGGTCAGCACCGACTTGGGCGTGGTCCCGTTCCGCGCATTGCCGTCCGCGCCACGCCCTTGGCCCGGCGGATAGCCGAGATGATGCGTCAGCTCCGCCTGGAGCACGCGCTCCGCCATCGCCTTCTGCAACTGGCGCCACACGACCTGAAAGTCCGCCGGGGTCTGCACCCCGGCGACCAACTGATCCAGCACCTCCAGCGTCAACCCCGCCGGCAGCACCGCCGCGTCCGTCCGTTTCCGTCGAGCCATACACACCTCCGCTGTACAGAGTGATGGCTCATACACAGAATTTCCGACAGACCCTCAATAGAGGGGAACTGCACCCGACGCATGCTGTTCCTCTCATTTTCAATGCTCCATCACGACATTGACCATCGCCCCACGCGCAGAGGGCGGTGCCGTTTTGCGGTGGCGCTGTTTTGCGGCGGTGCTGTTTTGCGGCGGTGCTGTTTTGCATTCAGGCAGTTGCAGTTCCGCAGTGAGTCCGTTGCCGTTCCGCGGATGTGCGGTTCTGCGGCCGTTCCGTTCTGCGATGTGCAGTTGCGGTTGCTGTTGCAGTTGCCGCTGCCTTCGTCGTTGCACGCACCGACGACGCGCCCCCCTGCACCGACCGGCTAGACTGCAGAAGCCAGCGCCCGGCGGGAAACGAATTTGCCGGGCTGATGCGTTTTGCCGTGACGTACGTCATCCAATTCGAATTCCGGAGTCCGCGTGTCCCAACTGCCCCAAACTCTCGGCGAGCTGAAGCGCTCGGCGTGGGGTGATTCTGCCCGGTCGCGACGCACCGTCAAGGACGAGATTCGCGCCAACCTGCTGTCCCGCATCCGTACCGGCGACACGTTGCTGCCGGGTGTGCTGGGATACGAGGAGACGGTGCTGCCGCAGCTGATCAATGCGCTGCTCAGCCGACACAATTTCATTCTGCTCGGGCTGCGTGGTCAGGCCAAGAGCCGTATTCTTCGCGCGCTGACGGCGCTGCTGGACGACGAGATGCCGATCGTGGCCGGCAGCGAGATCAACGACAGCCCGTTCGCGCCGATCTCGAAGTATGCCAAGACCACCCTCGCGGACGGCGGTGACGACACACCGATCGCGTGGGTGCATCGCGACGAACGCTACATCGAGAAGCTCGCCACGCCCGACGTGACGATCGCCGACATCATCGGCGACGTGGACCCGATCCGTGCGGCACGTGGCGGCCACATGCTGAGCGACGAACTCACGATCATGTTCGGCATGCTGCCGCGCGCGAATCGCGGCATCTTTGCGCTCAACGAACTCCCTGACCTGTCCGGCAAGGTGCAGGTCGGCCTGTTCAACATCATGCAGGAAGGGGACGTCCAGATCAAAGGATTCCCCGTGCGTCTCCCCCTCGACGTGATGCTCTGCTTCACCGCCAATCCCGAAGACTACACGGCGCGTGGCAAGATCATCACGCCGCTCAAGGACCGTATCGGCAGTGAGATCGTGACGCACTATCCGCTGACGGTGGACCTTGGCGTGGCCATCACGAAGCAGGAGGCGTGGACGACGCGTGACTCGGTGCGCGTATCGGTGCCGACGTTCATGTCGGAGATGGTGGAACGCATTGCATTCGAGGCGCGGGAGGACAAGCGGATCGACCGGCGCAGCGGCGTGTCGCAGCGCATGCCGATCTCGGTGATGGAGAACGTGGTGTCCAACGCCGAGCGTCGCGCGCTGCAGACGCAGGAAGAGGTGGCGGTGCCGCGGATGAGTGACGTGTATGCCGCACTGCCCGCCATCACCGGCAAGATCGAGCTCGAGTACGAGGGTGAACTGGTGGGCGGCGAGAAGATCGCGCGTGAACTCATCCGCCGTGCCGCCGACGCCACGCTGGCCAGTGTGGGCCGTGACTTCTCGAGCGACGAAATCGTCATCTGGTTCGACGAAGGTGGCGCGCTGCAGGTGTCCGACGACGTGGCCGCGACGACGATGGTGAAGGCCTTCGAGACGGTGCCGACGCTGCTGAACATCGTGCGTGCCCTGCGCCTGGCCGACCCCGCCGATCACGGCACCACCGCTGCCGCCTGCGAGCTGGTGCTCGAGGCGCTGGTCGCCCGCAAGAAGATCAGCCGGAGCGACACCGGTCAGTACGGTCGCGCCGTGCCGGAAAAGCGCCGCCGCCCAAGCGACGACTTCTAGCCGCACACCGGCCGTCGTGACTGACGCGGACACGGAACGTCTGCCCGGGAAGCGCCCGGGCAGACGTTTTTCGTTCTGGCTCGTCCATGGATGGTGCTTGCGCCCGTCCCCACCCGGATCGGCGTCGCCTCGCTGCCGTTCGCCACCCCGCTCGTGCCAATCACCACCGCGTGACCGTGCCACCACTTTCGAGTCTCCGCACCCGGCTGCTCCTCGCAGTCGTCGCAGCCATCACACCGTTCGTGATCTACGCCGCACTCACCGCCGCCGCCGACAGGGCGATGGCGGGAGTGACGGTGCGCGACCAGAGCCTGGGTCGTGCGCGGTCGGCCGCGCGTCATGCGGACGAGCAGGTGAAGCGCGTCCGCGACGCGATCGAGGCGTCGGTGGTGCGCGTGCAGCAGCGTGTGGACAGCACCAGCGTCGGCAACATTCCACTGGACGTTGACTCACTGACGCAGCCGCTCGCGACGGCCGTCAGCATTGCACTGCTCGACAGCAGCGGACAGCGCGTGGCACTGCTGCTGGGTGCTGGCGGTCGCATCGATGCCATCCCACTGATTCGCCGTCGTGCGCTGGCATCGACGGCTGCGTTGCGGGCGCGCATCCGGCCCGATTCGGCGCGAGACATCGTCATCGACGAGGGCTCGGCCCGGAATCCCGACGACTCCGCTGCGGTGATCTTCGTGCGCGCGCTGGCCAGGCCACTCGTACCCTGTCGGTGCCTCGGCGACATCGACGGCGCGCTCGTCGCCGTGTTGTCCGATGGGTCGCTGCAGGACATGCTCGGCGTCGATTCACTGCCCGAAGGTGCCGTCGCAACGCTGCTCGGCAGCAACGGACAGTTGCTCGGCCGCATGCAGTCGCCCGAGCGGTGGACTCGCGAAGATTTCGACGCCTCGGTGCTCACCGCCAGCGGTGAACGGGATGGCGCACTCGACCTGAAAGGCGACGACGACGTCGTGCGCGTGGTGGGATTCTCGTCGATGAAGCAGTTGCCGTGGCGCGCCTATGTGGGCCTGCGCAAATCGGCCGCTGGCATGTCGTTCGACTCACGACTGCGCGATACCGTGCTGCTGACGATCGTGTCACTGCTGATCGCGTTCTTCGGTGTGCTGATGGCGTGGCAGGCATTCGGCCGATCCATGGCGACGCTGATCGGCGACACGGCGCGTCTCGCGACGGGTGCGCTCTCCCATCGCACGGAAGTCGCGCGTGAAGCGGGTGAGGTGGGCAAGCTGGGTGCGGCAGTGAATACGCTCGCCGCGGAGCTCGAGGGACGTCGCCGACTGCTGCAGGATGAAGCGCGGCGCGGCATGGTGGTGTTCGAGGAATCGCCGGTCGCGATGTGGATTGCCGATGCCAGCGTGCGCGGTGTCAACGCGGGCCGCATCCGACAGGCGAATGCCGCCGCCGCGCGCCTCCTCGGCGTCAGCGGTCCGGGCGCACTGGTCGGCCAGAAGGACAGCGAATTGCTGGACACCGATGGTGTAGCGCTGGTGGAGCCGGGCGACGCTCACGACGACGGGACAGTGCCGGAAGCACGTGCGGGACGGGCGACGGTTGCGACGGCCGACGGGACGCGTCGCACCTGTACCGTGACGGTAGTTCATGCAAAGCAGGAGACCCTGCCGATCCGCATCGTGACGGTGCAGGACACGGCGACGCCGGCGTATGCGGCACCGGCCGGTGCGGCGACGGCGCTGTCCGATCAGCCATTGGCAATGTTCGCTCGCACGGTGGCCGATGACTTCCGCGGCCTGTTCATGGGCATGTCGGGCTTCTCGCAACTCGCGCTCGAGACGGCCAACGATCCCGAGATGCGCAAAGTGGCACTGGATCGCCTGAACGAACTCTCGTCACTCGGGCTCGCGCTGTCGGAGCGCATCCGTCACTACGTCCGCCCCGATTCGCTCTCGCTCGACATCATCGATGCCAACGAGGCACTTGGCGAAGCCCTCGAGACCGTACAGCCGACGCTCGGTACACGCATCGAACTGGAAACGCGTTGCGACGTGGCACCAGCTGCCGTGCGCGCCGATAGCGCGTTGTTCATCGAAGTGGCGTCGGCGCTGATCACCAACGCCGGCGATTCGATGCCGCGCGGTGGCAAGGTGACCGTCGCGACCGGGCGAGTGGTCGTGCCGACTGATCCCGGCGAACGGACGTATCCGGTGGAGCCGGGTTCGTACATCGTGCTGACCATCGCCGACACCGGTCGCGGCATGACTGACGAGGCGCGCGCGCGCATGTTCGAGCCGTTCTACTCCACCAAGCTGCAGCAGGGTTTCGGCACCGGCATGAGTCTCGCCGCAGTGGCTGGCATCGCGAAGGTGCACGGATGGGTGATCGACGTGCAGACGAAGCATCTGGTCGGCACACTCATCACGCTGTACATGCCGGAAGCTCCGCCGGGCGCCGCCGCCGTGCCGGCTGCAGCAACTCAGGTGAGTCTGGACACCACGCCGTCCGTCAGCGAGTAGCGGTCACCGGTGACCGGGTCAGCCGCCTCGGCGTTGCCGGTGAGCGGCAGCGGGAGACGTTCGCCATGCTCGCTCATCCAGCCGATCTGTCGTGCTGGTACGCCGACCATCAGGGCATAGGGCTTCACATCGTCATTCACCACGGCGCCGGCACCCACGAACGCGAATGCGCCGATCGTGACGCCGCAGACGATGGTGCAGTTCGCACCGAGTGTCGCACCACGCTTCACGAGCGTGTCGCGGTAGTCGTCCTTCCGTGACACCGCCGAGCGCGGGTTGTAGACGTTGGTGAACACCATGCTTGGCCCGCAGAACACATCCTGCTCGAGCGTCACGTTGTCGTAGATCGAGACGTTGTTCTGCACCTTGCAATTGTCACCGATGATCACGCGGTTACCGACGAACACGTTCTGACCGAACGAGCAGCGTTCGCCGATGCGTGCGCCGCCGCAGATGTGCACCCAGTGCCAGACGCGTGTGCCATCACCGATGACGGCTCCGTCATCCACGATGGCCGTGGCATGAATCGTCGCAGCCACGTCAGTACTCCAGTGGCAGGGCGACGCGCTCCCCGTCGCGTGCGCTGAGATACGTGGCGATCAGCAGTTCCAGTGAGTGCAGCCCTTCGCGACCATCGGTCTCCGGCTCGGCGTCGCCGCGGAGGGAGCTGATCACATTGTCGTAATACAGCGGATGGCCGAAACCGTACACCGACGTGGTGTCGTAACTCGCCTTCGGCACGAGTTCGTCATCGGGATCACTGTCGGCGAACTCCCAGTGCTCGATCTTGTTGACGGCGACGCCGCCGAGTCGCACGGTGCCCTTTTCGCCGAGGATCGTGATGGAGCCTTCGAGGTTTTTCGGATAGGTGAGCATGGTCACGCTCATCGATCCGAGGGCACCCGTGCGCCAGCGGATCGAGAGCACACCCGTGTCCTCGACCTGAATGTTGCGCGCGAGCGTGGCGGTATAGGCCTGCACGCTTTCCACGGGACCGACCAGCCAGTCGAGGAGGTCGACGTAGTGGCTCGCCTGGTTCATGAACGCGCCGCCGTCGAATTCCCACGTACCGCGCCATGCGGCGCTGTCGTAATAGCTCTGCGGGCGGCTCCAGAAGACGTTCACGTTGACCATGTACACCTTGCCGAAGCGATGCTTCTGCATGGCACGCTTGACCAGCTGCAGCGTCGGATTGCGGCGGTTCTGCTTGACGACGAACAGGTGGACGCCAGCGGTATCGCAGGCCGTGACCATCGCCTTCCCGTCCTGCCAGCGCGTGGCCATCGGCTTTTCGGTGACCACGTGACGGCCCGCGCGTGCGCAGGCGATGGTCTGTGCCGCATGCAGTCCGCTGGGCGTGGCCAGGATCACGGCATCCACCGCCGGCTCATGCGCCAGCAGCCCCTCGATGGAATCGTACGCCGCCGCGCCGGTGGCCGAGGCAGTGGCCTGCAGTCGATCGGGCGCAACGTCACAGACGGCCACCAGTTCGGCCCGTTCGCCGTGGGCCTCGATCGCGCCGATGTGGTTGGCCGAGATCCGGCCACAGCCGACGAGGCCGAAGCGGATCTTGCGACCCGTGATCGGCCGGGCGCGGGAAGGGATGACGAGAGACATGTCTGTAGGATGGGGTGGAATCCCGAAAATAGCGCCGGAAGCACTGTTTGGCTCGTCAGCCGGCGCCCTGACGGCGTGCTTTCCGGGGCACGACTGTCGCCCGAAGCCTGTTATCATCAACAGTGTGGTGCGCATCTGGTGCACTGCGTCGCCGGTGCCGGGAGGACGTATGAAGTTCCATACCTATACGAAGTACAACCCCGAGATGGCGGACGCCGTCGACCTCCAGGCATTGCTGGACGGGTTGTCGGACTTTTTGCTGCAGTCGGGCTTTGCCGAGACACCCGGGTTCAACCCGTACTGGGGCGAGCACGAGGATCCGGCCGACCGCTCGCTGGAGGCGCTCAAGCAGGCCATTCTGGACGCGCTGATCGAGAGCGGCCAGTTCACGCCCGAGATGCTCGAGGCGCTCCGCGGCGAAGGCGACGATGTCTCGGAGGCGAAGCTCGGCGAATTGCTCGACCAGATCGTGCAGCGGCTCATTTCCGATGGCTTCATCAACGCACAGCAGGCCCCGAAGACGGCTGACACGCACCAGCCGGTGACCGGCAAGGGCGGTCTGGCGCACGCCGCGAGCAAGGACGTGCAGTTCAACCTGTCGCAGAAAGGCATCGACTTCCTCGGCTACAAGTCGCTGCGCAACATCCTCGGCAGCTTCGGCAAGAGCACGTTCGGCAGTCACGACACGCCGTATCTGGCCACCGGTATCGAGAGCGACGCGTACAGCCGCGCCTACGAATTCGGCGATGTGCTGAACCTCGACGTGAACGAGACACTCAAGAACTCGCTGCTGCGCACCGGATCACTCGAGGTGCCGATGGACCTCGACTACGGCGACCTGATGGTGCGGCAGTCGGAGTATCGCTCGAGCTGCGCGACGGTGCTGATGCTCGACACGTCGCATTCGATGATCCTGTATGGCGAGGATCGCTTCACGCCGGCCAAGAAGGTGGCGCTGGCACTGACGCACCTGATCCGCACGCAGTTTCCCGGCGATACGATCCGCGTGGTGTTGTTCCACGACAGCGCCGAGGAAATCCCGCTGGCGGCGCTGGCGGGTGCGCAGGTCGGGCCGTACCACACGAACACGGCGGAAGGGCTCAAGCTCGCGCGTCGGATCCTCATGTCGCAGAAGAAGGACATGCGGCAGATCGTGATGATCACCGACGGCAAGCCGAGCGCACTGACCATGCCGGATGGCCAGATCTACAAGAACAGCATGGGTCTCGACATGAACGTGATCGGGCAGACGCTGAAGGAAGTGGCGGATTGCCGTCGCAGTGGCATCACGATCAACACGTTCATGCTGGCGCGGGACTATGCGCTGGTGGAGTTCGTGAAGCGTGTGTCGGGAATCTCGCGCGGCAAGGCGTACTTCACCAACACGATGAGCCTTGGGCAATTCGTGCTGATGGATTTCCTGCGCAAGAAAACCTCGCGCGCCAGCTGAGGCACGGCCACGCGTGTCTTTCGCGCCAGCTCTGCGCGACGACTCCTCGCGATACCATGCGGTATCGCTGTGAGTCGCCGCTTGATCTGACACGAAATTCACTGCGCGACCGCACCTCAGCGGCTTGATTGCGAAAGCATGCCTCCTGCGAGAAAACGAAAGCTGCTGTCACCCGCCGCACGTGTCAGTGATGACGCGCTGCGACGGTTTGGTCGTTTGCTGCGTGCGTGGTACCGGGTGCATGCGCGTGACCTGCCGTGGCGTCGCACACGGGATCCATACGCAATTCTCGTATCGGAGCTGATGCTGCAGCAGACGCAGGTGCTGCGCGTGGTGCCGCGGTGGCATGAGTTCCTCGAACGCTTTCCCACGCTGCACACCATCGCCACGGCCGAGGTGACGCAGGTGGAGGAGGCGTGGGAAGGACTGGGCTACTACGCCCGCGCGCGAAATCTCCACCGCACGGCGCGACTCGTCACGCGCGACGGTGTGGATCTCGCCGCCACCTTGCCGGCGGATGCCGACGCGCTGCGCAATCTGCCCGGCATCGGCCGGTACACCGCTGGCGCGGTGGCGAGTTTTGCGTATGGCAAGCGTGTGCCGCTGGTGGACACAAATGTTGCGCGGGTGCTGCAGCGCGTCTTTCTGCCTCGCGCGGTGCGCAAGGTGGCAGCCACGGAGAACGCGCTGTGGGAACTGGCGGAGCGATCACTGCCACGCGGCGCGACGGCGGTGTGGACGCACAATCAGGCGTTGATGGAGATCGGCGCGCTTGTCTGCACAGCGCGCGTGATGCACTGCGGGCGATGTCCGGTGCGGGCGGTGTGCGGGACGTACGTGAAGTCTCGAGGAGCCGCAGCGCAGAGACGCTGACAGGCTCGCTACTGGGCCGTGCGGCCGCGCCCGCGGATCCGGTCCACACCCCGCCCTGCCGCAAACGAGGCGAAGGCGAGCAGCCGCTGCGTCGAGCTGAGCGCGGGACGCGGTGTGTCGCTTCGGTGCACCAGCTGCGCGAGTACCGGGGCCGCTGCCTCCGCAGAGCACAGCCGCCTGGCGAGCACGCGTCCTTCGTCACCGATGCGGGTCCGCTGCTCCTCATCCAGCAGGAGCGTCACGACCGCCGAGGCGAACTCTTCCGGATCATCGGCCTGCAGAAAGGCGCGGCCGGCGCCCTCCTCCAGCCCCTGAGCGCCCCACCGTGTCGTGACGACGGGCACGCCGGCAGCCAGCGCCTCCGACACCTTGCCCTTCATGCCGCCGCCGAATGTCAGCGGTGCCACCGACACCTGCACCCGGTCCAGCAGCTCACGGGTGGACGGGACGAAACCGACGACATTAACGCCGTCCCGTCCATGCAGCGCCAGCACGTCGGGCGGCACCCGGCTCCCGGCGATGATCCACTCCGCGTCAGGCACGCGGCGGCGGACCGACGGCCATACCGCGTCGTGGAACCAGTGCACGGCATCGCGGTTCGGTGCATGGTCGAAGCTGCCGATGAAGAGCGCGATGGGCGCGCGTTTCCGCACCGTGCGCGGAATGAGAGGCACGATGTTCGGCACCACGACGGTGTTGTGGACGCCATCATCCACGAGCAACGTCGATTCGATGGATGATACGACGACGGTCACGTCAGCGCGACGATACGCAATCAGCTCATGCACGCGCGTCTGCTCCGGAATGGCTGCATCGAGCTTGCCGAGTCGGGAAGCTTCGCGCTCGCGCAGGTAGTGCACGTCCACCGAATCGACGATGATCAACGCCTGCGGCTGTACCCGTCGCGCCAGCGGCAGCAGGCCGGGCGTCACGTGGTGGAACTCGAACAACACTCCCTTGTAGCTGCGCTGCAACAGGGCACGTGCGGCGGCAGACCGACCGACACCGAGAAAATCAACGCCGATCGTCGCCAGGCGGGATGCGTACGTCTCGTCATCCCCATCCCGCGCATGCAACGCAACGAGCTGAAGCGTGCAGAGTGGCTGCAGGATCTGCAGCATCGCGACGAGGCGGCGATCACCGCTGGCCTGATCGGGTCGCGGGATGAACGGCGTGATCACGAGCCACGGCGGCCTCGACTTGTCGGACGACATGGACGGTTCGTCTGGAGCAGTGTGCACAGTCGCCCATCTGATGCAAGCCTCATGCACGGGGGCTGGCACGAGCGCTGCGTGTATCGACACACTGGCCAGCTGTACCTTTCTCCTGAATTCACTCCACCACTGTGCACGAAGCAACCGGACCGGACGGGCGCGTGAACTTCCGCGGATTGCGCATTCTCGGCGTGACGCCGACGCCGACGCATCCGACCACCGCCGGCAATCGTGCGAGATACTGCGCGCTGCTCGACCGTCTGCAGGCTGGCGGAGCCACCGTGCGGCTCATACATGTCGATCATGAAGCCGGCGACGCTGCCGCGATGGCGGTGCACTGGCGCGGCGGCTTTCGTCGCGTGCCGTTCACGCAACCCGAGCCGCAGCACGCGCGGTGGAATCGCTTTGCGCGACGTGTGCGGAACCGACTCGGCATTCCGCTCAGCGAACGGCAGGATGTCGACGACTGGTACGACCCCGCAATCGCAGCGGCGGTGCGCGAGGAGGTCGCCGAGTTCAGGCCCCACGCATTACTGATGCTGTACCTCTGGTTCTCGGCAGCCCTCGACGTCGTTCCGCCGAACGTGCTGCGTGTGCTCGATGCACAGGACGTGTTCACCGACCGCGCTGAGCGGATGGCGCGTGCTGGCGTCGCGCAGGACTGGTTCAGCGTGCCGCGACGCGAGGAGGCCCGCGCACTCGACCGGTTCGACCTGGTGCTCGCCATTCAGGAAGAAGAGGCGCAACACTATCGCGCGCTGTCCTCGACGCCCGTCGTCACGGTGAGCCACTTCCTTCCCACCCTGGCGCGTGCTCCGCTCACGTCAGCGCCAAAGGTGTTGATCGTCGGGTCGGACAACGTCGTGAACATCCACGGACTGCGCTGGTTTCTCGCAGCAGTCTGGCCCGATGTGATCGCAGCGCGCCCGGACGCACGGCTCGTGGTCGTCGGACGCGTCGGAGCACACATCACCCCCGCACCATCGCTGGACATCGTCGGCGTCCTCGACGACGTCCGTTCGGCGTACGAACGGTGCGCCCTCGTGATCAACCCGTTGCAGGGCGGCACGGGGCTCAAGATCAAGGGAGCCGAAGCGCTCGCCGCCGGTCGCGTGGTGATCTCGACCGTCAGCGCAGCGATCGGTCTCGAGAGCGCCGAGGGGCACGGACTCGTGACGTGCCGCAGTGCGCCTGAGATGGCGTCGTCAATCGTCAAATTGCTCAACGATGCACCAGAGCTTGCTCGCCTCTCCGAGGCCGCGCGCGAATTCACCGTCGAGTGGAATGCACGCAACGCGGCCGCATTCGACGAGGTCTTTTCGCGACTGCAGGACCGCCTCCCCGTCGTCACCCGAGTTCGTCAACCCGTCTGAACACGCGTCGTTCTCACTGCACTCCAGGCACAGCCATGCCCACGCTCCGCAGATACGTGTTCCAGCGTCTGCAGCATGTCGCCACACAATTTGGCGTCGACATGGTGCAGAGCACGCAAATGGAACGATTGCCGCAGGCCCGGTACCTGCGGCGCCTGTTCACGGAATTCGGAGTCACCGGCGTGATCGACGTCGGTGCGAACGAGGGGCAGTATCACGACTTCATCCGGCGCGAAGTCGGGTTCAGTGGGCCGATGGTGTCCATCGAGCCGATCCCGGCACTGGCTGCAGCCATGCGGGCGCGTTCGCACAGTGACCCGGCGTGGAGAGTCGAGGAAATGGCGATGGGGGCTGCGGCGGGCACCCTTTCGTTCAACGTCACGGCCGGTTCGCAGTTCAGTTCATTCCTTGCTCCGATCGCGAGCACGGAGGAAATGTTCTTCGGGCAGAACGTCGTTGCTGAAGCGATTCCGGTCACCGTCGAGCGCCTGTCGACCGTCATCGCGAAGCACGACGCGTTGCTCGGCCCGCGCGTGTACCTCAAGCTCGACACGCAGGGCTTCGACCTCGAGGCACTGAAGGGTCTCGACGCCAGTACGGGCCGCGTCGTGGCATTGCAGTCGGAAACGTCAGTGCGCCCGATCTACGACGACATGCCCTCGTACGTGGACTCCATCGCCTTCATTCAGTCGATGGGCTACACGCTGAGCCAGATTTTCCCGAACAACGAGGGACACTTCCCTCTGCTGATCGAATTCGACTGTCATTTCGTACGATTGTCGGCGGCCAGCAAAGGCTGAACGACGAGCTTCGGCTTGCGTACGAGTGCCTTGGCTGCCAGCGCGACTGCCCAGGGACGCCTGAACGACGCCGCAGTGCGCAGGTAGCACACCGCAGCATCCGTCGCTCGACCGCTGTGCTCCAGCAGGTAGCCGTGATGCAGCGTGGCTTCGTACAACATCGCTTGCATGGCGCTTCGCGATGTGGCGGTGAGTGCATGGCGCGCGTGCGTTTCCACCAGCGCGACCTGCTCGTGCAGACTGCGCACCTGTTCGCGATGTCCGGCAGGATTCATCGCTGCCGTCAGCGATCCGTGATGCTTGCGGTAAAACGTGAGGGTGTCACGCACATACGTGACCCGGCTGCCAAGCGCACACGCCAGCATGAACGGGTTGTCCTCCCCGAACACGCGATCCGCGTCGAATACGAGGCCGCGCTCCCGCAGCAACCGGCGCCGGACGGCAAATGACGACGTTTGCAGCACGAAGCGCTGCGCCAGCAGGAACACCGCGAGGCGATCACCGTCGAGACGCCAGCTTTGCGCGTCCGGCGAGGCCGGATGTCCGTCCGCCACTGTAACGGCGAGGTCCCGATCGAGCTCCGGCGAGATGCGCGGCAGGCCAGCCGTCGGCACCGTTCCGTCCACGAAGACGCGATGATCGTGAAAGGCGAAGTCGCTGTCGAACGACGGTTCGGCGATTGCGGCTGCCAGACGATCGAACCGGCGCACATCGTAGAGATCGTCACCATCGAGAAACGAAATCCAGTCACCCTGAGCAGCGCCGAGCCCGACGTTCCTCGCCGATGCGGGTCGTCCTGAGTGAGGGTGACGGATCACGCGCATGTTGGCGTGCTGTGTAGCAAGCTCGTCGAGAAGCGAGTCCGTTCCGTCGGTCGATCCGTCATCCACGCAGACGAGTTCACCTCGCGAACCGAGCGCATCCAGAACGGAGTGCGCAGCATCGAGGATGGTGCGTCGCTGATTGTACGAGATGAGGATCGTGCTGAACGTGAGCTTTGCCATACCTGTCGGCACCCGGTCGATACTGCTCGGCTCGCTTCCGGGAGATTCCGACCCGGACGCCACGACATCTGCGCGCCGGCAGGTGTCCGCTATACCGCAGACGCAGTAATTGTGCGAACCGGCGGCGGTACGCGAGTTGCTGAATTGAAGCCTGTCATTTCAGTGGAGCTTGCCAGTGAAAACGGAATCGCGTCCGGTCGAGGTATCGGTCATCATCCCGGCATACGGACGTCCGCTTTACCTGCGCGAACTGCTCAGCTCGATTCTGGCCGAGGGGACTGCGTCACTCGAAGTGCTCGTGATCGACGACGGATCTCCGCAGGACATCGCATCGGCGATCGCCGACGAATTCTGTGATGCGCCGGTGACATTCGTGCGCCAGGCGAACGCAGGCGTGGCGGCTGCCCGAAATGCCGGTGCCGCGCTGGCCACAGGCGAATTTCTGCTGTTCGTCGACGACGATGATCTCGTTCCTGCAGGAAGCATCCGGTGGCGCACGGAGTTTCTGCAATCATCGCCGCAGTACTCGGCGGTGTCCGGGCGGTGCGACTTCATCCGCGACGGTCTCGTCGTGGAGACCGAGCCGGTACGCTGGCGCGGCGCGCTGACGCACTGGGATACGCTGATTCACAATCGGTTCTACAGTCCTGGCCAGGTGCTCTTCCGGCGGTCGGCATTCGAGCGGACCGAGGGCTGTCGTCTCGACTGCATCGGCAGTGACGACTGGGCGCTCTGGAATGATCTCACCCGTATCGCACCGATATTCTGCGACGCACGGATCGCACTCGGCTATCGCATGCATGGCGGCAACTTCTCGCGGAACATCGCGACGATGTGCTATGGGGCCGAGCGGGTGGCTGACGCTGCAATCGCGACACTCTGTTCGCGCCACTCCGCGGTGGCCAATGCACTCGCGACCGGCTTCGTCAGCTCGGTGTATGCACCCAAACTGGCGCGCGCCATGCGTGGCGCGCTGCAGGCTCGTGCGTGGGACGCGTCATCGGAGATCGCCGTGGCCAGTGCGCGGCTGTACGGTCGCACCCTGGCCACGCGTGTCGGCCGCAAGATGGCGCTGGTCAGGCATCACGGACGGTGGCGCATGGGCGCTGACGAAATGGAGATGCTTGGACGTGGCTGCGCCGACTGTGCAGCACTGGGGCATGGTGACATCCACCTTCATCAGCAAGCGTCACCGATGCATGTGACGACATGATGCGACCGCCCATCCGCTCCAGACTCTGCCAGCGGCAGCCGTTGCACACAGCTTTTCGTGCGCGTCGGCACGGGAGCATCGCATGCACCTGACCGTCGCAATCTGCACCTGGAATCGGGCGGACTCGCTCCGGCGGACGCTCGCGTCGCTGGCGAAGCTCTCGTTGCCCGACATGCGCGTCAGTGTCGTCGTCATCGACAACAACTGCACAGATCACACACAGGACGTCGTCGCCGCTGCTGCACTCCCGATGCCGGTCGCGTGCGTACGTGAACCGCAGAGTGGACTTTCGAACGCGCGCAACGCTGCAGTGCGGCAGGCACGTGACAACGGCAGCGACTACATCCTGTTCACCGATGACGACATCGAGATGGATCGCGACTGGCTGGTGGCGTATGAGACGGCATTTCTGAGCCATCCAGCGTCGATCGTGTTCGGCGGCCCCATCACGCCTGTCTTTGCGCAGGAACCGGCCACGTGGATCCGGCAGAACATGTCGGCATTGCGTGGACCATTCGGTCTCGTGGATCATGGTGGTGAGGATCGCGAGATGAGCCGCGAGCACGACATGCCATTCGGCGCCAACATGGCGTATCGCATCGATGCGCTCGAACCTTCGCCGTTCGATCCCGGCCTTGGTGTCGCACCGGGTCGCCGGATGGGCGGTGAGGAATCGGATGTGAGCCGCCGGCTGCTGCACCGGCATGCGCAGCAGTGGGTGTACGTCGCTCGCGCCCGCGTCTGGCACCACCTCGCCGAGTCTGCGGTACAGCCCGGGTACTTGTACATGCATCTGCGGACGACGGGGCATCTCGCCGGTCGGGACCCGTCGGCCACGACACGCTCTGTCTTCTGGCCCTCCAGCTTTCCGCCGCGCTGGCTCGTGCGGCAGTACGCCACCACCTGGCTCCTGCGACGCATGCTGTGGCTCACCCGCAATCGTGACGGCTCGTACGCCCGCGTCTTTTCACACGAGGCGATCCTGCGTGGTCACCTCGACATGTACACACGCCCGGACACCGCCGGTGGGCACTATGCCCGCTGACGCACCGAACGCCACACCAGCCACTGCACGATGACTGCACTGCCAGCCGAACACGTCGCCCTTTCCGAGCCACGTGCCGCGCGCACACCGAAGCGTCACAGCCTGCCCTACATCATCCGCGAGGTGTGGGGCGCACGTGAGCTCGTCATGCAGTTCGTGCAGCGCGACATCAAGATCCGCTACGCACAGGCGCTGTTCGGCTTTCTGTGGGCACTGCTGATGCCGGTGCTGATCGTCTGTTCCGGCCTCGTGTTCCGACTCGTCATTTCGTCTCTCTCCGGACAGCCGCTGGAGAATTCGAGCATCGCGTCCCTCGCCGTGAAAAGTCTGCCATGGGCGTTCTTTTCCAGCGCCATCTCGATTGCCACGCAGAGCATCATTTCGTACTCCGGATTGATCGGCAAGGTGTACTTCCCGCGTGAGGCGCTGCCGCTGTCCGCCGTGATCGCGCAACTCTTCGACTTCGTGATCGGTGCAGCGGCGATCTTCGTGCTGCTCGTGGTGGTCGGTGTGACACCGCACATGACGGCGTTCTGGAGTCTGCCGCTGCTCACGCTGTTCCTGATGTTCACCACGGGCATGGCGCTGCTGCTGAGTTGCGCCAATCTCTTCTTCCGCGATGTGAAGTACATCGTGCAGGTGATGCTGAATTTCGGCGTGTTCGCCACTCCGATCTTCTTCGAGCCGTACATGCTTGGTGAGCGAGGGTCGCGCGTCATGATGGCGCTGCCACTCTCCCCATTCATCGAAGGGCTGAACGTGAGCATCGTGCAGGGTCACAGCCTGCTCGAGACCGTGTATCACGAAACGGCCAAGGGCGCCGTGCTCGGCTGGTCGCCGTGGTATCTGCTGTATGCAGCTACGAGCGCCACGCTGACATTACTGGTCGGCGCGTGGACGTTCCGCCACTTCTCCGGCAAGTTTGCCGAGATGGCCTGAGATGAGCGCTCCAGTCGTTCGATTCGAGCAGGTGTGGAAGGAGTTCCGGCGCGGAGACGTGCACGACTCCATCCGCGATCTCGTTCCTGCGGTATTCCGCCGTATCACCGGTCGCGGTCCCGACCCGAAGGACGCACGCCGGCACTTCTGGGCGCTGCGTGATCTTTCGTTCGAGATCCGGCCCGGCGAGGTGCTCGGCATCATCGGGCCCAATGGCGCGGGCAAGTCGACCACGCTGAAACTGCTGAACCGCATCATCGAGCCGACACGCGGCGAGGCGCTCGTCAGCGGAACGATCGGCGCGCTGATCGAAGTGTCCGCCGGTTTCCATCCCGATCTGAGCGGGCGGCAGAACGTCTTCCTGCAGGGCGCGATCATGGGAATGCGCAAGGAAGAAGTGACGCGCAAGTTCGATCAGATCGTGGAGTTCGCCGGCGTGGAGGATTTCATCGACACACCGGTCAAGCGGTACTCGAGCGGCATGAACGCACGTCTGGGCTTCTCGATCGCGGCACATCTCGAGCCTGACGTGCTGATCATCGACGAGGTGCTGGCCGTCGGCGACCACGCGTTCCAGACGAAGGCCTTCGGTCGCATCAAGGAGATGGCCAACGCCGGCGCACCGGTCGTGCTCGTGTCACACCAGCTCGACAAGGTGCTCGAGATCTGCACCAAGGCGATCCTGCTGGAGCGTGGCGCGATCCGACTCAGCGGCACGCCGGAGGAATGTGTGAACGAATACCTGCACGGTCACCGCGAGCAGGGCGACACGTCACGCGAAACGGAAGTCGGTCTCTCTTTTCTCGACATGCATGGTAAGGCAGGCCTGACCGTGCGTTCCGGCGAGGAATTTTCCGTCGTCGTGCGGGGCAACGTGCGCGAGATCAGCACCGATCCCACACACACCATCGGATTGCGCGTCATCGAGACGGCGTCGGGTCGGCATCGCTCGGTGGTGGTCGGACAGCAGCGCGGGTATCCGATGCCACAGGACATCGGTGTGTTCGAGCTCCGTGCGACGATGCGCATGAACCTGCCGCCCGGCTCACACTACGTGGATGTCTTCGTCTTCGACGCAGAGCGACATGTCGCCGTGCTGATGGGCCCGCGGCTGCAGGTCGAGGTACTGGAGCATCGTCCCTTTTGGGGCGATGTGCAGCTCGACTGCGACTGGACGCAGACCGTGCCCGCATGACTGCGGTGAGCGGACTGGTGGCGCGGCGGAGAATGGCGCGGCCGCGTGGCGAGGCATCGCTGATGCCGCTCGGCGCAGTCGGCGCGCCGCGCGTTGCCGTCTCATCGGCAATTCCGCGCATCATTCACCAGACCTACCCGACACGTGAGCTGCCTGACGAGTTCCGTGATGCGCGCGATGTGGTGCAGGCGATGAATCCCGCATGGGAGTATCGCTTCTACGATGACGCCGCGATCGACGCCTTCATCGCACGCGAATATCCGGTACAGGTGCTCGAGTGCTACCGTCGTATCGCTCCGGTGTACGGCGCGGCGCGCGTCGACCTGTTCCGCTACTTGCTGATGTTCCGCTGTGGCGGGGTCTATCTCGACATCAAGACGAAGATGCTGACGCCGCTCGATGCCGTACTGCGCGACGACGACGAGTTCGTGTCGGCGCACTGGGACCACGATCCCGCCGGACCGTATGCCAGCTTTGGCCGGCATCCTGAGCTGGCGTGGCACGCGCGCGGCGAGTTGCAGCAGTGGCACATCATCACGCGACCGGGACATCCGTTTCTGGAGGCTGTCGTCCGTCGCGTGCTCTGGAATCTCGAGCACTACAACCCATTCCGCTTCGGTGTCGGCAAGATGGGCGTCATTCGTCTCACCGGTCCGATTCCGTACACGGAAGCGATCGTTCCGCTGCTGTCGGAGCAGCCGCATCGGATCCTGAATTCGGAGTCCGAGCTGGGTCTGCAGTACTCCATTTTCAGTGATGGCGGACAACACAAGGCGATGTTTCGATCGCACTACAGCCAACTGCTCGTTCCGATCGTGCCCGTCCGTGGCGTCGTCGAACGACCGTTCAGCGCACTGATGACGGTGAAGCGCATGGTGTCGCGCAGCCAGGAAT
>JAYWIJ010000005.1:0-5529 GCA_043788935.1 Gemmatimonadaceae bacterium | reverse complement strand
CGAACGCGTCGGCTTCGTCGGGACCGAGGTGCAGCGTCATCGGGAAGAGCAATCGCTGAGACGGTGCCTCGCCGCGCTCGAGCACACCGAGGAAGTCTTCGTACAGCACGCGCTCATGCGCGGAGTGCTGGTCAATGAGGATGACGCCGTCCTCGTGCTCGAACATGAGATACATGCGCCGGAGTTGTAGCAGCGGCGGCACGGAAATAGGCGCGTCGTCGGCCGCGCGAACGTCGGCCGCGCGCGTTTCCACGGTGACGGACGACGCGTACGCGGCCGCCGCCGCGTCGGTGTCGGTTTCGGTTTCGGCGGCGGCGGTGTCGGCGTCAGACGTCGCGAAGAGTCCCTCGGCGACCGGGGTGGCACGCAGCGCCGCCGGCTCCATGGCGTGCACATCATCGCGCCATGACGGCGCAGCCGCCGGCGTCCAGGTGCGCCATCCGATGCCGGCACTGGCGTCGAACAGGCCGAGGGCGCGACGAATGGCGTGCTCGACGGCGCGCTCCGTGGGCCAGCGATCGCGCAGTCGCACTTCTGACTTCGCGGGGTGCACGTTCACATCGACGTCGCCGCCGGGCACATGCAGCGACAGCACGAGTGAGGGGCGGACACCGGACGGCAGCGTGGACCGATAGGCGGCTTCGGCGGCGCGCACGATGCCGTGATCGCGCACGACGCGTCCGTTGATGATGAGGAGAACGCGGCGGGTGGCGGTACCAACATCAGCCGGACGCTCGACCATTCCTGTGATGTGGATAGGCCCCTGTACGTCGTCGATATCGACAAACCGCTGTACGTCGCGATGTCCCCACAACTCGGCCAGTCGCGCGCGCAGCGTGGGCACGGCGGGTAGATCGAGGGCGACCTTGCCGTCGTGGCGCACCGTGAAATGCACGTCACGACGCAAGGCGCCGATGGCGTGCATGGTGTCCATGATACCGCGCCATTCCGATCGCGCACTGCGCAGGAATTTCTGTCGCGCGGGCGTGTTGTAGAAGAGTCGCTGCACCGACACCGTGGTGCCGCGACGTCGCGTGGTCTCGTGTGTCTCGAGCACGGCCCCGGCGGCAGCGCGCACCTGCGTCCCCGCCCCATCGTCCGATGATGCCGTCTCGATCATGATTTCGGAGACTGATGCGATGGCAGGCAACGCTTCGCCGCGGAAGCCGTAGCTGCGCACGCCCACCAGTTGTTCAGCCGCCGTGATCTTCGACGTGGCGTGGCGCGAAAGGCAGAGTACGGCGTCCTCGCGATCCATGCCGCTGCCGTCGTCGGCGATGCGGATCAGCGCGCGGCCACCTTCTTCGATGGTGACGTCGACCGTCGTGGCCCCGGCGTCGAGCGCATTCTCCACAAGCTCCTTGACGACCGACGCGGGTCGTTCCACGACTTCACCGGCCGCGATCTGGTCGGCGACCGCGCTGGAGAGAATGGCGATACGCGACATACGACAAGCTACCGACTGACGGCTGGCGAGACGAGCGGTATGGTGCGTCCCGCCGGCAACCATCCGCGACGTCCGTCGGCGTGCAACACCTTGAGCCAGCCTTCCGCAGCGTCTTCGACGCGCACGACGTCACCGGTGGCGACACCACCCATGGCGTTCGCGTCATTGCCCGGTGCGGTGCGCATCGTCTCGGGCCGTCGCACGACCAGCACGCCGGTGGCATCGAGCTCCCGGAATCCCCACGCGGCCGCCGCGCCAGTGCCGACGGCGAGCAGCAACGCGAACACGGCAGCGGACGAGGCGAATCCCATCCACGTCGAGGCGTTTCCGCGGCGGCGCCGAACTCGCACGACGGCGAGCAGGATCCACCCCAGCAGCCACGCCGCGATCGAGGCGAGCACGAGAGCGGGCACGGGAATCATGGGAACTTCGGCAACGCCGCCGCGCGCACCCGCGGGGAGCGATGTGAGCCGTTCCTGCAGATCGACGGCGACGGGTTCGAGTCGAGCGGCACGTTGCCATGCGATCACGGCGGAGACGGTATCGCCGGCGGCCCAAGCGGCAGCCCCCCAATTCGCGAGCAGATCCGCGTCGGTGGGGCGTGCATCCACGGCCTCGGCAAATAGTTCGGCCGAGCGCGAATACTGACGCTGCGCGTACAGGGCCGTCGCCCGCGTCACCGTGGCCTCGAGGGCACCACGATCGGGAACCGACGGCGCGGGTATGGCCTGTACCGGCGTGGAGGTCGTCGGGGTGGACTGCAGGGCGGCGCTCACGCGCGGTACGGCGGCGAAAGCAGCGGCCCCCAACGCGATGAATAACGCGAAGCGCGCCTGCGCGTGTCGGGCGCTGCGAATGGCGCGCGCGTGGGTGACGGCCTCGGTGTCGATGCGGGCGAGCAGCGCATCGGCACGAGTGGTGAGGTCAGCGCGACCGGCCAGCTGCCCCGGCGTATCACTGAAGCCCTGCTCGGCCAGCGCATCGAGCAGCGTGAGCAACGCCTTGGTGGTGTCGCGCGTGACACCACGACGTCGCACCGTGCGCTCGACGTCGCGCCGCGATACAAGCTCCTGCGGTGAGACGTTCAATCGCTGCGCGAGCGCACCAAGCAGCGTGCGCCGCGTGTAGCGCGCATGATCACCGGCATCATCACTCACGACCCGCGGCGCAGCCGCACTCCCCCCTCCCCCGGCCGTGGCGTTGCGGGCGCGACGGGCGCCACCGACGCGCCCACCGATCATGATCGCGAGCCAGGGGAGCGGCGCCAGCAGCAACAGGCCAGCGAGCGGCACGCGCCAGGTGGCCAACTGCACGGCCAACGACACCGTCGCGGCGCCACGCCACTCGCGGAGCGGGACCACCGACAGGTTGTCGCCTTCAGCGGCGGTGGCGAGCGTGCCGTCGTCGACCGAGAGCGCGCTCGGGGCGGTTTCGGCGTAGGCGTATTCGCCCCGATAGGGATCGAAGTAGCTGTAGCGCAGCGTGGGGACTTCGACGCTCCCGGCCTGTGTGGGCGTCAGAATCCAATCGAATTCCTTGTAGCCGCGCACCATCGCGCCGCTCGTGTCCACACTCACGCGCTCGGTGCCCGGCACCGTGGAGGCCCATGACACTTCGAGCACCGGGCGCGGTAGCAGCTTCACATTGCCGGTGCCGTCGACGCGCATGGTCAGCACCAGCGGATCGCCGACGCGTGCGGTGGACGAATCGAGTTTCACCGACGCGCGCAGGACACCGACGGCGCCGGTGTAGTCTTGCGGACGACCGGCGTCCGGCAGCGGTTTCACAACCAATTGCGCACTTTCGGCCCGCACGATGTAGCGTTCTTCGCGGCTGAAGTAGCTGGACGATTGCGGCAGCGTGTAACTGAGTTGCGGTGCCGGCACCATGAGCGTGCCCGGCGCCACGGCAAAGAGCGCGCGCTGAAACACGTGCGCCTCGAAGGTGCCGCCGCCGTAGCTGCGCGGCGCGACACGACGCGGTGTGCCGAGCTCGTACGCCAGCAGACCGCGTAACTCCGGGGGAAGAAACTCCGGGTTGCGTCGCAGCCGTGCGCGTGCCGACTCGCTGAGCAGCACCGCCACTTGATAGGTGACCTGCTGCCCCACGTACACGGTGTCGGGAAACGTGGCCGCGTGAAAGTCGATCGGCCGATTCCCGTTGGCCTGCAAACGATCGAGGATCGCGGTCGGGGACGGCTGCGCGTGCAGCGGCGCCGCTGGGGATTGCGTCGCGAGACCAGTCAGGAGCGCGAGGGCGCACCGAACATGCCGGCGAACACGCGCCTGACGCAACAACGAAGGTCGGCTCACCAGTCCTTTCCTCCCGGCGGTGTGCGGCCCTGTCGCTGCTTGCGCCCCTGAACGTCGCGCTCTTCGCGCGCCGCGCTGTTCAGGAGTGCTTCGGCCTGCTTCTGGTCAAGCCCACCCTGATTCTGCGGCTGCTCGTCCTGCTTATCGTTCTGCGAGTCACCACCGCCACCGCCGCCCCCGCCGCCGCCCTGAGGCGGCGGTGGCTTGCGAAGCGCGAGCTCGTAGTTCCACTTGGCGTCGGCATCGACGGGGCGATCGGTCAGGAACGCCCGATACGCCGCGCGCGCTGCCGCAAACGATGCTTCGGCTTCGGGATTCTGTGGCGCGCGTCCCATCACGAGCGACGCATAGCCGGCGTTGAACCGAGCGCGCATGCGCGTCTCGCCATCGCTGTCGCGTCGCACCATCTCCAGCAACTCGGCGGCGGCCTTGAGCGAATCGGCGCCTATGATCGCGGTGCCCAGATTGTATCGCGTGCGCACGGTCGTATCGCCGCTGGCGATCTGTGCGCGGTAGCCGGCGATGGCGGCGGCGACGTTGCCTTCGGCGAACAGGGCCGCCGGATCGGGTGCTTGTTTGCACGACATGAGTGCGGCCGGCAGCGCCATCAACAACAGCGGCGCAACCTGCGGCATCGTCGATGCGACCGACGATCGCGCGCCGTCGCGATCATTCATATCATCGGGCAACGTACGCCGACGCGAGAGCAACCACGTGTCGTATGCGAGCAGGGCCAGCGCGGGCAGTAGCAGCCACAGATACCGCGGCACGTGATCCTCGCGGGAATCCACCTTGCGCTTGGCGGTTCGCAGCGAGCGCAACGCGCCCCGTACACGCGTGGCCTTGTCGGAGGCTTCAGCGGGAATGAAGGTGCCGCCGGCGGCCTTGGCGGCGGCCTCCAGCAGTTCGGGCGAGTAGCGCGTGATCACGACCTTCCCCTCGTCGTCGCGCTTCTCGCGCGTGACGGAACCATCCTGCATGGGGATCGTGCTGCCCTGTGCGGTGCCGAAGCCGACAGTGACCAGGCTCACGCCTTTCACGCCCGCCTCGGTGGCCGCGGCCTTCACGTCTTCCGCCGGCTCGAAGGCTTCGCCATCCGTCATGAGCACGAGCGCGCGATCGGCACTGCCGTCGCTGGCCAACAGCAGTTCGGTGCCCTGTCGAATGGCGCGGGCAATCGAGCTGCCTGCCTGCCCCACGACCGACGGATCGAGATTATCGAGGAAGAGTTCGATGGCCCCGTCGTCGCTGGTGAGCGGCGTGAGGATATAGCTCCGACCGGCAAAGGCGATCAGCGCGACGCGGTCGGCCTGCGACATGGCGCGCAAGCGACGCACTTCCTGTTTCACTCGTTCCAGCCGAGACGGCCGTTCGTCGGGCGCCATCATGGACAGCGACGCATCGATCGCGATGGCCATGTCGATGCCGCGCGCGCTCACGGGTCCATGGGCGAGTCCCCAGCGCGGCCCCGACAGCGCGAGTCCCGCGAGGAAGGCAATGAGCACGAGGCGCAGCGTGCGGCCGCCTTCGTCGGGGTCGGTGATCATGACCAGACGACGCAGTGCCGACGACTCAGCGTATCGCGCGAGGCGGACGCGTCGCTGCCGCGTGCGGACCGAGCGCATCCACCATACCACAAGTGGGAGGAACAGCGCCGCGAGTAGCAACCACGGCACGTCAAAGATGAGGGGAGGGAGCGTGCCGAGATTCATGGCAGTACTCCGCGCCGGGCGCGTAAGGCGAGTTCGCCGAGCAGCGCGGCCAGCCCGA
>JAYWIJ010000004.1:0-22053 GCA_043788935.1 Gemmatimonadaceae bacterium | reverse complement strand
GCCGAGCCATGCGATGGCGAAGGTCAGCTGCCGTCTCGTGCCCGATCAGGACCCAGCCGTCATCGAGCAGTTGATGCACGACCATGTGCACGCCGTGGCCGGTGCCGGCGTCACGGTGGAGGTGGAGCACCTGCACGGCGGCAAGCCGTGGCGCGCCGAGTTGAACGGTCCGATCTTCGACGCCGCACGACGCGCGCTGACGGCGGCGTTTGGCCGGGAGCCGGTCATCACCGGTGAGGGCGGCTCGATTCCGGTGGTCGGCGACTTTCAGCGGTTGCTGAACGTGCCGGTGCTGCTGGTGGGCTTCGGGCTGCCGGGCGAGAACGCACACGCACCCGACGAGTGGATCAGCGTCGAGAACTTCGAGATCGGGATGCGGGCCATGGCGGCACTCTGGGACGAGTTGGCCGCCACGTGAGATCGGCACGTTGCGCGACGGTCGCGCTGCTTGGTACCGTCGCCGTGATCGCCGGTGGATGCCATCACGCCCGAATCACAACGGAACGCGGCGATGATCGTGCACAGGTGTATGTCGCCGCATTGCGGCAGTTGCAGCCCGACAACGCGCGGTGGATGGTGATCGACTCGCTGATCCCGGCGACGGACATCGACGTGAACCTGTACGACAAGATGGTCGCGGAACTCGACGTCAGCACCGCCATGCTCGATGCGTTCATGGCCGTGCAGCGCACGGTGAGCGATCAGCGACGTGCGCCGATTCCTGCGGGACGGCGATTCTCGCCGATGCGTGCTGCGGATCTCGATTCGATGCGCCTCGAGGTGCGGCAGGACATCACCACGGGCGCGGCCGAGCGTGGCCCCAACAACGACCTGTTCTGGCGACGGTGGCGCGCCGCTTTTCCGGGCATCGAAGGCTACGTGATGCTGTCGCCGGCGATCGTGTCATCCGATGGTCGCCAGGCGCTGGTGCAGGTGCGCGTGGTCTGCGGACCGACCTGCGGCAAGGCGGAACTGCGGCACTACCGGCGCGAGGGACGTGGTGACTGGCGTCCGGCGCTCACCGTCATCCTGTCGGAGAGCTGACGACGCGCGGGTGCGCTACCACTTCCACTCGCGCGAGAGGAACAGGCCGAAGTTCTGGAATCCATTCGGTGCGGCGACATCCAGCGTCTGGCTGGTGAGCAGGAAGCGCGGACCGAAGGTCGTTTCCAGCCGGTAGTTCCGTGGGAGACGGTATTCCCAGCGGACACCGAACGGCTGGATGTTTCCCTGCTCCGGGCTGAGGTTCGCGCGATCGAGGTAGGCCGGCGTGAACGTCAGTGCGGTGTAGCTTCGCGTGCCGAAGTAGCGGCCGTATTCCAGCTCGGTGGCGAGCAGGAAGCCGCGGAAGCCCGAAAACACGTTCTGCACTTCCAGCGGTGCGCCGTTGGACGTGATGTTCAGCACGTCGGCCTGCAGCACGCGCGCGAGGTTGCCCTCCGCGCCATTCAATGCGCTGCCGAGCGCGGCGGCCGTCAGGAAGCGGTTCACGGCGGCAGCCGTGCTGCCCACCAGTGAGCCGCCGCTGGTCGCACCGGAGTTGCTCGAACCGCCCAGCGACAACAGTGACCCACTGCTGTTGCCGAACGCGAGATAGCTGATGAGGTCCGTCTGCGGAATCGGCGGTTGCGCATCGCTCTCCAGCGACAGCCGCGGGCGCAGCAGCGTACCACCGATGTTCAGTCGCACGGCCAGCGCACCCTGCGACGCCTGTCGCACCTGATACTCGGCGATGGCCTGCAGCAGCGGGTTCAGGTCGGAGGTGCCGATGAACGTCGCCGATCCCCGCACGATGTTGAATCGCTTGCCGAGGAACTCGTACTGCCCACGTTCGGTGGCGACGATGCCGTCGAGCGTGACGGCGCCCGTCTCGGGGCTGAGTGCCACCGCCAGTTCGCCGTCGGTGAAGATCTCCACGTTCGCTTCCTTGCTGCGCACCCAGACGTCGCGGTCGATGCGCGCGACGATCTGCGTCTTGAGTCCGCGCACGAACGGCGACGGTGGTGCAATCAGCCCGCGCTCGAACGCCTGCGTGCTGTCCACCGCACCGAGTACCGCCGGATCGTTGGCGCTCAGGACTTCCGTCGCCTGCCGTTCGTCTTCCAGTCGATACACGCCATCGCGGACGCGCAGGCTCCCGTCCACCGTCGTCGCCGTGTACGGCCCCTTCATCGTCATGTCGGCCAGCACGCGGAGCCGGCCCTTCCGGCCATCGAGTACGCGCGCGTTGCGTGCGACGAGTGCGAGATCGAAGACCGGGTCACTGAGCTTGGCCAGCGACACACCGCCGTTGATGCGGATGGTGCCGTCGCCGCTGCGCACGCGCACCGAATCCACCACGATCGAGTCGCCCTTGAACTGCACGTCGGCGACCATGTCGCGCAGCGGCAGGTCGGCGTCCACCATGAACGCCTCGCCCTTGCGCAGGCGCATCGTGCCGTCGAAGCGCAGCTTGTCGGGCAGCGTGCCGCGCACCTGCACCCGTCCCACCGTCTCGCCCTTCACGTTGGTGACGGATGGGCTGAGTTGCGGGATGATGTCCAGCGGCAGCGAATCGAGCTTGATGTCGGCCACCATCGGCAGATCGAGCATACGCTTCGGGCTGCCACTCAGTGCGAGATCCACGGGAATCGTGGCATCGGCGCGCGCGTTCGGCTGCTGTCCCACGCGACGCACTTCGGCGTACGCCACGGCCTTGCGATCGGCGTAGTTCATGCGCGCACGAAACTCCGGCAGCGGCAGGCTGTCGTAGACCACGTCACGGATCGCGCCGAGGAAACTGATCTTCGGATTGGCGGCAGGACCGTCCACGTACAAGTCGGCCGAGACACGACCATCCACCGGCGAGACGCTCTGCGCGAGATCGGCGAGATCCCAGAGCTGCGTGTTTCGGATCGCCAGTGTGACGTTGGTGGAACCGGCGGTATCCACCGCCGCATCCACCTGCAGACGCGCGTCGCTGCCCTGCGCCTCGAGCGCGAGCGAGTCCACCACCAGCTTCCCCTCTGACCACGAGGCACGCCACGGATAGGGGCTGTTCCACTGCGATGATCGCAGCACCAGCGCCGTGCTGTCCACGCGGGCCTGATAGCGTGCCGAGTCGAGCACCAGTGCGCCACGCATGGCGATGCCCGTGCTGTCGATCAGGTGCACGTCGATGTTGAGGTCACCGGTGCCAGTGGCCAGCGTGTTGCGGCGCCAGTTGTAGCCGGCACCGATCCGCAGCGAGTCCACGTTGTAGCCTGCAGCGCTGATCGCGTCGGCATCGCCGGTGATGCGGGCCGACGAACTGTCGGTCAGCAGGTGATTCCACACCGGCATGAACGACAGTCGCTGGACGCTGTTGCCGTTGAAGAACAGGTTGGTGCCCGTCACGTCACCGCGGCCGCTGATGTCGCGCAGCCAGCCATCCAGCGTGAGCTTCAGCGTCACCTTGCCGGCCAGCGAATCGCCGCGCACTGCAGGCGGTGCCACCACGCGCAGAGCGAGTGGCGCCAGCCCGCGTGCTGCGCGCTCCACTTCGGTGCGACGCGCGAGCGCCAGCGAGTCGGCACGCTGGCGACGCAACGAGCGCATGATCGCCGCCTGCGTCAGCGCCACCTGCGCCGTGTCACCCGGCAGGTACGGACGCAGCCGCTGCAGCGAGTCGATCTCGATCGCGACGATGAGCGTACCGCGACGACCATCGCGTAATCCGAACGTGCCCGTGCCGCCGCCCTGCGTGCCACCGATGCGCAGCAGCAGCGTGTCGAGCTGCAGCAGCCCATCGTGCGCCTCCGCCACCAGCGCGACTGTGTCAACACGCACACGGTCCACGTCCGATGCGCGCAGGTCCACCACCATCGTGCCGTCGAGATCTTCCACCGTGGTGCCGCGCATGTTCACCTGCGCGATGCCGACCAGCGTCGTCTTCAACGCCTTCGGCACGAGGCGCTGCAGGTCCAGCGAGTCAGCCACCAGCTGCACGTTGGCGAACATCGGTCCGCGTTCCGGCACACCGAATCGTCCCGTGACCTGCATACCGCCAGCGGTATCCACGCGAATGGCGCTGTTCACGGCCATGTCCGACGCCACACCACGCAGCGTGAGCGTGCCGGTAGCGTTGCCGCGCAGGTCGAGCGCCGGTGCGAATCGACCCATCGCGCGCAGGTTGAGTGGCGCGAAGGCGAGTCGCGCATCGAAGCGTGGCTCGGCCCCGTTGATGTTCACGCGCGCCGTGCCGTTGATGCGCGACTCGAGACCACTGACGCTGTGCGCCAGCGCGAGGCGCGTGTCGAGCCAGCCGTCGGTGCGACCGCTCACGGTCACGATACCGCCGATCCGACCGCCGAGCGGCTCCAGCGCGACACTCGCCAGCGTGACCGGCGCCGGTGCAATGTCGAGACGCAGGTTGCGTGTCTCGAGTGCACCGCGACTGAATCCGGCCACACCGCGCATGCGCACCGCCAACGGTCCCGCTTCGCGATCCGCGAAACGGAAGTTGCCGTCGATGGTCGAACGTTCGAGCGCGCCCTTGGCGACGAGTGTGCCGTTCAGGATGCCGGACCGCGGAATTTCGACGTCGGGCATGGCGCGTTCGAGCGTGCGCGTGTCGAGGTTCGCGAGGCGGATGTTCACGTCGTTGAAGCGCGTGTCATCCTTGTCGAAGCCGAAGTCGGCGGTGCCATCGAGTCGCGCCGATTCCAACGCCAGCGACATGTCGGCGAGCCGGATGTCACTCGACGTACCGTTCAGCACGTAGCGCACATCCGCGATGCTGCCCGTGGCTCCCTTGGGCAGCGTCGGCACCAGCCAGAGCCAGTCGTCGGTGATCAGCTCAGGCGCCTTGGCCACGAGGCGCGTGTTGCCGCTGTTGATGTTGTAGCTCCCCTCCGCCGTGGCGCGGGAGTTCGGCAGCTGTGCGACCATGTCCCGGAACCAGAGGCTGTCCTTGTCCACGAACACGGTGCCTTTCACGTCGCGCAGGTCGAGCACCGGCGGATGGAACGGCTTCACGATCGCATGGCCGCGCGCAATCTCGAACTTCTGCGCCGTCTCGCCAGGATACTTGATGCGTGCGTACGGTGCGTTGAGCGTGACGTGCTCCAGCACGGTCACGCGCTGCTGGCCGCCGGGCACCTTGATCACCACCGGCCGCAGCTTGCCGGCCAGCGCGAGCGTCAGCAGCGAATCACGCTGCCGCTCCGGACGCCACGCTTCCACCGTGTACGGACTGCGTGCCTCGATGCGCGCATCGATGAGCGTCACGTTCTTCAGCTCGACCCAGTCACCGAACTGCGGTCCCGGAGCACGCACCGTCTTGGTGGTGTCGGGGAAGAGAATCGCGTCCCAGTTCCACCGCTTCCCCGGCAACCGGTTCAGCACGATCTCGGCACGCTCGGCGCGCACGTCGTCGAGGATCACGCGGCGGTTCCACAGATCACCCACCGACCAGTGCGCCTTGAGCAGCGGCACCTTCAGGAAGGGCGCTCCGGCGGAGTCGGTGATGACCACGTCGTGAATGGTCGCGCGCGAAAACGCGGGCAGGTCCAGCTTGCCGATGGTCACCTTGCCGGCGAACTGCTTGTTGAGCGCATTCTCGATCACGCCACGGACTTTTTCGTTGCCCCACTCCGTCGTCGGCAGATACACCACCGCCGCCACTGCCAGCAGCAGTGCGCTGCCGGCGAAGGCTGCGGTGATCTTCGCGATCTTCGCCTTCTTCAGAACGCCTCCCCGATGGAGAGGTGCAGCGTGAGTTTGTTGAAGATTCCGCCGAAGCCGGTACCGGTGGCCGGTTCGAAGCCGCGCTTATTTGGAATCTCGAACAGTCCTTCGGTGCGCGGTGCACCCCACGATGCGTCACGCAGTTCGAGCTCGGTGATCACGCTGAGCTGCTCGCGCGCGCGCGGATTGAACCCGAGGTCTACGCGGATCGGACCGACGGGGCTCAGATAGCGCACACCGATGCCGGGTGTGAAGACCGTGGCGGTGCCACGGAACTGCGCGCCGACGGAGCCGGCATCCACGAACGCTGCCAACGTCAGTGGGCCCCACACCCGGTACCGCGCCTCGATGGACGCCTCGATCATCGCTTCGCCGCCAAGCGGCTTGGCCATGAAGTCGTTGTCCTCGAAGTTGGAGACGAGACGACCCGCGGCCGCCGGCACGCCGCCGATGATGCTGGCCTCTGTCGGACAGTTCGGCAGGGCGACGGTCGGCGGGCAGGGCAGTCGCCCGTTACGCAGGTTCGGATCAGCCAGCAACGAATCGAATCCGGCCGCCGTCGGTTGAAAGACGGAGCGGGGAATCACGAGAAATCGCGGTCCAAGCTGGTTCTCGCCGTAGCCGCGCACCGACTGCGCGCCACCGGCATAGAATCGCTTGCGGGGAAGAATGATGGCTCCACCCGACGCTGACCGTGCACTGGTCGTGCCGCCGAATCCTTTCACGATGCCACCGCGACCATGCACGGCGACGGTGAGCTTGTCTGACATGTGGAAGTACTTCGCGCCTTCCACTTCGAACCGTGCGTAGCCGAACTGGGAACCGGTCCACGAATCGGCGAACTCCAGCTCCGAGCGCCACGAATGGCCGCGCGTGGGTCCGATCGGATCATCGCGACGATCGCTGGAGGCCGTGAGCGCCAGCGGCGCCAGACGCTGCGTACTCTGCAGGACGTTCAGCGAGCTCTGATCGCAGACGCCGAAGTTGACGCAGAAGTACGCCTCGGCCGCACTCGTGTTCGTCAGTTCGAGACGGTACTGCAGGGTGACGGGCACGTACGGCGTGATGTTGCGCGTGAAGCTCGCTGCGGCGCCGCCGCCGGTCTCGATGAACACGCCCGGCGACGACCGACGGAATCCAAAGACGCTGAAGCCCGTCTGGTTGCGATAATCGCTCAGCCAGCGGCGACGGAGATCGGCGTTGAGCTGGAACGTCGGCTCGAGATACTGCGGCGAGCCGGCCGACTGCGTGTTCTTCAGCACGTTCTGGAATGGCCCCACACCAACGAGCTGCGGCGCCAGCAGATTCCCCACCGTGGCCTGCAGCGAGAGTCGGCTCGCGTTGTTGCGGAAGTTCGCATTCAGGAAGCGTGCGTCGAACTGCACGAAGTCCACCGTGCTCACACCGCCCGTGACGCGGAACGAGCGTGGTGGCAGTTCCTCCACCTGTGCCACGAGTCGCTTCAGCGAGTCGGCCGGTCCCGGTTCAACTCGCACCACGGCGCGGCGGAAAAATCCGGCGGCGTACAGCGCACGCTGACTCTCGACGAGTCGTTCACGCGAGTATCGCGTACCCTTCTTCACGCCCATCGTGTTCGCGACCAGACGTGGATCGTAGCGCTCGGTGCCCTCCACGCGCACCGAATCGATCACCGTCTTGTACAGCTTGTTCACTTCGAGCGTGACGGCCGCCTTCGGACTGGCCGTGTCCACCAGTGCCACCGGATTCAGCGTGACGTCGCCATAGCCACGCGAATCGAGCTGTGCGGCGATGCGCACGGCCATCGAGTCGAGCTGAATCAGGTCGAGCGGGTCGCCCGTACGCACACTCACCAGCCCGCGCTTGTCGCGCCCGCTCAGCAACGTGTCGAGCACGCCGATGTCGAGCGTGCCGACGATCGTCGGTGGTCCTTCCTGCACGCGGACCTCGATCGACACTTCACCGTTGTCGTTCTTCGAGATGACCGGCGTGACCTGCGAGGCACGCCACCCGCGCTTCCAGTAGAGCACGCGCAGGCGCAGCATGTCGCGATCGAGCTCGGCGCGATCGAGCAGCTTCTTGTTTCGCAGCCAACCCACCGGTATGAACTTGCAGTAGTTCGGGATTCCCTTGCATTCCGACGGCACGGTTTCCATCGCCGCCTTGAGCTCCGTGTCACCGATGTTTTCGTTGCCGCTGATCTTCAGCTCGCGAATCACCGGCTGTGTAACCACCCGCGTGAGCGACTGCGGCGTCTGTGCGCTCGCTGACACGGCACTCACGCATCCGAGCAGCACAACGCCCGCCGCGAAACGTACGCGGCGGGCGTTGTGCACGGCACCGACCGGCAGACTCAAAGGCCAGCCAGCAGCGTGTCGTTGTTGGCGGTCGCCGAGATGCGCTTGATCAACCATTCCATCGCACCCATGGGCGGCATTTGCTGAAGGCCACGGCGCAGCATGTAAATGCTCTGCACCTGTTCCGCCTTGTACAACTTTTCCTCGCGTCGCGTTCCGCTCGCAGGAATGTCGATCGCAGGAAAGATGCGACGCTCGGCAAGACTGCGATCGAGCTTGATCTCGCAGTTGCCCGTGCCCTTGAACTCTTCGAAGATCACATCATCCATGCGTGAACCGGTCTCCACCAATGCGGTCGCGATGATGGTGAGACTGCCACCACCATCTTCCGGTGCCACGTTGCGAGCCGAACCGAAGAACGCCTTCGGCTTCGCCATCGCGTTCGCGTCGAGACCGCCTGACATCGTGCGGCCCGTGCCCCGGTTGGCGGTATTGAATGCACGTCCCATGCGCGTGATCGAGTCCAGCACGATCACCACGTCCTTGCCCATCTCGACGAGACGATGTGCACGTTCGGTGACCATCTCCGTGACGTCCACATGACGCTGCGCCGGCTGGTCGAAGCTGGAGGCGATGACCTCGCCCACTTCCCACGAGATCGCTTCGCTGACTTCCTCGGGACGTTCGTCCACGAGCAACAGCATCAGCACGGCATCGGGATGATTGAGATGCACACCTTCCGTGATCGCCTGCAGCAGCGTCGTCTTGCCGGCGCGTGCCGGTGCCACGATCAGTGCGCGCTGCCCGTAGCCGATCGGCGCGATGAGGTCGATGGCACGTCGCGTGATTTCCGGACCGACCTTCGCCGGACGGCCCGTCTCGAGCGTGAGACGCTTGTTCGGATACGACGCCGTGAGGCTCTTGAAGTCCTTCCGACGCACATTGGGATCAGGTGCCAGTTCGTTCAGCGTCGTGATCTCGCACACCGTGGGTCGGCGACGCTGATCGTGGCCCCACTGC
Source organism: Gemmatimonadaceae bacterium (assembly GCA_043788935.1). GTDB lineage: Bacteria > Gemmatimonadota > Gemmatimonadetes > Gemmatimonadales > Gemmatimonadaceae > JACMLX01. The sequence goes on along the minus strand of JAYWIJ010000004.1, from coordinate 13,051 downwards.
GCCGTGATCAGATCGGCGCGACGCAGCTGGAACTGCCGAGCCATCCAGCCGGGGATGAACGGATCACCAGGCTGCGGGAGGTAGCTGGCGGCACCGCGGCGAATGAAGCCGCCGTCGCCGCGCGCCGGATCGTACCAGCCGGTGATGCTCGCTTCGGCCGTGACGATGCTCGTTCCCGGCGTCTCGGGCGCGTTCTGCCGATCGGGGCGCTCACCACGCTCCGGACGCGGGCCGCGCTCATGACGCTCGTTCCGTGGCGGGCGACCCTCGTTGCGGTCAGGGCGCGGCCCACGCTCATGTCGCGGCGGATGCTGCTGCGGCGGTGCCGCCTGCGGTGCCTCACCACCACCCTCACCATCGCGAGGCCGGTTGCGCCCGCGGCCGCGGCGACGCTGGAAGCGTCCGCGCCGTTCGTTGCGATCACCAGTGGGCCGTTCGCCGTTGTTACCTGCGGTGTTGCGATCGAGGCCGCGCTCGGGGCGATCGGCACTGCGCTCGACCGATGCGCTGCGTTCGGCGGAGTCGAAGAGATCCGGCGGTGCGCTGTCGGTCCGTGGCGTCTCCGGTCGTGCCAACTCGACGCTGGGTGCCTCGCTGCGGGGCGCCGCTTCGCTGGTCCGTTCGACTCGCTCGCCACGGGGCTGCCGTGGGGGACGCGGTTCGCGACGTTCGCGCGGTGCCGGCGTCTTCGCGGATGGTGTGCTGACCACCGGAGCAGGGGGCGGCGGCGGTGCCTCGACCGGCGCCGCGTCGGCCGCTGCGGTCTTCCTGGGACGACCGCGGGGCTTTTTCACCGGCGTGTCGTCAGCCGCAGTGACGGAGGCGCTGGCCTTGGCGGCCGTGACGACTGCAGCCGGCGCCTCTCCACTGTCCTTGTACGGGTTCGGCTCGTCGCCCTGCGCTGATTTGCGCGGGGTTCGCGGTCCGCGCCCCTCCGCGGGGCTGCGACGCTCGGTCATGGAATCCATGTGCTACGTGGTTACTTGGCACGGCACGGTGCGAAATCACCGGCGCGCTCAAGGCGCACGCACGACGGCGCGGCCTCTTCGGACACTCATGACATCACCTGCCACGCCATCGGTGCGATGCGCGGGCATGAAACAGTCATGATGAAAAAAATCTGTTCGGGTGTGACCCGGGGTACTTCAGGAACGGCTCTCGAACGCTGCGACGATACGTCGGACGGACGATCGTGATTTACGGCACCAACCGCGACGGAACCCACACACTGCGATTGGTTGGGGCATTCAGGCGGGCGGGCAATCGGCCACACCGACCTCGGATGCACACGTTCGGGGGAGGGCACCCACGTGGACTCGCAGGGCTTCCAGCTCTCAAACGCTTGGACGAGAGTATCGTCACAGGCACACCCAAGCGCAACCCATCAGACCCCACGCGAATGATTTCGTTGCGTATTTCCCCGCACGCGGCACGCGGACACCCTTTCCGAACCACCTAGATTTCACGCATGACGACCTCTCTCGACCCGCGCACCGCCGTGACCAATGCCGTCACGGAGTATCAGGCCACGGCCGATACCGGTGCTCTCTTCGCCGCGCTCGACCGCATCGCCGCCACCGCGATGCCCGATGCGCTGATCGAAGCGGCCGAACCGTACCGGACGATCCCCGAAGTCGCCGGACCACTGTACGAGAAGATCGTGGACGCACAGCCCGGGAACGCGCGTGCGCTCGTGATCCTTGCCAACGCCTACTGGCTGAGCGGACGCGGGCCGGTTGCCGTGGGCGAGCTCGCGCAGCGTGCGATGGCCGCCGACCCCTCCAATCGCGGTGGCTGGCACATGTGGGCGCTCAGCGAAAGCGATCCGCGTGACCGCACCACACGCTGGAAGCAGATCGTCGATCGGTTTCCCGAAGACGAACTGGCGATGGCCAACCTGGCCGACAACGCCGCCGCGCTCGCAGGTGCCGAAAAGGACTACGACGCACTGGACCTTGCGATCTATACGTACGAAACGCTGCTGGCCCGCGCCACGCTTCCCGAACAGCGTGACGCCCTCGACACCGCGCTGCGCTCCCTGCGCGGCTGGAAGTTCTGACCATCCTGCTCGTTCCCCGCAGCAACGTCACGCGTGCCCCGTTCTGACTCCACGCCACCGCCCACGCCATCCGAAACGCGTGCGTTCTGGTATCCGCGCATTCGCGGTGGCATCACCGTGATCGCCGGCACTCTTGCCTACGTCGCCCTCGCGGCGGCGTTCGGCAATGCGCCGAGTTTCGTGACCGCGCTGGTCGGCATGCTCGGCTCGATCGTGATGATGTCGTGGGTCTGGTACCTCGAGTCGCGCCGCGCGGCGAAGCATCACGGTGCCGCTCCGCAGCCGCGCGGCTGACGCAGGGCCGGGCGCCGGGAGCGCCTCAGCTGCGCACGACCATCGCTGCGCTGAGTGAATCGACAACTGTTCACGCGGGGGACGCGGGGGTGTTCGCCGCGCCGCGCGGACATCCGTGTGCGCGAGTGATGCACGGCTTTGGTGGAACTGCAGCACCGCCCGATGGCGGTGCAGTTCCAGTCACAAAATTCCGTGAGCGGCGCGGACGCCCGCCCCACACACCGACCACCCCCGCGTCCCCCGCGTGAAAAGTGTTCGCCGTTGGAGCCTTATTGCTTCGCCGCCACCGGCGTCACGCCACCACCCGCCACGTAGCCGTTGCCGTTGCGCTCCAGTCGCGCGATCAGCGAATCCACCGCATTGAAGTACACATTGAAGCGTCGGATGCTGCGCGCATTGAACGTCGGATCGAACGGACTCACGCTCGGCCCGCCGGCCACTTCAAGAATCGCGTCGTAGTCGTACTTCGTCACCATGCCGCTCTTCGGGTCCTTCCACTCGCCGCGCTGCGCCAGTGCGCGGTTCTTCGGCCACACGCCGAGCGGCAGCGCGAAGGTGCGGACCTTGTAGCCGGGGACGGCGGAGTCGATGGCCAGGTTACCGCGGGCGATCTGCTCCTGCACGAACGCGTCGGGATACTTCGACAGATTGGCGTGCCAGAGCGTGTGGTTGCACAGCTCGAACCCCTGCGCGTGCAACCACTGCACCTTCCGGAAGCGCCACTCCGTCTTCTGCCCTTCGATGTTCTTGTTGCCGAAGAAACTCCGCCCCGCCTCGGCGCCGCTCAGCATGCAGAAGGTTGCGCGCGGCTTCCAGTCGGGATGTGTCTTCGCGAAGTCCAGCCAGATGCCCACGGCGCTCTGCGGGTCCACCTCGAGCTGCCCGTTCCGCTCGAGGTAGCGGAACTGCGAGGCCGACGCGTCGTCGAACGTGAACACCACCGGACGCTTGCCGGCGGGCACGTCGATGCGCTTGTCGATCATCTGCGCCACCGTGATCGGGCGGTATCCATGCTCGTACAGCACGTCGAGCGTGTGCCGGAATCGCGCCTTCGTGATCGTATAGACCGCGTCGGTGTCGGCCACGAGGTGCACCATCAGCACCGGTACCTTGCCCATCGACGCCGCGGCAGCCGGCGTGACGGGCCCGTGGCTCGTGTCGGCCACCGTCGATGTCGGCGACCCGCTTGCGGCGGCAGCGGTGGTCGCGGTGCTGTCGGACGCACCATCCGACGCGGGCGTTGACGCGGAACACGCCGCCAGCAGGGCGACGGCCGAAAGCGCGAGGGGGTGCGACGAAAACACGTGACGGATGGGTAAGAGCTGTGAACCACCGCATCGGCGCGACGGCTCACAGCAAGTCTACCACCATGCGGAACCGTTCACCCGCGTCGCGCTGGCGCGCTGGCCGCAGTGGACGCATTCACCACGCGCAGCCATTGATCGCGCGTACCGGCATAACCCGGGAAGAGTCGCGCCGAGTCGCCGCCACCGAGATGTGATGCCACCACCTCACTGAAGACGGCACGGAAATCGGTGGTCAGCGCCAGGTCTCGTCCTTCGTTCAGCACCTCCGGCGCCAGCCCTGGCCAGCGACCGTGCACGTCGCGTCCGCGCACGTCGCCCCCGATCACGAACATCGAACCGGCGTGGCCATGATCGGTGCCCCCGTTGCCGTTCTGCCGCGCCGTGCGCCCGAACTCCGACATCGTCAGGATCACCACGTCGCCCATGCGATCCCCGAGGTCGGTGACCAGCGCCGACACGCCGTCGCCGAACTCGCGAAGGCGATTCGCCAGCTGACCCGTCGCGCCCCCCTGATTCACGTGCGTATCCCAGCCGCCGATGTCGGCGAAGGCGATCTCCAGTCCGACGCCGGCCTTGATCAGCTGCGCGATCTGCCGCAGCCGCCGGCCGAAATCGGTGGTCGGGTACTGCGCGCCGTTGGCTGGCGCGTACTGCTGCGGGTTGGCCGAGCGCAGCATCTTCACCGCCTCGAACGTGTCGCTGCCGGTGGCGTGAATCACATCGGCGCGGCCGGTGCGGTACAGCGCCTCGAGCCGGTCGGTCTGTGAGCCGGTGGCGCGGACGGTGAATTCGTCCAGTGAATTCATCGCCACCACCGGGCTCGGCCCTTCAAGAATGCGCGGCATCTGCGCCGTCAGCGACACCGCCCTGAACGGCGTCGGCGCACAGGTCGCCCCCGCTTCGCAGGTGCCGGAGACGGCGAGATACCGGTTGAGCCACCCTTCGGCGGTGCCCTTCCGGTCGGGGGTGCCGCTTTCCATGTAATCCTGCGCATCGAAGTGCGACCGCGTGCTGCTCGGGCTGCCCACCGCCACGATCGGTGCCAGCATGCCGCGGTCGTACCACGGCTTGAGCGACCGCAGCGCCGGGTGCAAACCAAAGCGCCCGTCGAGATCGATCGCGCCGCTGTCACCCGCACCCAGCGACGGACGCGCAATGGCGATGTTCGGCCGCAGCGCGTAATACGCCGGGTCGAAGTGCGGCACCACCACGTTCAGCGCGTCCGCTGCGCCGCGCTGGAAGATGCAGATCAGCACCTTCCCCTTCGCGGCCTTCGGCAGCTCCATCGCGAACGCCGTGCGCCGCAGGAACGACGGAGTGAGCCCCATCGTCATCAGCGCCATCGCGCCGGATTTCATGAATACGCGTCGGTCCATCGTGTCGCTCCGTACGGTGTGACGTTATCGACGCTGGAATTCCGGCGAGCCGATCGCCAGCCCCACGATCTGCGCGAGTCCCTGCGGCTCGCGCCGTGCCATGCGCTGGCGTGGCTGCAGCATGCCGTCCTCGCTGGAATCAGCGACGTCGCCCTGCGCGCGCGCCTGCGGCAGCATCGGATGTGCGCCGCTGACCAGAATCGTCCGCATGTCCGCGCTCACATCGCCGCCCAGCAGTGCGCGCACCACGCCATCCACCTGTTGCTCGCGCGGTAACGTGTTCAGCGTGGCGTAGGGCGTCCACCGCGCCAGCTGCACACCGGGCACGCTGCCACCGGCCAGTGCCATGCCGAAGTTGATGCGATTCAGGATGGCGCCGGTGTTGATCCATCCGTCACCGCTTTCGGGCCAGCCGTTCGGCGCCTGATGCTGGTAGATGCCCTGGCCGAGCCGCGCCACGATCGCCGCCGTGCGCGGCGTCGTGTCGATCGACGCATTCATCGCGCGCAGGGCACTCACCACCACTTCGAACGGCGACTTCACTTTCGCACGCCAGGCTGCGGCCGCGAAGAACTCCTCGCTGGTCACGATCGTTCGCACCACGGCGCGGATGTCGCCATTGCTGCGCGTGAACGTGGCCGCCGCACGCTCCACCAGCTCGGCCGGTGGTGTGTCACTCACGAACCGCTGCGCCAGCTTGCGCGAGATGAAGCGCGCCGTCGACGGATGCCGCGCCAGCAGGTCGAGCAACTGTTCTCCCTCGGTCACGCCCTGTCCGGCGGCGAAACGGGTGCCCAGCACCGTCTTCGCACCGGCGTCGTGCAGCGCGGGGTTGAAGCGGAATGCACCCAGCTCGTTCGGCTGCTGAATGCTCCAGCCGGTGAGCACGCGTGCCGCCTCAGTGACGTCGGCCTGCGTGTAGCCGCCATCCACACCAAGTGTGTGCAGTTCCATCAGCTCACGTGCGTAGTTCTCGTTCAGCCCGCGGCGCCGCTGCTGCACCTGTGACAGCAACGAGTCGCGACGTGCAGGTGGCATGCCGGCCAGCTGCGGCGCACGCTGCGCATACCGACGCTGCGCGGCCTGCGCCACGCGACGCGACACGAGCGCAGGACGCGTGCTGTCGGCCGCGCTCTGCCAGTTGTCCAGATAGAAGAGCATCGCCGGGCTGTGCGCCACCGCGCCGAGCAACGTGCGGAAATTGCCCAGCGCATGCGGACGGATGGCATCACGCTCGTACGCCACCAGGAAATGCCGCGTCGATGCGCTCTTGCCGGCGAAGACGTTGAAGTGGTTGAGCCAGAAGTCGGTCATCACCTCGTCGAGCTGTCGCTCCGAGACCACGGCACGCGCGACACGGGCGGATACCAGCTGCTGACCCACCAATGCGGAGTGACGCCGCAGCATCGCGTACTCCAGCGAATCACGCCGCGACACGCCGCCGGCGCTGTCGCGCACCGTGGCGAGCATGCCCTGACGCGCCATCCGCCGCAGCACCGGATTCGGCGGATACTCGTCCAGCAACGTTGGCAGCGGCAGGCTCAGCGTGCGATAGCGCGCGATGACCGAATCACCGGCCGCATCCGGAACGCGTGCCGGCTCCAGTTGCATCGCGATCCAGCGATCCACGCCCATCGCGCGCACCGCGTCCACGTCACCGGGCCGCGGCCCAAACGCGAGACGATTCAACGCATGCAACACCTGCTGGTCGGCCGTCTGCTCGCGTGCGGCGACGCTGGCCTCGGCCGGTACCGGCAGTTGGCGCAGCGCCTGGTCGTCCACGCGGGACGACGCGGCCGCACCCGCGCAGCCGGACAGCATCGAAAGACATATCAGCGAGGACGGTCGGAACGACATGACGGACGACTCCGGTATTGAGGCTCGTGAACGCAGACGTCATGATCGTGCCGGTGTTAACCCGACGTGCTGATCCGTTGCGGCAGAGCTCCCTGCATTCGTGGCACCCCAGCATGTCTGCGCGTCTCGCATCTGTGTGACCGGCGCTGTCTGCACGCGGTGAAGCGACTTAGTATGAACATTCCGAGCATGTTCCGGCGCCGCACCGCGGGAACACTCGCCCAGCGACACACCCGAGCCCCTTGCTGAACGACCCGCCCGTCGATGAGCTGACCCGACTGCCGCTGCGTGGCGCGTTCGTCGCTGCTGCGGCGGATGCCATCGCCTCCGCACGGGCATCCGCAGGCGAGTGCGCACTCCTCGTCATCGACGTCGATCAGTTCAAGCTCATCAACGACACGTTCGGTCACCTCAAGGGTGACGAGGTGCTCGTCCTCGTTGGTGAACTGCTGCGCCGCACCCTGCGAAGCAATGACATTGCGGCGCGCTGGGGTGGCGACGAATTCGTCGCGTTGTTGCCCGGTGCACCGGTTTCCCGCGCCCGCGAAGTGGCCGAGCGACTCGCCGCCGCCGTGCGTGGCCACGGTGGTGTCACCGACGCCACCGCCGTGCCGGTGCCGATCTCCGTCAGCATCGGCGTGGCGTCGTTCCCGGCGCATGGCAACGATCCCGAAGCGCTCTTCGCTGCAGCCGATCGCGCCATGTATCAGGTGAAGCGTCGCGGTCGCGATGGCGTCGCGGTCTCGGGCGGTGCCCACGGCGCGGCCATGATGCCGGCGCTCGATCGCTTCGTCGGACGCAGTGAGGAACTGCGCGGCCTGGTCCGTCTTCTCGACGAAGCGGCGCACGGCAAACCACACACGGTCGCCGTGCTCGGCGAAGCCGGCGTGGGCAAGACCACGCTCCTCCGGCAGCTCGAACCCGAGATCCGGCTCCGCGGCGGTTCCATCGTCGTCGGCCGCGCCATCGATGCCGTGATGGTGCAGCCACCCTACGCGCCGTGGATTGAGATCGTCGAGGCACTCGAGCGCCAGAAGCAGCAGGGCGATCCGCGCAGCGGGACCACGCCGACGGGCAACGACGCGCTCACCAGCAGTTCACCCACGCCCGGCGGCACCCCCAGCGCCGCCTCGCTCGCGACGCTCTTCGCCGACGGCGGTGCCGCGCCACTGGGCATGCGCATCCCCGTCACGCCGCCGCAGAACCGCGCCGTGCCGGCCGATGGCGGCCGCTGGCCCGAACTCTCGCGCATCGTGCCGGCACTGGCGTCGGGCACCGCCACCGAGCAGCAGCCCACGGGCAGCAAGTTCGCACTGCTGGTGGAACTGGCGGCCTACATCGCCGAAGCGGCCATGCGCCGGCCGCTCGTGATCGTGCTCGACGACCTGCAGTGCGCCGACGCGGCCAGCTGGGACGCGCTCGAACACATCGTCACGCAGTTCGAGACCGAGCCGGTGCTGCTCTGCCTCACGCTCCGCATGGAAGACGTGACGCCCGAGGTGCATGAACGCATGCGGAAGCTCGTGCACAACCGCCGCATCCACGAACAGGCCCTCGCACGCCTCACCCGCGAGGAGCTGCGCCGCTGGGTGGACACCGCCTTCCACGGTCAGGAGGTGGAGCGAGAGTTCCTCGCCTATCTCTACCGGCAGACCGAAGGCAATCCACTGCTCGTGGTGCAGACGCTGCGCACGCTGGTGGACGAAGGCGACATCTGGTGGGACAAGGACCGCTGGCACTGGCACCCCGTGTCCGAGCTGCGCCTGCCCAACGGTGTGCTCGACCTGATGGGTCGGCGGCTGGCCAAGCTCAGCGCCGAGGATCGCGACGTGCTCACTGTCGCTGCGGTCATCGGTCGTGAGTTCGATCTCGGTGTCGTGCAGGACGCCGCGCGTGTCACCACCGAAGCGCTGCACGAAGCCATCGAGAGTGGTGTGCGCGCCAGCGTCATCCAGCCGGCACATGGCCGCGGCAGCGACCGATACGTGTTCGTGCACACGCTGCTGATCGAAGCGCTCTGCAAGCCGCTGGAAACCCGCAAGATGCAGCGCACGCACTCGCGCGTGGCGCAGGCGCTGCGCAAGCGCATGCCCGATGCGGTGGCCGAAATCGCGATGCACTTCGACCGCGCCGACGACGCCGTGCAGGCACACGCCTTCGCGCTCGCCGCCAGCGAGCGTGCGCGTCGCGTGTATGCGCACGACGAAGCCGAGGAGTTCCTTCGCATCGGAGAGCGCCACGCGCCCGATCCCGCCGCCGTGGCCGCGGTGCGCGTGGCGATGGCCGAAGTCTCGGAGCTGCGCGGCAAGTACGCCGAGGCCGAAGAAACCTGCGCCCTCGCGCTCGACTGGTACGCATCGCGCTCCGACAGCCGTCAGACGCTGCGCCTCCGTCGCATGCGCGAACGTCTGCGCGCGCTGCTCGGTGAACCGGCGCGTCAGACGCTGCTGGCCTGCGAAGCGCTGGTGGCCGACGCCGCCGACCTGAATGCCGACGACGAGCGCGTCGCGCTGCTGGGCATGCTGGCCGCGACACATCTGCGGCTCGGAGATCGGGGCGCAGCCGTGGCCGCCGCCCGGGACGCCGTGGCACTCGCCGGCAACCTTGGCGACGACAGCCTGCTGGCCGAGGCGCTGGTCCGACTCGGCGTGGCGCTCGACGGCGACGATTCCGGCGAGGCGGAGCTCAGCTACCGGCGTGCACTCGCGCTGTACGAGCATCTGCAGGACGCGCGCGGCCAGGCGCGGTGCTGGGACCGGATCGGCGTCGTGGCGGCGCAGCGCGGGCAGTGGGCCGATGCACGCACTTCGCTGCGACGTGCCATCGATCTCGGTCGCACCGCCGGGACGCCTGACGAGTGGGGGCTCGCCTCGCTGGATCTGGGGGTGGTGGCGCGTCGCACCGGTGACCTGGAGCAGGCACGTGAGCTGTTCGGCGACGCACTGGCGCTCTTTGCCGCCGTGCAGAACAGCGAGCGGCAGCTGCTGGCGCTGTACCACCTGGCGCATCTCGATCGCGAGCGTGGCGATCTCGCGGCGGCAGCCGATCTCTACGACGTGGCCGCGTCGCTGGCCGAGCGCGTGGGCCAGCACGACGTCGAAGTCGGAGCGGTCTCCGGTGCTGGCCTCTGTCGCCTCAGGCTCGGCGAGCGCGCGCGTGCGCAGCAGGGTCTCGCGAAGGCGGAGGCGCTGGTGGCCGGCCGCGACGGATGGTTTCCGGGACGCGAGCTGCAGGACGCGCTGGCGGTGGAATTGCTGGCGGCGATCGGCGATGGCAGCGCCGTGGACGCGCGGCTGACCGAGGCGTGGCATCGCGCACAGACGGCCGACAGGTGGGCCGCGAACTGGCTGCTGGCGGAACTCACGCCCACGTTGGAGCGCATTGCTCCCGCGGTGCTGACGCGCCTTCGTGCAGAGCGCGATGGTGGTGCCGATGTCGTGGACGATCTGCCCCGCGCCGCCATCGAGGCGATGAAGCCTCTGGAGTGACGGCGCGGGCCTGCGCGTGAATCAGGCGCGCAGCATGTACCCCGTGCCGCGCACCGTGTGCAGCAACTGCGGACCATCGGCGCCATCGATCTTCTTGCGCAGATAATTGATGTACACGTCCACGATGTTGGTGGATGGGTCGAATTCGGTCTTCCAGACGTGTTCCGCGATCTGCTCGCGCGTGACGGCGCGGCCGGAGTGGCGCATCAGGTACTCGAGCAGCGCGTACTCCTTCTGCGTGAGCGAGATCGAGGCGCCGTCACGGGCCACCTCACGCGACACCGTGTCGAGCTGCAGCGTTCCGACGCGGAGCAGCAGTTCCTCGTCGCGCAGCGTCGAGCGGCGCAGCAGCGCGCGCACGCGAGCCACCAGTTCGTCCACGTCGAACGGCTTCACGAGATAGTCGTCGGCGCCGGCATCCAGCCCGGCCACGCGGTCACCGATCGTGACGCGCGCCGTCAGCATCAGCACCGGTGCCCGGAAGCCGCGTTCGCGCAGTTCGCGCGCCACGTCCAGCCCGTTCGCCTTCGGCAGTCCGATGTCGAGGATGAGCAGGTCGGGCGACTGATCGATCGCCAGTGCCAGACCCGACTCACCGTCCTGGGCCGTGAGCACGTCGTAGCCGCTTTCGGTGAGCGTGCGGGAGACCACCTCCAGCACCTCCGCACGATCTTCGACCACGAGGATGGTCGCGCGTGAACGCTCGGTAGTCGTTGTCATTCTCCGAAAGTATGGCCGTACTCGCCACGAGCAAGGTGATCGTGGCGCATTGAAACGGTCGTAACCGGCAACCGTTTGTGAAATGTCAGGGCTGACGCTCATGCGCTTTCGTCAGGTTCTGGTGACGAAAACGTTTCGGAGGCAGTATCTGGGATGGTACGACGCTTGCTGACGTCGTTTCACTGGGAGGGTGAGTTGAAGGCTCCTGTCCTGCCATCAGGAGTTCCTGACGGCTGGCGCTTCCAGTGTGGCGGAATGATCCGCACCGATGCCGTGAGCATCACGGGAGGGGTATCGATGATGGACGTGTTCGTTCGGATGGCCACGACGCCGGTGCTGGCTGGCGTGGTAGCCGAATCGGTGCGCTGGTCGGCCGGAGCGGATCCGGCGGCTCCGAGGCACCAGGTCGTCACGCTGTTCGGCGACCCGACCGTGATGCATCTCGCCTGGGCGCTGGCGGCCGCCAACCGCGGCAAGCCTGATGCGCTCTGGCAGATCGCTGAGGATGGCAGTGCCGCCGCGGCCGAGCTGTCGCTCGCCACGGCAGTACTCCGTGATGATGCAGCGGCCCTGTTGTCCAGCAATGGTCCCCAGTTGCGCACCGCCATCGCTCATTTGCTGAGCGTGCGCGGCAAGCACGAACATCCCTCCGCGATCCGCGTGCCGATCATGTTCGATGCCGGTGCCGACATGGATGGTGATGCCATGCTCGCGCTCCTGCGCGAAGCGGAAGGCGACGTGGACACGTATCCGGTGGAGGACGAACTGGCCGCCTGATGTGTCCGAGCAGGTTGTCACACGGGCCGGCGATGCATCGCATCGCCGGCCCGTGGTGCATTCGTGTTACTGAGACAGGTGTGTCGTCAGCACTGCAGGAACTGCGGTGCCGGCGCGACAGCACCGCCCCGCCGACATTCACCGATTCGTGACCTACTGCGCCTTCGCCGTTTCCCGCTGCGCCATCTTCACGGCTTCGTACGCATTCACGATGCCGCCTGACGTGGACAGCGATGCGAACGGCACCCGCGACGAACGACTACCCGGTCGCTGCACCTGCTGATCAGGATACTTGGTGACAGTCGCCATCAAAATCCGCTTCACGTCGGCCGCCGTCAGCGTCGGGAACTGCGACATCAGCAGCGCTGCCACACCACTCACCACCGGCGCAGCGACGCTCGTGCCGTCTTCCCGGGCGAAGCTGTTGCCCGGCGCGGCCGCGAACACCGACACGCCCGGCGCAAACAAGTCAACGTTGCGGCTGCCGTAGTTGCTGAAGTCTGCCGCGAGGCTTTCGCCTGCGCGCCAGCTCGAGGCGCCAACGTCGATCCACGTCGCCGCGCGGCTGCTGCCGCCGGCATAGGTCGCACTCGGATACGTGGGCGTCTGGTCCACATCGGTGCTCTCGTTGCCTGAGGCATGCACCAGCAACACGCCCTTCGACACCGCGTATTGCACGGCACTGTCCACCACCGCCTTGCCCGGCGAGTACGGCTTGCCGAACGACATGTTGAGAATCTGCGCGCCCGCATCCACCGCGTACCGGATACCGTTGGCCACGTCCTTGTCGTATTCGTCGCCGTTCGGTACCACTCGCACCGGCAGGATCCGCACGCCGGGCGCCACGCCCACGAACCCGCTGTCACCACTCACCGCCGCGATCACGCTGGCCACGGCCGTGCCGTGCGAGGCGTCGGGGCCGGTCACGTTCGCGTTCCCGTAGCGTCGCCCCATTGCCGGCGTGTCGCCGATCACCGTGCGGCCATCGAACGCCAGGTTGTACCCGACGGCGAGGCGCCCTTCGCTCTGCTTCCGTACAGCGCGCGAGACGCCCACCGTCAGCCCATTGGCGCCGTACATCTTCACCTTCATCAGCGCGTCACGACCCGCCGGCGTCTTCGCGGTGAACGTGGCCAGCATGCCATCCGTCACCGCAGTGCGCGGCACACCGGC
>JAYWIJ010000003.1:0-22063 GCA_043788935.1 Gemmatimonadaceae bacterium | reverse complement strand
TAATGGATGCCGACGAGGGTTCGCCGGTGTCGATGGGCACGGTGCTGATTCGCTGGGGCGAGGTGCAGGTGGACCGCATGGGCGTGCAGCGGGTGCTGCGCGGTGTGCGCGCTCGCATCGGTGAAGGCGGACGCTTTGCGGCGTGCGGCATTCCGACCGGTGCGCCGGTACTCGTGCAGGCCCGTGCATTGGAAGCTCGTGGCGACGGCACGGTGGACGGTGCAGTGTCAGCCGATTCCGTCGGGAAAGCGTCGATCATCGAAACCGCGAGTGATGGCATCGAAATCACGCTCGACGCCGCGGCACCGGTGCGGTATCGGGACATCTTCGTGCCGTCGGCATCGTTGCGACCGGCGCGCGCGCGCGACAGTCTCACCGCGCGCGGTGACGCTGCGTCTCGCGCCGTGACCAGCCGGGTCACCGGCCGCATCACCGGTGCTGATGGCGCACCGCTGTCGGGTGCACGTGTGCGTGCGCAGGCTGGGCAGCGAGAGACGCGCGAAGCGGTCACCGATCGCGACGGTTTTTATCTGCTCGACGGGGTGTCCTCCGGTACGCAGACCGTCGAAGTGATCGCGATCGGCTACCAGCCGTCCCGGCGCGCGGTCGATCTGCGTCCGACAGCACCGCTCACGCTCGACGTGCGCATGGAACGCACCGTCACGGTGCTCTCGGCCGTTGGCGTGTACGATGCGCCGGCCCGTGCGGGAAGTGAATTCGCCAAGCGGCAGCGCGGTGGGGTCGGCGTTTTCCTGACCAGCGACGACATCAGGCGCCGGACGTCCACGAACCTCTCCGATGTGCTGGTCGGCGTTGCGGGCCTTCGTGTGATCGGCATTTCACCGAACGGCACGCCACTCATCGGCGGCCGGAGCAACTGCTTTCCCGCTGTCTTTCTCGATGGATTTCAGCTTGCAGATGGCGTCGTCGACCTCGAGCGGTGGGTTCGGCCCAACGACATCGGAGGCATCGAAGTGTACGCCGATGGCGTGTATGCGCCGCCGCAGTACCTCGGCTCGACTGGCAGCGTGCTGCCGATCACGCGAGGCGGAGGCGTGAGTCTGCAGTCCGACCGTGCAGCGCGCTCCTGCGGCGTGCTGCTGGCGTGGACGAAGCTCGCGCTCTGGTAGCCTGCAGGCCGTCGCGACAGCGTGGGCGCGACGACGGACGAACGGCCCGGGGCGGAGTGCTCCGGGCCGTTTCATCGTTCCGAACGCTGTGTGTGACGTGTCCGCGACGGGCGCAGCGAGCGGTGTCAGCTGCGCTTCAGCCGTAAACGACTTGCAACGATGGCAGGGATGAGGTGACGACGACCGCGTCGGCGTGCATGTTCGGGCGATGCGTATTCGACACATGCTCCGTCTCGTTCAGCTCGCCGTCGCCCTGACGGTCGGCGCACTCACCGGCTGCAAGAACCCCGCCTCTGAGAGCATTGCCGCTCCACAGGATGCTCCACGCCTGCCCATCGGGACCCGGCTCGATCCGGCCGGTCCGCGCAGTGACGTTGGCGCGTTACCGCTCGCAGCGGTCCTCTCGCCCGACTCGTCGCACATTCTTCTCCTGCTCAATGGCTGGCGTCAGCAGGGCGTGCAGGTGATCGATCGGAAGACCGGCGCCGTGACGCAGACGCTCGACCAGCCGGCCGCGTTCATCGGGCTGACGTTCGCGCCTGATGGCCGTACGGTGTACGCGTCAGGTGGCAACACCGACGTGATCTACCGCTACGACTGGGCCGCACAGACGCTGACCGTGCGCGACTCGATCATCGTGCGCATCCGACCGAATCCGCGCACCAACGGCAGCAGCTATCCCGCCGGCCTGGCATTGAGCCGCGATGGCAGCCGCCTGTATGTGGCGGAGAATCTCGCGGATTCGTTGGCCGTGATCGACGTGACAACTGGAGCCGTCACGCAGCGACTCGCCGCGGGCCGCTATCCGTACGGCGTCGTCGCGAACCGTGATGGCACGGTGTACGTCTCGAGCTGGGGCACCGACAAGGTGCATGTCTACACACCCGATGGCAGCAGCCTGCGCGAGCGCACGCCGATCACCGTGGCGCGTCATCCGTCCACGATGCTGCTCAATGCCGACGGCTCGCGATTGTTCGCGACATCCGCGTCGAGCGATGCGATCAGCGTCGTCGACACGCGCAGCAACACCGTCGTGAGCACGCTGCGCGATCCCACGCCGGCCAATCTGGGACAGGGCAGTGCACCGATCGGGCTGCATCTCTCAGGCGACGGCGCGCAGCTCTACGTGACGGAAGGGGACAACAACGCAGTGGCATTGTTTGCGCTGAGCGCGAAGACCGCTGGCACCGGCAGCGGAACACGCGACACGCTGCTCGGACGCGCACCGGTGGGCTGGTATCCGTCGGCAGTGGTGCAGGTGGGAGACACGCTGCACGTGATCGACGCCAAGGGCCGCGGCACCGCACCGAACCCGAGGCTGGCGCAGCCTGGTCGCACCGGCAGGCCGGAGGATCGCGCGGTGAGCTACACCTCCGGACAGATCATGGGCACGATCACCAGACTGGCGGTCTCGCAATTCGAACCGTCGCGTCTGTCGGCGCTCTCAGGCCGGGTGGCGCGCGCCAACAACTGGGACGCACCGGCTGCGCGCGGCGGCATGCCGCCGATCACGCACGTGATTTACGTGATCAAGGAGAATCGCACCTACGATCAGGTATTCTCCGACATCCCCGGCGGCGACGGTGACACGACGCTGTTGTTCTTTCCGCGAAACGTGTCGTCGCCCAACCATCATGCGCTCGCCGAGCGTTTCGGATTGTTCGATCGCTTCTTCGTGAATGCTGAAGTCAGCGCCGATGGACACGGCTGGAGCACGCAGGCGTACACCACGGATTACACGCAGAAGACGGTACCGTCGAACTACTCCGGTCGCGGTCGTTCGTACGACTACGAAGGCACCAACCGCGGACGCGTGCCGATGGATGACGACGAGGACGACGTCGCCGAACCAGCCAACGGCTATCTCTGGGATCTGGCGCAGCGCAAGGGCATCACCTTCCGGAACTACGGTGAGTTCGTCACACCCGAAGGCGCAACCGGCACCGCGCCTGAAGGGTATCGCGGTGTGAAGCCGTTCCTGCTGAAGAACACCAGCCGCGAGTTTCCCGGCTATTACCTCGACATCCAGGACCAGCGCCGAGCCGACGTGTATCTCAGGGAGCTTGCCGGCTTCGTGAGCAAGGGCCAGATGCCGCAGTTGCAGATCATCCGCCTGCCCAACGATCACACCGCCGGCGCGTCAGCCAACAAGCCCACGCCACACGCGCACTTCGCCGATAACGACCTCGCACTCGGCCGCATCGTCGAAGGCATCTCGAAAACGAAGTTCTGGGAGAGCACAGCCATCTTCGTGCTCGAGGACGATGCGCAGAACGGTCCTGATCACGTGGACTCGCACCGCTCACTGCTGCTCGTGATTTCGCCGTGGGCGCGCAGCGGGGCGCATCACCGCTTCGTGAATACCACCGACGTGATCGCGACGATGGAGTCGATCCTCGACCTCAAGGCGCTGTCACCGTACGACCACTATGGCCGCCCGCTGCGCGAGATCTGGCGCACGGAGCCCGACCTGCGCCCGTACGCCGCGCTGATTCCCGCCACGCCGCTCACCGAGAAGAATCCGGCACGTGGCACCGGCGCGATCGAGTCGCGCAAGCTCGACCTGCGCTACGAGGACGTGGCCGAGGAGGATGCGTTCAATCGCATTCTCTGGTATACGCTCAAGGGTACGAAGGTGCCGTACCCCGGCCCCACGCGGATGTCAGCCGCTGAAGTGCTGCGCAGCTGGTGATGTCCTGACGTCCGTACTGCGCAGCGTCGTTCAGGGCGCCGATTCGTGGAAGGCCAGCGCTGTGACACGATCGACGGTCCAGCGCTGCGCCCATTCACTCTCGAAGAGGATGACCGGGTTGCCGAGCGTGTCGTAGATGCGCAGACGGCCCGGTTCGCCGGCGAGTCGATCGATGTCGGCTTCCTTGCCCGTCACCCATCGCGGGTAGCGCGCACTGATCGGCTCCAGCTTGCAGCGCACGCCGTATTCGTGCTCGAGACGGTGCAGCATCACGTCGAACTGCAGCACACCCACCGCGCCCACGATCGGCGTCGGCTGTGACACGTCGGACTGCGACGTGTAGAACACCTGCGCGGCGCCTTCCTCGGTGAGCTGTCGCAGGCCGGCGTCGAGCTGCTTGCGCTTGATCGGGTCCTTCAGCACCACGCGCGCGAAGTGTTCGGGCGGGAAGCGCGGAATGTCGCTGAACTCCAGCTTCTGCCCCTCCGTGAGTGAATCACCGATGCGCAGGTTGCCGCGATCCATGATGCCGATCACGTCGCCGGGCCATGCCTCCTCGATGATCGTGCGCTCGCGGGCCATGAACTGCTGCGGGGCATTGAGGCGCACGGTCTTGCCGGTGCGCACATGCATCGCCGGCATCCCCGCTTCGAACTTGCCGCTGCAGACACGCACGAACGCGATGCGATCGCGGTGCTTTGGGTCCATGTTCGCCTGAATCTTGAATACGAAGCCCGTGAATTCTTCCTGCGTGGGCTGCACCGGTCCCATCGTCGATTCGCGCGACGTGGGTTCGGGCGCCAGCTCCAGGAACTCGCGGAAGAACGGCTCCACGCCGAAGTTGGTCAGGGCGCTGCCGAAGAACACCGGCACCAGGTCGCCGGAGAGAATCTGGTCGTGATCGAACGGGTGGCCCGCCATCTCCAGCAGCTCCAGGTCGTGCAGCAACTGCTGATGTGCCTCGGGGCCGAGCAGTTCGATGATCTCCGGACTGTCCAGTCGACCTTCGTGTCCGGTGGCGCGCTTGGCGCCGTGATCGTCGCTGCGGTCGAAGAGATAGATCTGCTCCTTCCGCCGATCATACACACCGACGAAGGTGCCATCGCGATGAATCGGCCAGGTGACGGGATGGCAGTTGATGCCCAGGTCCGTCTCCACGTCGCTCACCAGCTTGAGCGGGTCTTCGCCCACGCGATCGCACTTGTTCACCAGCGCGAAGATCGGCATGCGGCGACGCTTGCACACCTGGAAGAGCTGCCGCGTGCGATCCTCGACGCCCTTGCGGTTGTCGAGCAGCATCATGGCGCTGTCGGCCGCGACCAGCGTGCGGTACGTGTCTTCAGAGAAGTCTTCGTGTCCCGGCGTGTCGAGCAGGTTGATGTGATAGCCTGCCCAGTTGAACTGCATCACGCTCGACGTCACCGAGATGCCGCGCTCCTGCTCGAGCGCCATCCAGTCGGAGGTGGCGTGGCGCTGCGCACGGCGTGCCTTCACCGACCCGGCGAGGTGAATGGCGCCGCCGTAGAGCAGCAGCTTTTCGGTGAGCGTGGTCTTGCCGGCGTCAGGATGACTGATGATGGCAAACGTCCGCCGGCGCTCGATTGTGCTGGCGATGGCGGCGGAGGTCACAGTTGCGGACATGGACAGGATTCAGGTGGCGAAGCGCGACAGGCGCTCGCCCGTAAGATACCGAAGCCGGGCCGCGCATGCGCCGGTCAGCAGCGGTACGCATCCTGTCCGCTGGCGTCGCACACGGTGCGGTACACCACGCTCGTGCCCCCGCAACGGGTGGGTCAGGCCGCCTGAGCGCGCTGTGCCTTGCGCTGTCGCTTCTGCTCGTACTGCGCTTCGTCGGCGGTGCGCAGCAGCGTTTCCACATGCTCCGGCGCGTCAGGATCGAAGTAGGCCACACCCAGGCTGATCCCCAGATGCCAGCCGGTGTCGAGGCTGCCCTGTCGCTCGGCATTGGAGCGTGCGACCGCCTCGTTGATGCGGTCGAGAATGATGGTCAGGTCGTCGGGCCGGACATCGATGGCGAGAATCGTGAATTCGTCGCCACCCAATCGTGCCACGAGATCGGTTTCGCGGAACGTGCGGGTGAGGATGTCGGCGATGGTCTTCAGCGCGGCGTCACCGGCGTCGTGTCCGAAGCCGTCGTTCACCGACTTGAACGAGTCGAGGTCACCGTAGAGCAGGGCACACGGCACACCCTGACGTGCGGAGAGCTTGAGGATACTGTCGGCCTGCTCCAGGAAGCCGCGGCGATTGTACAGCGACGTGAGTTCGTCGCGTACCGAGAGATGCCTGAGGCGCTCCTCGGAGGCCTTTCGGTCAGAGATGTCGCGCGCCACCGCGACAAGGCCACCATGCGGCAGGAGGGTCAGCGACAGTTCCTGCGGATAGGTGCAGCCGTCATGGTGCCGTCCCGTCGCCTCGCCCTGCCAGAAGCCGACCTGTGTGACTTCGGGAATCGCTTCCCGCACCAGACGCTGCGCCTCGTCGGGTTCGTAGAGCGCAGCCCACGGCGTCTGCAGCAGGTCGGATGACTTGCAGCCGTGCATGCGCGCGAAGGCGTGGTTCACGAACTCCAGCGCGCCGCTGACGCCGGTGATCGCGATGCCGTCGGCGGTGACGGCCATTGCGGCTGCCAGCTGTTGCCGTTCCCGATCCGCCGTCCGGCGTGTCGTGATGTCGCGAATCAGCGCAATGAAGCCGGTGACGTGACCCTCCGCATCCGAACTCGGAGTCATGTCCAGCTCGATCCAGTACGGCGTGCCGTCAGGACGGTAGTGAAGAATTTCGCCGTTCCAGCGCTGTCCGCTCAGCATCGCCGTGTCGATTCCGGCGATCGACTCGGGTCGTGAATGGGTGCCGAGCAGGAAGTTCGCAGGGTTCCGGCCCTCGACCTCCGCGCGTGTGTAACCTGATAGTGCTTCCCACGCCGCGTTCACCCACGTAATGCAGCCGGTGCGATCGACCATCAAGATGCCATGGTCGGTCTGTCGGGCCACCACCGACAGCGTTTCAAGTTCACGCGCTGACGCGAGTGATCGGGTGATGTCCGTGAAGGTGGCGACGGCGGCGGCGGTACCGCCTGCGCCACGTGACGCCATCGCCCGCGCATTCACCGAGAGCCAGACCAGCGTCCCGTCGCCGCGATGCACGCCCATGACTTCGCCGTCGATCGACTCGCCACTGAGACGGGCACGCGAGATGGGGTGACGTTCGCCTGGGAGCGTCGCGCCACGTGCATCCACCGCGCGCCATTCGGCATCGACCGACGTGCGCCCGGCCAGTTGGTCGGCGGAGAGACCGAGAATGCGCTGCGCACCAGTGTTCCAGTGAATGATACGACCGTTCTCGTCCTGGACCACGACACCTTCTGCGAGGGCCTCGACGATCGCGCGGTTCCGTGCTTCACCTTCGGCAAGCTTCACTTGCAGCGCCTTCTGCTCGGTAATGTCCTGGTGCAGGACTGACACCGTCGCCACGCGACCATCCGGACCACGATGCGCAATCAGCGTCTGGATCATCGAGCGAGCCACGCCACCACGATTCCGCAACGACACTTCGCCCTGCCAGAGCCCGCGCCGGATGGCACGCGGGAAGCCCACGTCGCGCAGCTGCCGCACGGAGTCCCTCGTGAGCAGGTGCGCGGCGTGGGTCCAGTCGCGGCGGCGCACGTGCTGCAGGTTGAGTTCCGCGGCGGCGTTCGCGTACAGCACTTCGCCGGTGAGCGAGAAGACCGCCACCGCATCGGGCGTCGCATCCAGAATGCCGGTGAGACGCGACAGTTCGATGGCGCGTTCCTCGAGATGATCGCGCTGCTCGATCAACGTCGCCTGTTGTGCCATCAGCTCTTCCTGCTGCTCGAGCAACGTCTGCTGGTGCATCTGCAGCGCGTCATTCTGCATTTCCTGCTGCACCGAGAGTTGATACATCTCATCCGCTTTGGCGTACAACTCGGCCTTGACGGCATCCTGATCCGCGATGAGATGGCTGATGGCGTTCGTGGCGGGCTGGAAGACGAATCGCGCTTCCAGGCCGAGCAGCAGTACGAGCACGCAAGCGAAGGCAATGGCGATGCGCTTCGTCGTCTGTACATACGCGCCGTGCCGCGTCTCGAGGGCGTGCACGTAGCTGTCGAGCAGGGCGATCAATCGCGTGCCGGACGCATTCACTGCATCGGCAAGCATGGCGCGCTCCGCCGCGTCGTGGCTGCGCACGAGACTGTCAACGGTACTGGTGAGCTCCCGCTGCGCCGGGCGGATGCGTTCGAAGGCCGCAACGTCGGAATCGGTCATGCGCTGGAGTCCAGCGTGCGGCGCGGCCTGCGCGAGGTTCTGGAATCCCGTGTTCAAGACCGACGTGGTCGCCGTCAGTGCGGCATGTGGCTGGGCGAGCTCCTCGGAGCCATGCATGCCGCCATGCTGCGCGACGCGCACCGCGGCGGTGATGACACGTTGTGTGAGCAGACGCTGCCGTCCCGTCAGATTCGTGCGCACAGCCGCGTCGCGTCCATTCCAAGCGTGAAGCTGGAAGATCCACGCTGCGGCGATACCGAGTGCGGCTATCAGGCTCAACGCGACCGCGTAACTCCGGCGCAGTTTCGCGATGCTGAAGGACGATGTCGGTCGACTGGCGGGATCCATGACGAGCAGGGAACGGGGGCGAACGGCAACGAGGGCTGCGTCGGATCCATTAGGATGCTCTGAATAGGATCGGAGGGCTGCGGCGAGGACTTGAGCCCGCGACGCCAGCGCTCCGGCCCTGTGCTCCGGCCCTCCGGCTCGCGGTCCCCCGTCATTCAGGTGACGGCCACGACGCCGGTTGACGCCCAAGTCAGAGAGAGGTATGTTCTGAGGCTTGTTCCGTGCCGCCCCCGCCCCCTGGGGAGCGATCCACGTAGACGTCGGGGTCCGAACACTCAGAGGCAATGCCTACCATCAATCAGCTCGTCCGCCGGTCCCGCAGGGACGTGGTGGAGAACAGCAAGTCGCCGGCGCTCAAGTCGAATCCGTTCAAGCGTGGTGTCTGCACGCGCGTGTACACGACGACGCCGAAGAAGCCGAACTCCGCGCTCCGCAAGGTCGCGAAGGTTCGTCTGACCAACCAGATCGAAGTCATCGCCTACATCCCGGGCGAAGGCCACAACCTGCAGGAGCACTCGATCGTGCTCGTGCGCGGTGGTCGTGTGAAGGACCTCCCGGGCGTGCGGTACCACATCGTGCGCGGTTCGCTCGACGCCTCCGGCGTGAACGGCCGTAACCAGAGCCGTTCGAAGTACGGCACCAAGAAGCCCAAGGCGGGCCAGCCGGCGAAGACCGCCGCGAAGGGAGGCAAGAAGAAGTGAGCCGCCGCAAAAAGTCCGTCAAGCGCATCATCCTGCCTGATGCCCGCTACGAAAGCCAGACTGTCAGCAAGTTCATCAACAACCTGATGCTGCAGGGCCGCAAGGCCACGTCAGAGAAGATCTTCTACGCCGCGATGGATCTGGTGGAAGCGCGCACCAGCCAGCCGGGCGTGAACATCTTCAAGCAGGCGCTCACCAACCTGAAGCCTGTCGTCGAAGTGAAGAGCCGCCGCGTCGGCGGTGCCACGTATCAGGTGCCGGTCGAAGTTCGTCCCGATCGCCGCACGGCGCTCGCGATGCGCTGGTTGATCAGCTACTCACGCGACCGCAACGAGAAGTCGATGCCGGAGCGTCTGGCCGCTGAAGTCATCGCCGCCAGCAAGGGCGAAGGGAATGCGGTCAAGAAGAAGGAAGACACGCACCGCATGGCCGAGGCCAACAAGGCCTTCGCGCACTACCGCTGGTAAGCGGTTGCGGCAACTGTTCGTGCAGCGCCTCCCGATTCCGGGGGGCGTTTTGCATTGTATGATTCGCGAACCGGCAGTTTCCCGTGTTCGCACGGATTCGGCGCTCCGCCGCTCCGCGCAAACTCGGTCGCGACGGCGTGCGGCAGTCGTGGATTGCTTCGCCGATCACGCCGCCGTACCAGTGCAAAGCCTCGTTACGCCGCTGGATGCTGGGTCCGTGCGGAGAGCTTCCACGGTGGAGCGTTTGTTCAGTCCGCGCGCAATGTAGACGCCCCCGGGATGGGAGTCCCGGGGGCGTCTACATTGTGCGTCACCGCGTGCGGTTCAGCGCCCGACCGGACCCGACGCGCACGTGTACTTCGTGGAAATCGGCGTGTACAGATTGTACGAGATGCTTGCCACCAATCCATTTAAGAAGCTGTGCTGCGTTTCGAAGCTCGCGACACCGTTCGGGCATTCCGTCCGCGTGCGGATGGTGTCGGGCGGGACCAGTCCTGCGATGAAGGAGTGCTGCCAGTTTCGCCCAACTGACTTGTCAGTCGCCGGCGCGCCGGTGACGATAGTGTAGTGGTAACAGCCAGCGAGTGAGAGCAGCGCGAGCGCTGCGACGGTACGAAGTCCCTTCATCGAATCGACTCCAGCGTATCGGTGGAAGAGGGGGCGGGCTCGATCACGATGGCAACGTTGCCGCCGAGGCTCGAGGCCAGCGCCACGGCTTCCGAGAGCACGGCGGTTGCCTGCTGGTGCGTGGCGTCCGCGGCAAGATGACGCGTCTCGAGGATGTCGAGTCCGGCCGTCGATGAAGCGCAGACCACCTTGACTTCATGAGGCGTGAAAAGCCCGAGGGTCAGGCCGCCGACCAAGCCGTTTGCAAACGTCATTCGCGTACTGGCGATCGCCACGCCGCGAGGGCAGGTGGTGCGCACGTCCACCGGTGCCGCCTGCACGAGACCGAAAATGAAGGTAGGGTGCCAGCTCTTTGTCACGCCGGTCGTCCCGGCGGGGAGGCCGGTGTTGAACGCCTGATGAAAACATCCGGCCTGCGTCAGACAGGCGGCCGCGAGAACCCAACGTTGCATTCGCTTCACTCGACACTCCGCGATCAGGGGGGAAGACACTTCCAACGAACACTGGGGAGCTTATTGCCGAACTGTACCTTGCGCCAGTAATCCATGACGTGAGATCCTGCGGCAGCCACCATGTTCGGCAGCGTGGCCCATTGCGGGGCCTGCAATGTTCCGGCTGCCCCATGCACGTGCGCAGAGTCAACCAACGGCGACAGTGCGTATCTTCTACCCTCTGCGTCGGCGCATGCCGATCCCTGCACTGATCCCTCGATCCCCTTCCGTTACCGTGATGCGACGATATCTCAGGGCGCTGATGTGCGCTGCCGCGGCCGTGGGAGGTCTGCCGCTCCAGACGGCAGGTGCACAGACTGCCACCGGCCAGTGGCCCGAACGCGCCGTTCGCCGCGACATTCCGATGACCAACGCGATCCGTGCAGCCCTCGCCGCCGGCACCCGCGACTCCTCTGGCCGTCCCGGCGCGAAGTACTGGCAGCTCCGGACCGACTACGTCATCCGTGCACGCCTCGACGTCCCCGCCCAGCGGCTCAGCGGCGTGGCGACGATCACGCTGCACAACGACAGCCGTGACTCGCTCACGCAGATCGCGCTGCGGCTCGATCCGAATCATTTCATTGGCACCAATCCGCGCGCGCTGCCGTGGGTGCCGTCGCAGCTCACCGACGGTATGGTGATCAACGCGATGCGCATCAATGGTGCGCCGGTGCAACTCGATGCGGCGCCCCCGCGCACGGGACGTCCTCCGACGCCAATCGCGACGAATCTGCGGGCCACGCTGGCGCGCGTATTGCTGGCCACGCCCGTTGCGCCACGCACGAACGCCACGCTCGAAATTGAATGGAATCACGCGATTCCGGGCGGCCCGGGCTCGGGGCACCGCATGACGCAGCGCTGGGCCGACTCGCTCTTCCAGCCCACGCAGTGGTTTCCGCGCGTCGCCGTGTACGATGACCTGCGTGGATGGGACCCGGAGCAGTACCTCGGCCCGTCGGAGTTCTACAACAACTTCGGGCGCTATGACGTGACGATCGACGTGCCGGCCGGCTGGATCGTGAGCGGCACCGGCACGCTGCAGAATCCGCAGGAGGTGCTGACCGCCACGGCGCGTGCGCGACTTGCACGCGTGCTCGAGAGTGACTCGACGGTGACCATCGTCGGCGCGAACGAGAGCGGTCCCGGTGCCGCCACCGCGCCGGGTGATCGACTGAAGTGGCGCTTCGTGGCCGACAGTGTCAACGATTTCGCGTGGGCCACCGCGAAGAAGTTCGTCTGGCAGGCCACGCGTGCGACGATTCCCGGCAAGGGCGCGGTGCCGGTGCATCAGTACTTCCTGCCTGGCCGCGCGCCGCTCTTCGCGAATGCACTGCCGGTCGCGCGACACGCACTGGAGTTCTACTCGCAGCTCTGGTTTCCGTACCAGTTCCCGCAGCTCACGCTGCAGGACGGTCCCAGCGCCGGCATGGAGTATCCGATGGTGATCAACTCCAACGTCGGTGCGGCCGATCACGAAGCCGGGCATCAATGGTGGCCGATGGTCGTGAGCAACAACGAAACGTGGTACGGCTGGATGGACGAAGGGTTCAACCAGTACATGAACATCCTCTCCGCCGCCGATGCCGCGAAGAAGCCGGCCAATCTCGATCGGCTCGGACAGTCGTACGGACAGATCAGCGGCAGCGAGTCCGAACCGTCGATGATGTGGAACGCGAACTTCGCGGGGCCATCGTACAGCTTCACGACGTACGGCAAGACACCGCTGATGCTCTCCATGCTCGGCGGTGTGGTTGGCGACAGTGCCGTGCAGCGCGCGCATCGGGAGTGGGCCACCGCGTGGCTCTTCAAGCACCCGTCGCCGTGGGACTACATGTTCTTCATGAACAAGGCGCTGGGGCAGGATCTGGGCTGGTTCTG
Organism: Gemmatimonadaceae bacterium; assembly: GCA_043788935.1. Taxonomy (GTDB): domain Bacteria; phylum Gemmatimonadota; class Gemmatimonadetes; order Gemmatimonadales; family Gemmatimonadaceae; genus JACMLX01. The sequence goes on along the minus strand of JAYWIJ010000003.1, from coordinate 9,425 downwards.
GAATGCCTGGCTGTTCACCACCGAACGAGTGGATGGCTCGATCACCGGAATGCGCACGCGCGGTGCGCAGACCGTCGTCAGCGTGCGGCAGGACGGGCAGATGCCGTCGCCTGTGTTACTCCGGGTTCGCTTCGCACCGACCGGGCCCCGGATCACGCCGATGAAGCAGGCAGTGATGATCGACAGCGTGACGGCTGAGGTGACGTGGCCGGTGGATGTGTGGTTCGGCGGTCGCCGGAGTTTCGATGCGGTGCTGCAGTTCGGACGTCGGCCGATCGAGCAGGTGCTCTTCGATCCGCGCTGCCGATTTCCTGACAGGGATCCTTCCGACAATGTCTGGCCGCGTGACAGCGCGACCGCTTCCTCCACTGCCTCGCTCTGCTCACGATGATTTCGCGCTGCCTGCAGTACACGCGTCGCATCAGTCATCTCGGCGCAATCCTCGCGCTGAGCCTCGCGCCGTCGCTGGGAGCGGCACAACTGCCAGCAGCACCGACGGCACCGACCATGCTGCTGCGGCCCGCCCGCGTGTTCGACGGCAGCGGTGCTGCGCCGGTCACGGGAGCCGTGGTCCTCGTGCAGAACGGACGCATCACGGCCGTCGGATCGGCGGCCAGCGTGAAGGCGCCGTCCGATGCGGTCATCGTCGACCTGCCGGGCATGACGCTGATGCCCGGCATGATCGACCTGCACTCACACGTGCTGCTGCATCCGTACGACGAGACCACCTGGAATGATCAGGTCCTGAAAGAGTCGCTCGGCCTGCGCGTGGCGCGCGCCACCGTGCACATGCAGCGCACGCTGCGTGCGGGCTTCACGACGCTGCGTGACCTTGGCACCGAAGGCGCCGGCGATGCGGACGTGGGGCTCAGGAAGGCCGTGGAGCAGGGCATCATCGAAGGGCCGCGTCTGGTGGTGACGACGCGCGCCATCGTGATGCGAGGCATGTACGGGCCAAGCGGCTTCGCGCCTGAAGTCGACGTGCCGCAGGGGGCGGAGGAGGCAGCCGGTCCGGAAGAACTCGCGCGCGTCGTGCGCGACCAGATCCGTCGTGGCGCCGACTGGATCAAGATCTACGCGGACTATCGGTGGGGTCCCAACGGTTCAGCGCGTCCCGGCTTCACGCAGGCGGAACTGAACCTGGTGGTGGAGATCGCCGAAATGAGCGGTCGGCACGTCGTGGCGCATGCCACGTCGCCGGAAGGGATGCGACGTGCAATTCTCGCCGGTGTGAAAACGATCGATCATGGGGACGACGGCACACCGGAAGTCTTTCGCCTCATGAAAGAGCGCGGCGTCGTGTTGGTGCCGACCGTTTCCGCCGGCGACGCCGTACTGCAGTACGGCGGCTGGAAGAAGGGCAGTGCACCGGAACCGGCGCGCATCACGTCGAAGCGTGCCAGTGTGAAGGCGGCCATGGACGCTGGCGTGACGATCGCAAACGGCAGCGATGTCGGCGTGTTCACGCATGGCACCAATGCGCGTGAAATCACGATGATGGTGGATTATGGCATGACGCCGGTGCAGGCGCTGGTCTCCGCCACCAGCGCAGCTGCCAAGGTTCTCGACATGGGTGATCGCCTCGGCACCATTGCGCCGGGCATGCTGGCGGATCTCGTGGCGGTGGAGGGTGATCCCACCGGTGACATCAGCGCCGTGGAGCGCGTGCGATTCGTGATGAAGGATGGTCGCGCCGTGGTGACTCCGTCGGCCAGCGCTGCAACCCCGCGGCGCTGATTGAGTGCAGTCTGACCGGCGCATCCGGAGTGCAGAACTTCGTATCGTCCCGGTCACGAGCGCATGGTGGCAACGGTGCTCCTCCGTGCTGGCACGCGACTTGAGTTCCCAATTCGGGGCGTTGTGCGTCGAGACACCGATCATGAATCCCGAGCCAGCCGTGATGCCTCTGCCGGTGCCGCACCCCGATGTCGTGGCCCGCGCGCTGCCGGATGGCAGCGTGCTCTTTCACGCGGGAACCGAGGTCTACTTCGGGTTGAACGAGACCGGCACGGTGATCTGGACCGCGCTGCGGGATGGTGCCGCCACCGAGGAGGCGCTTGTGCGGGCCGTGCTCGAGCGATGGCCTGACGCGCCGCGTACTGATGTGTACTGCGACGTGCGCGAACTGCTTGCCGATCTGTCGGTCGAGGGGCTGGTGGTGGACGTGACGGTGCCTCGGGAGTGATTGGGGTTCTGCTGCGGAAGACACGCGCCGGCATCGATGTGCTCCGCGCGACCATCGCCGTCCGTCGGGCCCGTCGCATCGTCGCGGACACGCCCGTTGGCAGTCTCGTCCAGCCCGACGCACCCTCTGCCGCGACGGAGACGGCGACATCGCTGGCCGCCGCGGAGCGGCATGTGGCCGAACGCTGGGGGTCGGCCGTGGACCGGGCGCTGCGGTGGACGCCGGGAGACTCGGCCTGTCTGGTGAGGGCAAGCGCCCTGCGCGAACTCGTCGCCAGTCGGGGGCTGCCACGGGCCACGGTCAGGATCGGGGTGCGCCGACAGGGCGACGGGCTCGAGGCACATGCCTGGGTGGAGCAGGATGGTGTTCCAATAGCCGAGCCTGTTATACTACGGGGTGCGTTTGCCTCCCTGGACGGTGTGACCCTGCGGGATCCGGGGCGTCAGTGAGTCGAAGCGTCGTGGCTGGGCTTGTCCCGAAGGCACGCGTTCGACACTATTTCGTCCTCCACTGTGAGGTTGGCCATGTATGAGCGTCCGCGCCTCGAGCGCTACGGCACGTTTCGCGAATTGACGCAGGTGTCGCTGAACCTCGGGGCCTTCGCGTTGAACGCGAACGTCGTGAACGGCACCGTGGCGTCCTGCGACTGCATCCCGGGCGAACAGCCGCCGGTTGGCACGCGGTCCTGATGTGACGCCACCCGCTCCTGCGGCCGATCCGGCGCCGGGGCGGGTACGTGTGTTCGGCGGCGTCCTGCTGACAGACCGCCCGTTGCCCGGCCTGCCCGTCGCCCTCTCCGAGGACGATGGGCAGTTTCCATTCTGGCGTCTCGAGACATCCGACAGCGACGCAGTGCCTGCGCACTCCGCCGGCACGGTCGGTACGGGTACACTGACATTCAGCAGCGGTCCGGTCGTGACACTCGCCGACCGCGCCACGCTGCCGGAGATCGTCGTCAGCGACACCGGTCGCTTCACGATCGACTCGCCGACACGCACCATCCGCCACCTCGCGCGACACCACGTTGATCGGGACGCCGTCGCGCTGGACCTGATCGGCGTGGTGTTGCCGTATGCGTTCCATCACGACGGCGCCTGGTGCATGCACGCCAGTGCAGTGCAGACAGCCGGCGGGGTGATTGCATTCGTGGCACCGCGCGGCACGGGCAAGTCGACGCTGGCCGCGGCCTGTCTGCAGTCGGGATGCGCGCTGGTTGCCGACGACGTCGTGGTGCTGCGAGTGGAGGCAGGCCGAGTGACCGTCACCTCCAGCGGCGTTCCACTGCGGCTGCGTGAGGCGACGGCACGCGCCGTGGGTGTGCACGCGGATGACGCCGACGGCTGGGGCAAGGTGCGCGTGACCGGTGTGCAGGCTGACGACAGGTTGCCGCTGGCCGCCGTGTATCTGCTGAGCGCCGTGCCCGCATCAGCGGATGTGGCGCGTGTCCCGCGCAGCGCGCGCGCTGCCGCTTTCGCGTTGCTGACGAACGGCAAGATCACCGGGCTGCTCGCCGGTCATGCAGCCGGCGTTGCGCTCGATCGGTGCGTGGCGCTGGCCGGGATGACGCACGTGTACGACCTTGCGGTGCCGCGTGACCTCGATCATGTGTCGGAGGTCGTGCGGTCATTGCGTGCGTGGCATGCCGACCCGATTCCTTCCCCAAGCTCCGCATGAGCGCTCCTGCCGGCGCCGTGGTGTCGTTGCGTGGCGTGACCAAGTCGTTCCGTGCCGATCGCGCGCTGCTGCGCCGACTGCGCGGAGCACCTGGCACGGCACCGCGTGCGGTGCTCGATGACGTGACGCTCGATGTCGCACGCGGTGAAATCTTCGGGCTCGTGGGTGCCAACGGGGCAGGCAAGACGACGCTGCTGAAGATTCTCTCCACCGTTTTGCTGCCGGACCACGGCAGCGTGACCATCGACGACATCGACGCGCTCACCGATCCCGCGCAGGTACGGCGTCGGATGGCGGTGGTGCCTGCGGACGAGCGCGCACTGTTCTGGCGCATCAGTGCCACCGAGAACGTGCGTCTGTTCGCATCGATGTACGGGCTCACGGGCAATGCACGCGACGATGCCGTGGCCGCCGCGCTGGATCTCGTCGGTCTCGGTGCCACGGGTCGTCAGCAGGTCGGCAGTTTTTCGTCCGGCATGCGTCAGCGCACGCTGATCGCGCGCGCACTGGTGACACGACCGCCGATCCTCATCCTCGACGAGCCGACCCGCAGCCTCGATCCACTCACGGCGCGTGAACTCCGCACGTTCATCCGCGACGTGCTCTGCACGCAGCTCGGTGCGACGGTGCTTCTCGCCACGCACAGCACCGAGGAAGCACTGCAGTTGTGCGATCGTGCGGCGTTGCTGGTGACTGGGCGGATCGTGGCCATGGATACGCTGGCGCGGCTGCACGCGGCCGTCGGTGGTGGCCGCGTGCGCGTGCGCGTCGACGCGCAGCACGAAGCGCGTGCACGTGCGCTGTTGCACCTGCCGGTCGATGTGATCTCCGCTGCGGAGGACGGCCTCGTCACGCTGATCGCGACGCTGCCTGACCCGACGCATGCACCGGTGGTGGTCGAGGCACTGGTGCGGGCCGGTGTGCGCGTGGCGGAGTTTGCACCGGTGCCGGTGGCACTTGCCGACATGCTGGATGCCGTGACACAGCCGCAGCCCTCCAGCGCGGCCGTGCGTCATGCGTAAGCTCCTCGCCGTCGCCCGCGCGTACACGCTCGGCATGCTCACCTATCGCACCCGTACGCTGGTCAGCCTGCTGTCGGTGCTGGTCGCCGTGATTCCGGTGTACTTCGTGGCGGGAGCACTGCAACCGCTCGCGTCGAAAGCCATCGCGACCGAGTCCACCGAATACTTCACCTATCTCATCGTGGGATCGGTGGCATCGTTCGTGATCGCGGAATCGGTGACGGCGATTCCGTCGCTGGTCAACAGCTATATCTCGTCGGGCACACTCGAGCAGTTGCTCACCACGCCGATCCGCTGGCCCGCGCTCATCGGCGGCCTGTCGATGTACGGCTACGGCTGGGTGGCGCTGCGTGCACTGGTGCTGCTGGTGACGGCGTGGGTGTGGGCCACCTCGACGATCGCATGGCCCCGCATGGTGGAATTCACGGCCATCATGGCACTGCTCGCGGTGGCGTACGCCGGCATCGGATTGCTGGCTGGTGCACTGGTCCTTGGCGTTCGCTCGTCGTTGTTCATTCCGCAGGCGGTCGCGACGATTTCGTCGCTGCTCGGCACGGTGTATTTTCCGGTCAGCGTGTTGCCGCCGGCATTCGTGCCGTTCGCGTCATTCATTCCGCTCACTCCCGCGCTGCGCGCGGCACGCCAGGTGTTGCTGCGCGATCAACCGTTGCTGCTCGTGATGCCGGACGTATTGCAGCTGATGGCGTGGGCGACGGGTGCAGCCATCATCGGCGGCACGGCGTTTCATCTGGCGCTGCAGCATGCGCGCCGGAGCGGCACGCTCACGCAGTACTGATTCTTCACGGTCGCGCACGCATGCTCGCTCCGCTCACGCCGCAGATGGCACAACAGCTGTTGTCGCCGTCGGCGCGTGTGCTGGTGGCCGCTGCGATGCCGGGCACACCGACTGCCGGGACGCTGCCGTGGCACGAGGTACACTGGCCGACGCTGGTCTCGCTGATGGCATACGAGCGTGCCGAGACGCAGGTCTGCCGGCTGCTGCGCGCCGAGCCCGATCGGGTACCCGAGGATGTCCGGAGCGTGGCGAAGGGGCTGGATCGCGTCTCGCGCTTCCGTGCGGCTGAGTTGAGTGATGCGGCAGCGTCGGTGGTCGATGCGCTGGCCGCGGCGTCGGTGCCGGTGCTGTGGCTGAAGGGTGCGGCGCTGGCGATGCAGCGCGAGGAAGGGTTCGGGGTGCGCGGCATGGGTGACCTCGACCTGTTGGTCACCCCCGCTGACGCCGACCGGGCGAGGGCGGCGCTGACCGGTGCCGGCTGGATGACACCCGATGCGTCCGGATACGGCGGCCACCATCACGAGGCTCCGATGCGGCGACCCGGAGGGCTTCGCCTCGAACTGCACACCGCGCTCTTTCCGGCGAATCATCCGTTTGCGGACGAGTCGGCTGAGGCGTGGCTGGGGAGGGCGCGGGAGGTGATGTGGGGATCGCGCCGCGTGTTCGTGCTGCCGACGCCGTGGCACGTGCTGCACGCGTCGGTACACTGGGCGTGGAGTCACGAGGGAACGGTCGGGACGTGGCAGTATCTGCACGACATGCACCGCCTGACGGCCGGCTGGCGTCCGGACGGCGCCGAGTGGACGGCGGTGGGGGAGAACGCGAAACGGATGGGTGCGGCGGTTCCGGTGGGCTGGGCGATCTGGACCGCATGGCGTCTGTCAGGGCTCGATTGCGGTGACCGGGTGATGAACCGCTTACGTGGCCGCTTGCGTCTGCTGGACGGGGTGGTCGAGCGGCAGTGGGTGCTGGCGACGTTCCAATCTCCTGCCGGCAGTCCGTCGGTGCGGTGGTCGCGGTTCTGGTGGCGCCGGGCCATGCAGGGACTGGGCGACGTGGGAGAGCGGTGGCCGTGGCGGACCGGCCGTGGCGCCGTGCCTTCCGTCCGGCCGGGCCCGGGTCCGGCCGCAGCCGACGGCGGACGTTCGCGGTGGTCCCGGTGGTCCCGGTGGCGTCGGCATCTTGGCCGGGTGCTGGGCACGTAGCGCTCCAGCGCAGCGCACGCGTCGCATCCATGTGCCGGGCATTGACTTGAGGGGGCGTCTGGCTAATTTCCCCGATCTGTCTCGCACAAAAAGATGACGTCGGCGCCTCTGGTCGCTACGCCATCATCAATTGAGACGTCGCCCCTGGCGGCGCGCCTTGGGTCCCCACGCAGTCCGCGTGTACCCGGCGGCAGCGAATGGATATCGGCCCCATCGGGGTGCCTGGATCCATTCGGTTTTTTGTTGGACTCAACTGGCTATCAAGCCTCATCTGAGAGTTTCCGAGAATGGCTCGCACCACACCGCTTCTGTATTACCGCAACATCGGCATCATGGCGCACATCGATGCCGGCAAGACGACGACGACCGAGCGCGTTCTCTACTATACGGGCAAGAGCTACAAGATCGGCGAAGTGCATGATGGCGCCGCCACCATGGACTGGATGGAGCAGGAGCAGGAGCGCGGCATCACGATCACGTCGGCTGCCACCACCTGTTTCTGGATGCGTCACGGCCAGAGCCATGAGAAGGGCGAAGGGCCGGAGTACCGCATCAACATCATCGACACGCCGGGTCACGTGGACTTCACCGTGGAAGTGGAGCGCTCGCTGCGCGTTCTCGACGGTGCGGTGACGCTGCTCGATTCCGTGGCTGGTGTGGAGCCGCAGACCGAAACGGTGTGGCGCCAGGCTGACCGCTACGGCGTGCCGCGCCTGATCTTCTCGAACAAGATGGACCGTGTGGGTGCAAACTTCGAGCGATGTGTGGCGATGATCCGCGACCGCCTCACGAAGGCTGCGTACCCGCTGCAGCTCCCCGTGGGTTCGGGTGAGCTCTTCACGGGGCACATCGACGTCATCGAGCGCAAGCAGTACATCTTCGACGATGCCACCATGGGCAAGACGTTCGCCGTGGTCGAGCCGGCGGCGGAGTACGTCGAGGCGATGGAAAAGGCGCGCGCCGAGGTGATCGACGCCGTCGTCGACCAGGACGAGGCGCTGATGGAGCGGTATCTCGGCGGCGAAGAGTTGTCGATCGACGAGATCCGCAGCTGCATCCGCAAGGCGACGATCGCCAACACCATCGTTCCGGTGCTGTGTGGTGCGAGCTTCAAGAACAAGGGCGTGCAGGCATTGCTGGACGCCGTGATCGACTATCTCCCGGCACCGACCGAAGTGGCAGCCATCAAGGGCCACCTGCCGGGCATGGATGAGACGCAGGAAGAGCGGTATGTCACCGACGAAGCGCCCTTCGCTGCACTCGCGTTCAAGATTGCGACCGATCCGTTCGTCGGAAAGCTGACCTTCTTCCGCGTCTACTCCGGCGTGCTGAACGCTGGCTCGTACGTCTACAACAGCACCAAGGACAAGCGCGAGCGCGTCGGTCGTCTGCTGCAGATGCACGCCAACAAGCGTGAGGAAATCGAGGAAGTGCGTGCCGGCGACATCGCCGCCGCGATCGGCCTCAAGGACACGCGCACGGGTGACACGCTCTGCTTCGAAGAGAATCCGATCATTCTCGAAGCGATGAAGTTCCCGAACCCCGTCATCGACGTCGCCATCGAGCCCAAGACGAAGGCCGACCAGGACAAGCTGGCGATCGCGCTGCAGAAGCTGGCCGAGGAAGACCCGACGTTCCGCGTCGCGACGAATCCGGAAACCAGCCAGACGATCATCTCCGGCATGGGTGAGCTGCACCTCGAAATTCTCGTCGACCGCATGCGTCGCGAGTTCAAGGTCGAAGCCAACGTCGGTGCACCGCAGGTGGCCTATCGCGAGACGATCAAGAAGCGCGTCGACAAGGTCGAGGGGAAGTTCGTCCGCCAGTCCGGCGGTAAGGGCCAGTTCGGTCACGTCGTCATCAACGTGATGCCGGCCGAGCAGGGTCAGGGCTTCGTGTTCGAGGACAAGATCGTCGGCGGCGTGATCCCGCGTGAATACATCAAGCCGATCGAGGCTGGTATCCGCGAAGCGTTGGAAGGCGGCATTCTCGCCGGCTACCCGATGGTGGACGTCAAGGTCGAGCTGGTGTACGGCTCGTACCACGAAGTCGACTCGAGCGAAATGGCGTTCAAGATCGCCGGCTCGATGGCCATCAAGGACGGTGCGCGCTCGGCTGGCGCGATCATCCTCGAGCCGATGATGAAGGTCGAAGTGGTGAGTCCGGAGAACTACATGGGCGACGTGCTGGGTGATCTCAGCTCACGTCGCGGCAAGATCGGTGGCATGACGCAGCGCGGTGAGGCGCAGGTGATCGACGCCACGGTGCCGCTCTCGGAGATGTTCGGGTACAGCACCCGCCTCCGCAGCATGTCGCAGGGTCGTGCGGTGTACTCGATGGAGTTCTCGCATTACGAGGAAGTGCCGAAGTCGAAGGCCGAAGAAATCATCAACAAGCAGAAGCCGTAAGGCTGCGCTGATCACTACACAGGACGAGAGGAAGCAGTCATGGGCAAGGCAAAGTTCGAGCGGAACAAGCCGCATCTGAACGTGGGCACCATCGGGCACGTCGACCACGGGAAGACGACGTTGACGGCGGCGATC
>JAYWIJ010000002.1:0-5600 GCA_043788935.1 Gemmatimonadaceae bacterium | reverse complement strand
TCGATCCGCGTGGCTGGTCCACGGGTGCGCAGAGCCCGTCACGACGCATCGCGTCGATCGGCATGCGCGATGGCCTGTTCGACAACGTGATTCATCAGATTCTGGAGGATGATGCCGCGCGGCTCTGGATGAGCACCAATCGCGGCATCTTCTGGGTGTCGCGGCCAGAGCTCACCGCGTTCGCCGATGGCAGAATCCTGCGCGTGCAGTCCACCGGCTACACGGAGCGGGATGGCATGCGCAACCGTGAAGCCAATGGCGGCGTGCAGCCGGCGGGTGCGCGCGGGCGGGATGGACGGCTCTGGTTCCCGACGCAGGATGGCGTCGTGGTGGTCGATCCGCGGACGCTGCAGAACCGCGATACGCTGGCACCGCCCGTACTGGTGGAGCAGGTGATGTCGGGCGACACCACGCTGCTGCCAGTGCGTGGTGGCGTGACACTCAGCCCATCACAGCGCGACGTACGGATCGAATACACGGCGCTCACTTTTCTCGAGCCGAGCAACGTGCGGTTTCGCTATCGTTTGACGGGCTACGACAAGGATTGGGTCGACGCAGGCAGTCGGCGCAGCGCCTTCTACACCCAGGTGCCGCCGGGATCGTACACCTTCGAGGTGCAGGCCAGCACCGTGCGCAATGTCTGGCACGCGCGCGGGGCTTCGCTCGCGCTGGCAGCCACGCCGCGTTGGTTCGAGACCTCCGTGTTCCGTCTCGCCGCGCTGCTGGCGACGCTCGCGTTGGTCGCACTCGGCGTTCGCAACCGGCTGCGTGACGCCACCGAGCGTGCGCTCGAGCTGGAGCGCGTGGTGGCGGAGCGTACGGTCGCGTTGCGTGAACGCGAACGCCTCCTCGCGGCGCAGGCGGAGGAGCTGCAGGCGCTCGACCGGGCGCGTTCCCGATTCTTCGCCAACGTGTCGCATGAATTGCGCACACCGCTGACGCTCACCATCGGCCCGATCGAGGACGCACGCAACGTCGTGGTGGGTGATCCGCGTGTCGAGCGATGGCTCGACATCGCGCTCCGGAATGCGCGAAGACTGCTCCGGCTGGTGAACCAGATTCTCGACGTTGCGAAACTCGAAGCCGGCGAGATGCGCCTCGACCCACGACCGATGGAGCTCAGCGCGTTCCTGCGTGGATTGCTCAGTGCCTTCCAGCCGGTGGCCGAGCGAAAGCGGATCACGCTGCAGCTCGACGCGCCGGAGGTGTTTCGTGTGGTGCTGGATGCCGATGCGATCGAGAAGATCGTCACCAACCTGTTGTCGAACGCCGTGAAGTTCACACCACCGGATGGCGCGGTGGTGCTGTCACTGACGACGGCGGCACGCGAGCTGACCATCGCGGTGCGCGATTCCGGGCCGGGGATTCCGGCAGACCGACTGCAGCAGGTGTTCGAGCGGTTCTATCAGGTCGATGAATCGGTGACGTCGATTCAACCTGGTACCGGCATCGGCTTGTCGCTCGTGAAGGAATTGGTGGAGCTGCAACGCGGCACCGTCACGGTCGCGAGCGATGCGTCGGGGACGGTGTTCACTGTGATGCTGCCGGCCGAGCCGGTGCAGATGTCACCGCCGGCAGGGGCGACGGGTGAGCGGCGTGTGGCACCCTTCGTATCCGTCGAGCAGCCGGTGCTGACGCGGGCAGAGTTGCAGGGTGACGTAGGCGATCCGGACGTGCCGACGATGCTGATCGTGGATGACAGCGCCGATCTGCGCGCGTACATCCGCGGCCATTTCGACGATCGCTTCCGTGTGCTGGAAGCTGGCGATGGTGCAGCGGGGACGGCGCTGGCGCGTGAGCACCTGCCGGACATCATCGTGTCCGACGTCATGATGCCGGGTACCGATGGTCATGCGCTGGTGCAGTCGCTGCGATCGAGTCCCGAGACTGATTTTCTGGCCATCATCCTGCTGACGGCGATGGCGGAAGATGAGGATCGGCTGACAGGGCTCGAGGGCGGTGCGGACGACTATCTCGTGAAGCCGTTCGAGATGCGTGAGCTCGACGCGCGCGTCCGCAACATGATCACCGCTCGACGGCGGCTGCGCTCGCGATTCACCGATGACCATGGTGCTTCGACAGCCATTGCCACACCTGCTTCCGTACGTAACGCCAGGGACGTGGCGGAGTTGTCTGCCGACGACGCCGCCTATCTCGGTCGCGTGCGTTCGACGATTCGCAGCCGGCTGCGTGATCCCGACTTCGGCGTGGCCGAGCTGGCCGATGCCGTATTCCAGGACCGGTCGCACCTCTTCCGACGCGTGCGGCAGGTGTCAGGCATGTCGCCCTCCGACCTGCTGCGGACCATGCGACTCGCCGAAGGTGCGCGGCTGCTCGCTGACGGCGAGGGCAGCGTGGCCGACGTGACGTATGCGGTCGGATACAACAGCGTGTCGTACTTTTCGCGGGCGTTCCAGGCGCAGTACGGCGCGACGCCGGCCGCATATCGTGGGCGGTCGCCGGGGTGACACTTCGACTGCACCACCGGCGCACCAGATCGGCCTGCACCAGTTTCATCGGAACGGCCAATCTGCGTCGACACGCCATATCGATGTTCGCTTCTGCTTTCCTTCCTCTCACGCCGGACCTCATGCGACCACTTCCGATCGCGCTGTTGCTCAGCTTCTCGACCGCGCTTGGCGCGCAGCAGCGACCACCCGTTTCGGGCCTGACGCCGCCTGTCACTCCGGACGCTGCGCCGGCCAGCGCCGCTGCCGCGCGGCGCGGCCCACGACCGTATGCGCAGGTGATCACGCCGCGCGCGGTCAGTGACGCTGGGGTGATCACGGTGCACAAGGTCGACGATAAGTGGTTTTTCGAGGTGCCCGACTCGATCCTGACTCGTGATCAGCTCCTCGTCAGCCGGATTGCCGGTGTGCCCGCCGGCGTGGATGGATTCATTTCCGCCGGCACGAGTCTCAACGACCGCCTCGTGCGGTTCGAGCGCGCGGGCGATCGCGTCGTGCTGCGCACGATCAGCACGAACGCGTACGCCGACGACTCGCTGGCGATCGCGATCTCGGTGCGCGTGAACAACGTCGGCCCGGTGCTGGCTGCCTTTCCGATTCAGGCGTTCGGCAGGGACAGCGCGTCGTACGTGCTGGACGTCACCGATTTCCTCTCCGCCGACACGCCGGCACTCTCCGGGCTGTCTGCCGCACAGCGACGCACGTATCAGGTGCGCCGCTACGATCCGGCGCGTTCGTCGCTGGACGGCATCAAGAGCTTTCCCATGAACGTGGAAGTCGCACAGACGCAGACCTTCGATGCCGGCGCACCGCCGGGCGACGCCGATGCCGCGACGATCACGCTGTCGATGCGGCAGTCGCTGGTGCTGCTGCCGCGCGTGCCGATGCGTCCGCGCATCGCTGACGACCGCGTCGGCTTCTTCACCGTCGATCGCATCAACTACGGTCTCGATCAGCAGAAAGCCGCCACGGAAACATTCATCCGTCGCTGGCGTCTCGAACCGAAGGATCCGGCGGCATATGCGCGTGGTGAACTCGTCGAGCCGGTGAAGCCGATCGTCTACTACCTCGATCCGGCCACGCCGGCCAGGTGGCGCCCGTACGTGCGCGCAGGAGTGAATGCGTGGGCGAAGGTGTTCGAGCGTGCGGGCTTCAGGAACGCAGTGCAGGCGAAAGACGCACCGACGAAGGCGCAGGATCCTGACTGGGATCCGGAGGACATCCGCTTTTCAGTGGTTCGCTGGGCTGCATCCACGGTGCGCAACGCAGTGGGGCCGAGCACGTCCGATCCACGCACGGGTGAAATCATCGAGAGCGACATCACCTGGTATCACAACCACATGCGATCGTATCGCAACCGTCTGCTGATCGAGACCGGTGCGGCAAATCCGGCGGCGCGGACGCTCGAGATTCCTGAAGAGGTGATGGGTGAGACGATGACGCAGGTCATCACACACGAGGTGGGACATGCCCTCGGCCTACCGCACAACATGATCGCCTCCGCGTCGTTCCCGACCGACTCGCTGCGCTCACGCAGCTTCACGTCGAGGTACGGCGTGTCGGGCACGATCATGGATTACGCACGCCAGAACTACGTGGCACAGCCGGGCGACGGTCTCGCGCCGAAGGACTTCATCCGTCGCCTCGGACCCTTCGACGACTTCGTGATCGAGTGGGGCTACCGCGTGTATCCGGATGCGCCGACGCCGGAATCGGAGCGCGCGCGACTGAATGCAATGCTGCGGAACTCGACCGGCATGTTCGCGTACCGCTATCTGCCGCAGCAGCTCGTGGGTGTCGATCCGCGCGCACAGACCGAAGATCTCGGTGATGACCCGGTTGCGGCGACGACGTACGCGCTCACGAACCTGAAGAAGGTGGTGCCGGAGCTGGTGAGCTGGACCACGCGTCCCGGCGAAGACTACGGCGATCTCGCCGAGATTCACGGGGAGGTGCTCGGCATGTGGTCCACGTACATGGGCCATGTGACGAACATCGTTGGTGGCATGCGCATCGACGCGAAGGTGTCTGATCAGGCGGGGCCTGTGTGGCAGGTGCTGCCGGTCGTACGACAGCGCGCTGCATTGCGGTTCCTCGCGGAGCAGGCATTCGACACGCCGGAGTGGCTCGTGCCGGCGTCGGTCATCAGCCGGATCGGACCGACGGCATCAGGGATCAGCGCGCTCGCGACGCGGCAGGCGAATATCGTCGCTTCGCTGACCCAGCCAGCCCGACTCGATCGCATGACGCAGAGTGCGGCGCTGCAGCCCGGCGTCGCGTACGACATTCCGACCTTCCTCGGCGAATTGACGTCGGCGGTGATCGGCGGTGCGTCACCGGACGCCAATCGCCGCACGCTGCATCGGGTGTATCTCGAGCGGATGCAGGCACTGATCGATCCGCCGACACCAGCCGCTGGTGCCGGTGGTCCGGGCGCTGGCGCGGGTGGGGGTGGCGGTGGATTCGGTCAGCCGCAGGTGAACGTGCGGCGCAGCGACATCAGCGCATCGGCGCGTGCGCAGGTGCGCGCAGTGAGCGCGTTGGCACGGACGCGCGCGGCGACGTCGACCGGCGCACAGAAAGCACACTGGCTCGATCTTGCCGATCGTGCCGCGGCGATTCTCGATCCTCGCCGCTGATCAGGAGACGAATGCGACCGTTTCTCTGCAGCAGGGAGTAATGACGACGATTGCTGACGTAGCGGAGCTTGGCTATGGACCGAACATCCCCGCGTTCCCCGCGTGAAGTACCGTCAGCAGTGAAACGCCAAAACGGCGACCATGTCAGAAGACGGCGTGGTCGCCGCGTTCCACTGCGCCGCCGGTTTTCACCAGCGTCTCGTAATAGCTGAACAGCGTGTCAGACCCGGTCGCCGGTGTCGCGTTCGCATCGTATCGCCCCGTGACCGGATCGAGTACGAGCATCGATTCGGTGGCGTAGTAGCGGCCAATGCGTGCCAATTCCGCCTTCTCGGCCAGCGCGGGCACGACACGACCCAGTGTGCTGAGTACGGCAATGATCACATCCATCATCGCGATCGGGACCTGCGTGTACTTGGGCGTGCGGCCGGTCAGTGCGAAGAGCCGGCCGCCCTGCTCACGCGGCGTGATCGCGGGGCCGGGACCACCGATC
>JAYWIJ010000001.1:0-22392 GCA_043788935.1 Gemmatimonadaceae bacterium | reverse complement strand
GTGTCGGCGAGCTGCGTGAGCTCGTGATAATGCGTCGCGAACACCGCCTTGCAGCCAATGCGGTCGTGCAGGTGTTCGGTCACGCTCCACGCGATGCTCACGCCATCGAAGGTGCTCGTGCCACGCCCGATCTCGTCCAGCAACACCAGGCTGCGCGCGGTGGCGGTGTGCAGGATGGCACTCGTCTCGCTCATCTCCACCATGAACGTGGATTGCCCGCGCGCGAGATTGTCGCTGGCGCCCACACGCGTGTAGATCCGATCGACGATGCCCTGCGTCACACTCCGCGCCGGCACGAAGCATCCCACCTGCGCCAGCAGCGCGATCAGCCCGATCTGTCGCAGCGTGGTGCTCTTGCCGGCCATGTTGGGGCCCGTGAGCACGATCAGCCGAGCATCCTCGGTGAGCGTCACGTCGTTCGGGATGAACTGGTCGCGCGGCATCATCCGCTCCACCACCGGATGGCGCCCGCCATCGACGACGAGCTCGAAGCCGTCGGTCATCACCGGCCGCACGTACCCCTCGCGCGCCGCCACGTCGGCGAACGCCGCCAGCACGTCCAGCTCTGCAATGCGGCGTGCAATGCGCTGCAGGCGGTCGGTGTCAGCGGCCACGGCACTGCGCAACGTCTCGAAGCGCTCGCGCTCACGCGTGTCGATCCGCTCCGCCGCCGTCAGCACCTTCTCCTCGAACTCCTTGAGCGCCGGCGTGATGTAGCGCTCTCCCCCCGTCAGCGTCTGCCGACGCTGATAGTCGGCCGGCACGGCCTGTCGATTGGCGTTGCTGATCTCGATGTAATACCCGAACACGCGGTTGTAGCCGACCTTGAGCGACGTGATGCCGGTGCGCGCCCGTTCGTCGGCCTGCAGCGACGCGATCGCATCGCGACCGCCATCGCGGAGTTCACGCAGCGAGTCCAGCTCTGCATCGACGCCGCGCTCGATCGTCGGCTCGTCACCCATCTGCAGCGGCGGACGCTCCACCAGCTCCGCACGAATGCGCTTCGCGATGTCGGCGGCATCGTCCCATCCGTCCAGCACCGCCGTCACCCGGCCGGCATCGGCGCCGGGCAGCACACCGTCGCGCAGCAGTGCCTCCAGCGCACCGCGCACCTGCGGCAAGCGGTGCAGCGAATCACCCAGCGCCCGCACCTCGCGCGGCGTCGCGCGTGACGCCGCCACCTTGCCGGCCAGTCGCTCCACGTCGCGCACGCCGTCCAGTGCATCGCGCAACGCCGCGCGCCCCACACCGTCGCTCACGAACAGGCTCACCGCATCATGTCGCGCCTCGATCGCCGCACGCGACGTCAGTGGCGCCAGCAGCCATTGCCGAAGCAGGCGCGCACCCATCGGCGTCTGCGTCGCGTCGAGCACTTCCAGCACCGTGCCATCGGTGCCGCCGCCGCGCAGGCTTTCCACCAGCTCCAGGTTGCGACGCGTCATCTCGTCCAGCGGCATCACGCCATCAGCCGCATCCATCACGGGACGCATCAGGTGCGGCACACCGGCGGGCTGCAGTTCGCGCAGGTAGCGCAGCAATGCACCTGCCGCCGCGAGTGCCGGCGCGCTGGCTGGCCCCAGCGCAAATCCTTCCAGCGAGTGCACACCGAAGCGGCGCGTGAGATCGTCCACCGCTGACGCCGCGTCGAACGTCCACGCCTCGCGTCGCGTCAGCATCACGCCGTCGAGCGCCGTGATCTCGTCGGTGTCGGCGATCACGATTTCCTTCGGCGACAACCGGCCCAGCAACGCCGGCAACTCCGCGGCGCTGCGCACCGCAAGCCGGAACTCGCCGGTACTCAGGTCGATCGCCGCCACGCCGCGTTCACTGCCCTGCCGCACCAGCGCACAGAGAAAATTGTTGCGGGCGCCATCCAGCAGATCGTCAGCGAACACCGCCCCCGGCGTGATCGTCTCCACCACTTCACGCTTGACGATTCCCTTGGCCAGCCTGGGATCTTCGACCTGTTCGCAGATCGCGACGCGGAAGCCCTGTTGCACGAGGCGACGCACGTATTCCGCCGCCGCCCGCACCGGCACTCCCGCCAGCGGCACCTCGTTGGCGCCGCCATTGTTGCGCGACGTGAGCGTCAGGCCAAGGGCGCGCGCACCCACCTGCGCGTCTTCGTAGAACATCTCGTAGAAGTCGCCCATGCGGAACAGCAGGATCGCGTCCTGATGGCGACCCTTCACGTCCCGGTACTGCTGCATCAGCGGCGTACTGGCACCCGCCATCTAGCGACGCGCTCCTGTCGCGCGCATCGGCGTGCGCACGCTCACGGGTACGACACCACGATCGCCGGCTGGCCCGGCTTTCTCCACACCTGCAGCGTCGCCTCCGCCTCTTCACGCGTCGAAAAGCGTCCGGCACGCACGCGGAACGGCTTCGCACTGCCTTCCACGCGTGCAGCGATGCCACGATGCTGCAACTCCTGCGCAAACTGCTCTGCACCGGGCCGATCGTTGTAGGCCGCGAATTGCACGGCGTACCGAAGTGCTGCAGATACAGCCGGTGTTGCTACCGGAGGCACCGCACGCGGTGCGGGTTCGGTCGATGTGGCCGGTGTCACCGGCGATTGTGCCGCTGGCCGTCCCACCGATTGTGTCACGGTCACGGCCGTCGAATCGCGAGCGGTCGGAACACGCGGCGGCGCGCTGTCGCGCTTCGGAACGCGCTGACTCTGCGACACGAGCACCCCGCGTGACGCTGTCGTGTCGCGCATCGGTGTCACGACGCGAGCCCCGCTCACCGTATCGCGTCGCACGACGGGCACGGCAGCAACCACCGGCTTCGGCGCTTTCGCCGCGGCCGCAGCCTTTGCAATGCTGTCGCGACGACTCGCCGCTGCCGCTGCCTGCGCCGCGAGCACTGAGTCCCGCTGCCGGCGACGGCCTGCCGCCGTCTGCGCCGTGCCCAGCACCACCGCCGTCGACACCGACTCCCTCGGCGCACGCAGAATGCCGAGCGGCGCGGGATCTCGCTGCGCCCGTTCCACGATCGATGCGGGACACTTGGCGCCCAGCGATTCCGCCTGGTCTTTCACATCGCGCTCGGTCAGTCCGGCCGAGGCCCACGCGGCTGCCAGCAGTTCACAGCCGCGCGCCGGATCATTCATCTCGAGCCGCAGCCGACCCGCCATCAGGCTCGCGCGCGAACGCACTGCGCTCTCACCATGATCGCGCAGCAGCCGGTCCAAGTGGCGCATCGCCCCAGCGCCATTGTTGCGCGCACCCTCGAGCTGCGCGAGTCGCATCAGTGCATCGGGAACGCGCGGCGCGAACCGGTACTCGTTCACGATGCGCGAATAGTCCTTCTCCGCGTCCGCTGCGCTCGGTGCGATCGATGCTTTCGCGAACAGCGCTTCCGGCATCACCGTGGCGTCGTTCGGCAGTGCACGCACCAGTGAGTCGGCGATCGTGCGTGCCATGGCCACGTCACTGGTGGTGTAGCGACGGATGCGGTTCATCGCGTCCCCGGCGCGCATCGTCGTCATCGAGTCGGCATTCTGCGCGCTGGTCGTGGCGAATGGTGTGAGCGACAGCGTGAGTGTCGCGCCAAGTACGAGCGAGATCTGTTTAGCCACGGCGGCCCTCCACCGGTGTGCAGAGCTCCAGCACCAGCGATGACAGCACCTGTTCGTCGCTCGATGCGCGCGTGTCCTTCAGTCGCTCGTCGGCGCGCAGAATCGCCCGCAGGCCGGCATCGGCATCGGCCACGGTCCACTTGGGGACGTACTTCGTCCACGCGGCCGTCGCCTCGCCCCAGGGCCGTCCCGGAAACGCGCCGGTGCGCTTCAGCAGGTCGAAGTACTCCTTCGCCAGCCGGTTGAGCGGCACACCCTTGGCACGTTGTGCCGCGCCCCAGCCCAGCGCCGCCGTCTGCGTGGACAACGCCATCGCCAGACCCACTCCGGTGGTCTTCGGCAGCGCCAGCACCGGGCCCACCAGCGACACCGCCGACGTCACATCACGCGCCGCCACCGCATCCAGCAGATCACTGGACGTCTCGCCATGACGAATGCCGACGACATCCTCGATCACGTGCTCGTCGATCGTGCCGCCGAGTGTATAGCTGGCGGCCTTGTCGAGCTCCATCATCAGTGAGGCCGCGTCGTCGCCCACTGCGCGCTGGAGCAGTCTGGCCGCGGCTTCGGTGATCTGCGCACCGAACGTGGTCGTGGTCTGCTTGATGATCCACTTCGTGAGCTCGTCGCCGCTGACGGCGTCGATCTGCAGCGAGAAGCAGCGATTCGTCAGCGCCGCTTCGGGCTTCACGCCCGATGGCACCGTCAGCGCCAGCACCACGTCGGGCGATGGCTTGTTCAGGTAGCGGTCGAGCGCCGCGCGCGCCGGCTTCTTCATGCCACTCACGTCGCGGATCACGACCACGCGCCGGTCGGCCATCATCGGCGGCGTGCCCAATGTGGTGCTCACCAGGTCCGGGTCCATGTCGGCGCCGCGCAGCTGGTCCAGGTTGAAGTCGCGCGTGGACGGGTCCACGGCGCCCTTGAGCAACTCGCGCAACGCGGCGTCCTTCCGCCACTCGTCATCCCCCCAGAAGAGGTATGCCGGTTCGAAAGCCCGATCCTTGATCTGCGACATGAACTGTCGAGTGAGGTCCTTCGACGCCATGCGCAGAATATAGCCGTACCGGCGGTGAGCGCCGGACGGTGTGGTGTGTCGCTGATCAGAGAGTGCAGCGCCGGCGTGGACACACCCGGCTGTCCGCAGTCAGCGCCGAGTCTGTAGGACGCTGACCGGCATCACATCACCGAATTCCATCGCGGCGAATCGATGTGCCGCGTGGGCCGCCATCTGCGCCGTGGGCCAGAGCGGCGCCGTGGCGGCCACCGTGGTCGCCGATGCGTCGCCCGAGACAGCCAGATCGGCGCCTTCCAGCAGGCGATCGTCCGACATCGGCAGCAGCGAGCCACCGATCCGCTGCATGGGGCGCAGCACCACCACCTCACCCGGTCCGGCCGCTTGCAGCGACGAAAACGAGGCGGAAGGCATCTGCGACATCGGTTCGTACATCGCCGCGCCCGTGGAGTCGCTGCCGATGTACACGGCCGACGTCGAGCTTCCGCTCAGCGCCGAACGGGCCGCGAGGGTCCCACCGGCCATCACGGCGACTGCCGCTGCACGACGGATCCAGACGGTGCGCGGAGCGGCCAGCACGGCGCGCCGTTCAACATGCGAGGGCGCGTGACCGGCGATGCGCTGACGACGCTCCTCGCTGATCCGTGCGGCGAGACGCGCCGAGAAATCGGCGGAGACTTCGATCTGCGGCGCGTTCCGGGCCACCATCAGCGCTCGTCTCGCCAGCGTGTCGAATCGCGCGCACGGTGCGCACTCGACGAGGTGTCGGGCGAGGCGGTCGGCCTCGTGCGGGTCGAGAATGTCATCGACCCAGTCACCGTGATGCTGGCGGAAAGCGCGGCAATCCATAGATGCTCGACGATACCCACGCGCACCCCACCAGTTCCAGAGGGTTCGGCAATTTGGCCGATACACGAACGCCCCCGGGGGCATGGCCTCCGGGGGCGTTCAACGACATTCCGGGCGACAAGCGTCGCCACCCGGTGTACCCTCCGTCTAGCGCAGCGCCGGAGCGATGCGCTCGGCGAAGCTCGCGCGCGCACGATTCAGGCGCGACTTCACGGTCCCGAGGTTCACGCCAGTGATCTCGGCGATCTCCTCGTAGCTCTTCCCTTCCAGTTCGCGCAGCACGAACACCTCGCGATGGTGCGCCGGCAGCGTCCCGACCACTTCCTCCACCGCTTCCTGCAGGTAGCGCTTGTGATACGCGTCGTCCGGGCGGGCGGCGGTATCCTCAAACTCCAGCGGGCGCTCGTCATCATCGGCAAACTTGTCGCGCACCGACTGGAACAGCACCAGCGGATTGCGGCTGCGGTTTCGCAGTTCGTTTTTCGCCAGATTCGACGCGATGGTGTAGATCCACGTACTGAACTTCTTCGATGCGTCGAAACGGTGCAGGTGGCGGTAGACGCGGATGAAGACTTCCTGAACCAGGTCCTCCGCCTTCTCACGGTCACCGATCGTGCGATAGATGAAGTTGAGCAGGCGGGTTTGATACCGCTCCACGAGCAATTCGAACGCCATCTCCTCGCCGGTGAGGAACGTGGCGACGACATCGGCATCATCCGCCGCGCGCAGGCGCTCGCGCTTGGTCGGCGCAGGCGTGGCAGCAGGCGTGGTCGGCTGCGTGTGCAGCGTCAGGATTCCAGTGTTACGTGCGAGTTCGGCCATGTCATTCTCCGGCTGAAGTGCTCACCGATCGGGTTTCGTCATGCTGACACAACCGTCCGGTGTTCCCTGACTACTACGGCAGGGGGCGTGCCGTGGATTTCAGCCGACGAGAAGCTCCCGTAAAGCGTTCTTTTGCAACGCGTTACCGAGTCCAGTCCGGGCTGGAGGAGAGAAGCGTAGGCCAATGCGTCCCTGATTCAGGACACCCAAAAGGCAGAAGTGCCCTGCCAAAGGGACACTCGACCGGCCTTTTCTGTGAGCGCTCGGCTCCACGCCTGGTGATCCCGAAGCGCGACAACGACTCCGCCGCCGTGAAGCGGCACATCCAAAGGCCGAGTCTGCTCGACAGATACCGCCACAGGCGCAAATCTCCCGGTGTCGGCCGGCGTCACGTTGCCCCGACTGGCGAAGGCATATGCACCACGGACTCGCCCCGAACAGGAGATAGTCATGCGCAAACAGTGTGTGATCAACGTGGACCTCGCCGACGTCTGGGCGAAGACGGGACGCAAGGAGCTGGTGCGGACGCTCGCCTGGGGCGACGAGGTGACCGTGACGAAGCAGACCGCCACCCACCTCGAACTCGAGTTCGTCATGTTCGAGGAGAAACCCGATGGCAGCATTCTCCCCGTGAAGCAGACCGGCTACATCGAACCGGCACGCTCGGAGAAACTGAAGGCGGCCGACGTCATTCGCCCGCGAAACCGGAACACCGTCCTCAAGGTGAACTGTGTCGACGTGCAGCAGGGCGACGGGTCAGTGATCGAGTCACCCGACGGCAAGGTCATTCTGGTGGATGGCGGCGACAATCAACTCTTCGCACGCTATCTCGCTGGCCGATTCCGTGGCAGCACGGCCGCCAGGCCGCAGCCCATCGAGTGCATTCTGGTCACCCATGGTGACGCCGATCACTACGCGGGGCTCCCGGAGATCCTCGAATCCGAAACGAACGTGACGCCCCGCAAGCGGCTCTTCATGCAACCGAAGCGCTACTACCACAACGGGATCATCAAGCGCCCAAGCACCTCTGACGGCAAGCGTGTTCCCGATGCGGAGCTGCTTGGGCCTACAGAAAAGGTGGAGGGCGTCACTTACCTCACTGGCCTCGAGAACGACCTGCTGACTGTGCCCGACACGGAGATGAACCTCCCCTTCCGGACGTGGAAGGCTGCTCTGACGGAGTACCACGAACGCTCTCCGCTCCAGTGCCGCCGTCTGCAGTTCGGCGATCACGATGCCTTCGACTTCTTCAACACCGACGACCTCCGCATTGAGGTGCTCGGCCCGCTCGTGACGACGGTTGCCGGCAAGCCTGCGCTCCGCTTCCTCGGCAACCCACCCAAGGGTCCGCGCAGTGGTCACGACTCACTCAGCCTCAAGGAGGAGGAGTTCAAGGGCCTCTCAGCATCGCACACCATCAACGGGCACTCGATCGTTTTCCGGCTCAGCTATGGCGGCTTCAGTTTCCTGTTTACGGGCGACCTCAACGACGAGTCGAGCCGAGTTCTCACGCGTGAGCACAACGCCGGACGGCTGAACCTGCGCGCCGAGGTGTTCAAGGTGCCACATCACGGGTCGGCGGACTTCTCGGGCGCGCTGCTGCAAGCAGTCTCGCCGGTGGTGAGCATCATCTCGAGCGGTGATGAGAATGCGCGCAAGGAATACATCCATCCTCGCGCCACACTTGTCGGTGCGCTCGGCAAGCACTCGCGCGTACCTGAGCCGCTCATCTTCGTGACCGAGCTGGTAGCGTTCTTCAACGTTGAGGGACCGTCGACACTGACCGATGCCAAGAAGGCGGCGAAGCGCGGGAGCTTCTTCGGGTTCAGCCGCACCGCCTATGGCATCGTCAAAACACGAACTGACGGCAAGCGACTGCTCGTGTATACCGACAGCGGAAATCTGAAGATGAAGGAGGCGTACGCATATGAGCTCGATACCTCCGGCGTGCCACAGCCGTCGGAAGTCGTGCGGGTGTGACGCCGTGCCGGACGTCAGGTCCCGACCCTGAACCCCGCCGCGTAGAGAATGCCGAGCGCCGTCTTCGCATCCTTGATCCGCCCATCACGGATCATCTCCAGCGCCGAAGTCAGTGGCACCACCTCCACCGTGATGAACTCATCCACGTCCTTGTTCGTCTCACCACGCGTGAGATCGTACGCCAGAAAGAGATGAATCTTCTCGTCCGTGAACCCCGGCGTCGTGTACATCGTGTGCATGTGCTCCACCGTCGCCGCGGTGCACCCGGTCTCCTCCTGCAATTCACGACGCGCGCACGTCGCCGGATCTTCACCCTGCTCGAGTCGCCCGGCCGGAATCTCGTACAGGAAATCCAGCGCCGCGTAGCGGTACTGCTTGATCAGCAACAGCTGCGGATCGGCGCCGCGCGGGTCGCTCAAAAACGGCACCACCGCACTCGCCCCGGGATGGCGCACCATCTCCAGCTCACCCTGCGAGCCGTCCGGAAAGCGCACCGTGTCCACATCGAGATTGATGATGCGACCGGTGTACGCGCGACGAGTGCCGATCTGGCCTGGTTCGATGCTCATCGGTTCAGTGCCCAAGGGTATCGGCCGCATCGGTGACGGTGATCACCCCGATGTTCAGTGCGGTCAGTGCGTCGGTGATCTGCGCCGGATCGCCCACGGCCACCACCTGCAGACGATCAGGATGCAGGTACTCCTGCGCCACGCGCAGAATGTCGGCGGCGGTCACGGCACGGATATTCTCGCGATACGTGTCGTAGTAATCGTCCGGCAGCCCGTAGATCGCCTGCGACGAGAGAGCCGACGCGATCGCGCGCGTGGTTTCGAAGCGGATCGGGAACACGCCATCCAGATAGCTGATGGCGAGCGACAACTCGCTTTCGGTCACCGGCTCGCTTCGCATGCGGTCGAACTCCTTCAGGATCTCGCTCACCGCTGCCGCGCTCACATCGCTCTGCACCGCCGCCTCCATCGAGAACGGCCCAGCCCAGCGGCGCCAGTCCACACCGCTGTGTGCACCGTACGTGTACGCATGCTCCTCGCGCAGATTCAGATTCAACCGGCTCGAGAAAAGCCCGCCAAGGATCGCGTTGCAGAGCACCAGCGGGAAATAGTCCTTCGTGAGACGCGGCGGGCCCACATGCCCGACACGCAGTTCGCTCTGCGGCGCATCGGCCTTGCGCACGATGTGCACGCCGCGCGGTGCATCCAGCGTGCGATCGGGCGCCACACACACCGGTGGCACACCGCCGCTCCACGCGCCAAGCACCGACGTCACCAGCGCCAGTCCTTCCTCTTCCGACAGATCACCCGCCAGTACCACCGTCGTCGCCGCCGGCGAGTAGCGCGACGCGTAGAATGCGCGCACCTGCTCGATCGTCAATGCGCGCACCGACGATTCACTGCCGCCATCCGGCATCGCGTACCGCGCGCCCGGCGCATAGATCGCCTTCGAGAACGCTTCGTCGGCCAGCGAGCGCGGCTCGCTGCGCTGCTGCAGCAACTCGGCCAGCCGCTCGTGTCGCAGACGCTGGAATTCATCCTCCGGCAGCGCCGGCTCGGTGAGTACGCGCGCCAGCAGCGCGATCGCCTCGGGTAGCCGCGACGAGAGCGTCGTCAGCTTCACCACACTCGAATCCCAGTCGGCGCCCGCATCGAGCGTGCTGCCCATCGACTCGACGAGATCGGCCAGTGCCGCGCCGCTCAGGCTTCCGGTGCCTTCGGTGAGCAGGCTCGCCGTCAGCTGCGCCACGCCTTCCTGACCTGCCGGATCCGCCACCGATCCGGCATCCACGAGCGCCAGGACGGTCACGAGCGGCAGCTTGCGCACCGGTGCGATCACCACGCGCAGCCCGTTCGGCAACACATGTCGCGAGAACGACGGGAACGTGTAGTCGCGCGGCGTGCCGGGTTGCGGCCTGATGTTCGTGTCGATGGCGGTCATTCGCCTTCCTCCTGTTCCGGCGCATCCTGCGGCACGTACAGCAGCGTCGCGCGATTGTCGCCGGTGCACCACTCCTTCGCGAACGCCGTCACCTGCGCAGCGGTCACCTGTTGGTAGCGCGCCGGCTGCGTGTTCACCAGCGACGGATCACCGAAGTAGGTCGCGAACTTGGACAACGTGTCCGCACGATCCGACGCGCTCTGCAGCGACGACACAAAATCGGTCTCGATCAGCGCCAGCGCACGTGCCACTTCCGCCTCGGTCACGCCATCCAGCGCGAACGCATCCAATTCATCGTGCACCGCCTGCTCCAGACGGTCGGACGTCACGCCTGCATTCGCGGTGGCATCCACCACGAAGAGGTCGGCGCCCTTGGTCAGATCGAACGTGTACGCGCTCGCTTCTGCAGCCACCTGCAATTCGCGCACGAGGCGACGATACAACCGGCTGCCCTTGCGCATGCCGAGCACCGCGCCGGCCACGCTCGCGGCATACCACTCCTCGCTGCCGCATGGCGGAATGCGCATGGCCACGATCGCACGCGGCAGCTGCACGTCATCCTCCACCACCTCACGCATCGGACGCTCGAAGCGCGGCGGCAGCGAGAAGTCGGGGCGTGACGGAGGGTTCGGATTGCGCGGAATCTCGCCGAAGTAGCGGTGCACGAGTTCGCGTGCCTCGGTGCGATCGAAGTCGCCGGCGATCGTCAGCACCGCGTTGTCGGGCGTGTACCACGTCGCGAAGAACTCGGCCACATCCTCGAGGCTCGCCTCGCTCAGGTGCTCCATCGAGCCGATCAGCGAGTGATGATACGGATGGGTGCTCGGGTAGGTGAGCGCGGGAAGCTTTTCCCACCAGGTGCCGTACGGTTGGTTGTCCACGCTCCAGCGACGCTCGTTCTTCACCACGTCGCGCTGTGTGTCCAGCTTCTGCTGTGTCATCGCAGGCAGCAGTCGTCCCATGCGATCGGCCTCGAGCCAGAGCGCGATGGCGAGTTGGCTGCTGGGCACCGTCTCGTAGTAGTTGGTGCGATCGAGCCACGTGCTGCCGTTGAGCGTGCCGCCGGCGCGTTGCACCAGCTCGAAATGCTCGTTGGCTTCGACGTTGGCCGAGCCCTGGAAGAGCATGTGTTCGAAGAGGTGCGCGAAGCCCGTGCGACCCTCGCGCTCGTTGGCGCTGCCGACGTGGTACCACAGGTTCACCGCCACCAGTGGCGCGACATGGTCCTCGGAGTACGTGACGCGCAGGCCGTTGGCGAGCGTCTCGGTTTCGATCGGTATCTGCATCATGCAAAGATACCGACCCCGCAACGCATCTGCGTCACGGGGCCGGCGGTCCTGTGTGCACACGCGCCAGTGGATGCGCGTCGCACCGTGAACACCCGCATGCCTTTGTGCATGCGGGGCCGGGGAGGCCAGGCTAGGTCAGTAGCCTGGGTCGCGCGCCCACCCCGATGCATTGCCGCCAAGTGTCAGTCCAGCCCGCATGACGAAGGCGCCGCCGTTGAGGCGCGTGTCATCGGCGATACGTGTGCCGGCGCGCATGTACTGGTATCCGCCCGCGACGTTCAGCTGCACGCCTTTCGCGAGCCAGATCTGCGAACCGAGACCGCCACCCATCTGCGTCGCCTTCGACGCGAACTCTTCGTCGTTCACCACCTCCGAACGCTCCAGCACACCACCGCGACCGTAGACGTACGGCGTGAAATTCGACGCCGCGAACGGCAGTGCGAGACGCGGTTCGACGAAGAAGCCCGACAGCGTGGCCTGACGCTGTGCGGCGAAGACATCGTGCCACGAGCGCTGGAAACCGGCCGAGAGCGCGAGGTTGCTGATGTTCACCGTGAACAGCGCTTCGGCACCGCGACCGTCATTCAGGTCGCTGTAGACGTTGCCGCGCAGCGCCTGATAGTTCGCATTCGCTTCGACGGTGAACATCGGTGCCTGCCGGCGCTGTGCGGCCAGCGGAGCGGCAGCGACGGCGAGGGCGGCAGAGGCGAGGACAAGACGGCGGATCGACATGGGACAGTGCTCCGGTATTGGGATCAGCAGCGGAAGCGCGACCTTCGCTGCGTGCCCAGCATCAAAGCAGGTCCGGTGCCTTACGGACGCCAGAGGCTATGTCGTTATGTGGCAATCGCTTGGAGTCCTGCGATCGCGCACGGTGTCCCCTGCGGGTGACAGGTCCGTGTCATTCTTCGGGGACTGCGCGTTAGCGGACAACTCAATATCTGTCATCGCTCCTCGTCTCAGGACTCCGCGTTTCCCGAGACATCTACAACAGACATCGCGGAGGGCGCGGAGGACTGCCGGAGGAACGCGGAGAACTGCTTTTGGGGGAACGGCGTGCGTGTTCGAGTGCGATGCGCGAGATATGACACGCTGCGTTTGGTCGCCACCTTCACAGCTCTTTCCGCTCCTCGTACGCACTAGCCTCTCCGACTCGAGCGCTGTTCCCAAAGTCGTAGCAGTTCTCCGCGTTCCTCCGGCAGTCCTCCGCGCCCTCCGCGATGTCAGTTGCAGATCTGTCGGCGAAGGCGCAGTTCCGAGGCCACGAACGCGAGATCAGAGCTCGGCCACGGGGTTGCGTCGCATCTCCTTGGGCAATCCGTCGAACAGCATCGTCAGCTCCGCCGCGCGCTCGAGCGACGTGACGAAAGTCACACCGGGCAACGACACCACCAGCAGCGAGTTCACACCGTACACCACCACGCGACCCGACTCGGTGTGCACCACGTTCGACTCGGCGTCCACCAGCAGCGCGTCACCGATCACGCCGTTGCCCGTGTCGTCCAGCTCGCGCACGCGACGCAGGCAGGCCCACGTCCCCACGTCGTCCCAGCCGAACGACGACGGCAGGCAGACCAGGTTGTCGATGCGTTCGAGCAGACCGCGTTCGATGCTCACCGACTGCACCATGCCGAAGAAGCGATCGACCTTGCCCGACGCGAGGTACGCCATGCCATCGGCCAGTTCGGTGGTGTGCTCCTCGAGTGCGTCCAGCACGGCGCCCGCTTGCCAGCAGTAGATGCCGGTGTTCCACATGGCGCCCTGCGCGATGAACTCCTCCGCCTGCAGGGGGCCCGGCTTTTCGACGAACCGCGAGACGAGGCAGGCGCCGCCCTTCGACAGTTCGGTACCGGGTTCCAGTTCGGTGCCGCCCAGCATGTAGCCGAAGCCCGTGTCCGGACGCGTCGGACGCGCGCCGATCGCCACCAGCGGTGCGTCCTCGCCCGACGCGAACGTGGCGGCGCGCCGGATGGCGTTGCGGAACTCGTCCTCGAACTGCGCCGCCAGATCGGCGTGCAGCGCCACGAAAACCGTGTTCCGGCCGACGCGATTGATGATCTCCTGCGCACCCCACGCGAGCGCGGCGGCGGTGCCCAGCGGACGCGGTTCGACCAGCAGGTTCTTCTGCGGCAGCTCCGGGATGGCGGCATGGATCGCGTCGCTGATGTCGGCGCTGGTCAGTACCAGCGTGCGCGACGCCGGCACCATCGGCTGCAGGCGACGCAGCGTGTCGGCGATGAGTGGACGATCGCCCACCAGTCGCAACAGTGGCTTCGGACGTTCCGGCGTGCTCAGCGGCCAGAATCGCGACCCGATACCGCCGGCGAACACCACCGCCCACAGCGCCTCCGCAGTCTCCGGCTCGCCATCCATCTCCAGCTGCTCCGACGGCAGGAAGCCCAGCGTCGGGTCGTCGTACTCCATGCTGGAGATGCCGGGAATGCCGTGATCCGGCTGCTGCCCGGGATATGACGAATGCGGTGTGTCAGCCATGAGCCGGACTCCTGACGCGGGACCGAACGGTGCACCACATGCGCACCCCCCACGATTGGGTCGCCGCACGCGAGGGCGAATGAAAGCCGGTCAGCCTGCTGCAGACCAGTGCGGCGTCGAGCAACGGTGCCGTTTCAACGACGAAGCGCCCGGTCTGCGAATTTGCGGACCGGGCGCTTCTGGACACCGTCGAGCGGTGCGCCTGCTGCTTACGGCTTGAAGTTGATGCCGAAGGAAAGCGGGATGATGCGCGACGAGTTGCCGTCGGTGAAGATGTTGTGGAAGCGCGCTTCCGCGAACGCGTCGAAGCCGGACAGCTTGAAGGTCACCCCACCGCCGCCATTGATGCCGGCCTTCGTGCCGAAGCCCTGCGACCCGTTGTAGAGGCCGACGCCGCCGATCACGTAGGGGACGAACGTGGCGTCCTTGCTGCCTTCGAAGTTGAACACCGCGTTGACGTTGCCCGTGAACCACGTGACGCTTTCAGTCGAGCCGCTGACGCCGAGGCGGTTGAACGTCTTGCCACCCGTGGTCCAGAAACCGAGGTCGCCGCGCAGTGCGAACGGGGTCGAGCCCGGCTTCAGGGTCGCGTGACCCTGCAGGTTGAGTCCGCTGCCCTGCACGTCGCCGAGACTACCGACCGGTAGCGTGAGTCCGCCGGAGATCCCGAAGATCAAACTACCATCGCGTTGCACCTGCGCCTGCGCCATCGGAGCGGCGGCAGCAAAGGCTGAGAACATGGCTACGCCAACCAAAATCGTCTTCATGCGTGTGAGCTCCTTTCTTCTGATGTAGTCCTGCTCGTGATACACCGCGACCATGGCTCCCTTGTACGCAGGCGACCAGTGGCGGTGTCATGACATTGGAATGTTCGGATCGCTAAAGCAACTCAACAGCAGACACCAAAATATCAGTGTCGTCACACTGACGCAACGCTACTCCGTTGATGCAGAAGATTTCTCGGTCGTCATGCCGCCCGAGAGACGCCTGATCTCGCGGCGCCACCCGTCATACCTACCAGATGCGGCGCGGGTCCACCGCCCGGCGCACTGGCCGTGCCGACGCCTGCCGTCCCGTCCTCCTCATCGGATGCCGGGGTTGCTTGTGACGGGGGCCCAAGCCGCTAGCATTCCGGAACCATCCAACCGGGTGACGACAGCATTCGGTACCCGTCTTTCTGCGGGGATCCGTACGTACAGGAAAGACACGCCGGAGTCAGTGTTGCGTTCGAGCGGCCGCAGGGGAACGCGCTTGGTGCGATCGCGCGCACGGTCAGGAGCGGCGGTGGCGCCGTCCGTGGTACCTCGATGAGCACACCGCGGAACGGCACCAATCCGATCCGGGCCTGGGTGGACGGCGAGCTGGTGGCCGACCCCAACCGCGCGGTGTCCGCATTCGACCGCGGCCTGATGCTGGCCGACGGCGTGTTCGAGACGGTGCGCGTACTGAACGGCGTCGCACCGATGGCCGCCGCACACCTCACCCGTCTGGCAACCGGTGCCGAGCGACTCGGACTGGTACTGCCGGAGCACCTCGCCGAACACATCGCCGAGGCCGCCGCGAGCGCGCTGAAGATGCAGCTCCCCGATGCGGTGTTGCGCCTGACGCTCACGCGTGGCGACGCCCTGCCTGGCATGGCTGGCCTGAGCGGCGGAGCGGCGCGGTCGATCGTCACGCTGACGCCGCGCATCGCGGTACGTGAGGAAGTGATGGATCGCGGACTCACGCTGATCACCAGCCAATGGCGGTGGAGCGCCCGTCGTCCCACCGCCGGCATCAAGACGCTGGACTACACCTCCAACGTGCTCGCGCTGCGCGAGGCCCACAGCCAGGGCGTGGACGACGCGCTGGTGCTCGACACCGACGACCGCATCATCGGCTGCACGGCCTCGAACGTCTGCTGGTTCTCCGACGCGACGCTCTTCACCCCCTCCGCCGCCACCGGTGCGCTCCCGGGCACCACGCTCGGCCTGCTCCTCTCTCTGGCGCCCACGCTGGGCCTGACGGTCCAGGAAGCCGAAGCCCCGGTCGCCGCGCTGCTCCACGCCGACGCCGCCTGCGCCAGCAGCTCCATCCGCGGCGTGGTGCCGATCACGCAGCTCGACGGTCACCCCATCGGCGGCACCGGCCGCTCCCCCCGCTTCCGCGCCCTCCACGACGCCTGGCGCGCCGAGATGGCCATGCTCGCAGGCGTCGATTTCGTCGTCGACTGAGATCGTCGCGCCGTTGCCGGCTGACGTTCTGAACAGCGAACGGCACATCGCAGAACTGAACAGCCGCTGAACCGAACTACCGCAGAACAGCACGCGGGCGTACAGGCGACACCTTGAGTGCGTACGCACTCGGAATCTGTATTTCTGAGGTGAACTGCGCTGCCCGTCGTGGTTCACACTCATGAACCGAACTGCGAAGTGTTTTTGCAAGAACGAGTTCACTGTTGCTGCTCTCCGGCCGTGCAGTTCTGCGATGTGCCGTTCGCTGTTTGCTGTCTGCTGCACAGCGAAGCTGCGCGCTACTTGTCGCCCGTCTCGAGCACGAACGCGAGTGGCGCTTTCACCGACTCGGCAAGGACGTAGCGGATGCCGGCGAGCTCGGTCAGCGATATGGGACTGCTCGTCGTCGGTGAACCGTAGGCCTTCATGTCGAGCTTCCATGCGGTGAGCAGCAGTCGCAGCATGTGGAACCGGTCACTCACCAGCACGACGCTTTTCATTTTGCGCGCGCGGGCGATCCGCGCCACGGCGTGCATCTGTTCCGTGGTGCTGCGGCTTTCGTCTTCGAGGATGATCGCGGACTGCGGCACACCCTTGCGGCGCGCGTACCGTGCGCTGGTCGCGGCTTCGCTACTGATGTCGCCCGACTTGCGGCCGCCCGTGAAGACGATCGTTTTCGCCACGCGATCGCGGTACAGCGACACCGCATGATCGAGGCGCGCTTCGAGGACCGGTGACGGGCGGCCAGCGTATTGCGCGGCGCCGAGGACCACGATGGCGTCGACAGGGCGCGCGGAGTCGAGGTTGCCCACGATCAGCACCGCCGCCACCAGCAGGCCCCAGGCGACGACGAGCAGGACGAGCACGCGGCCCACGAACTTCACGAAGCCGCTGGAGGCCGATCGTCGTTTCCGCGCCACGATGGACGGTCCGGGGTCAGTCGGTCAGGCTCAGCATCGCCAGCCAGAATACATCGAACGAGACGCGAGCGTTACGCTCAGGCTCCACGACGCCGTCCAGCGCCAGACCGTCGACGAAGGCGACGAACGCATCGCCGATCAGCGTCGCCGGTACGCGCGGCTTGAGCCCCAGTGCACCGAACAGCTCCATGATCACCTGGGTGGCGGCATCCCGACGCTCGGCGGCCGTGATGCGCACCGCCGCCTGCACCGCCTCGCCCTGCACCAGCGTCAGGTCGAGCAGCGCGCGCAGGTCGCCCCGCTCCAATTCATCGGACAGCCATTGCCAGAGCGCATCCAGTGCCGCCGATCCACTCACACCCGTCAGCGCCGTCGCCTGCCGCGCCACCAGACCGGCGCGCAGCCACTCCACGAGGCGCGCCAGCAACTCGCCCTTGTCGTGAAAGTGGTAGTGGATCAGCGCCTTGCTCACGCCGGCGGCTTCGGCCACGTCCTGCAGACTCACGTCGGCCGCACCCTTCTTCACGATGCAGGCACTCGTCGCCTCGAGAATGCGGCCGGCCGCTGCGCCGCGGCTCGTCGTCGCCTCACTCATCGCGGGCGCACCAGACGGCTCACAGCGTCACCCGGTCGCCGGGCGCCGGTGCCGTGCAGTGATAGCCTCGCGCCGTGAGCGCTGCGCTGAACGCCGCCTGCGCCTCGTGCTCTCCATGCACCAGCAACACACGTGTGAGCGCTGGCGACGTGGACTTCACCGCGTCCAGCCACTCCGTCAGTTCCGTGCGATCGGCGTGCGCCGAATAGCCATTGAGAATCTCCACCTTTGCACGCAGCGGCACGTTTGCCCCGTAGATGCGCAGCGTCTCGCGCTTCTCCACGATGCGTCGGCCGAGCGTATGCTCCGCCATGAAACCGACCACGAGAATCGTGTTGCGCTGATCGCTCGCGGCGTGGGCGAGGTGGTGCAGTACGCGCCCAGACTCCGCCATGCCCGAGGGCGAGATGATGATCATCGGACCGTTCATCGAGTTCAGCGACTTGCTCTCGTTCACATCGCGAGTGAACCGCACGAGATCGAAGCGGAACAGCTCGTCCACCGTGCGCACCAGATCCTCGGTGCGGTCGAAGCATTCGGGATGCGTCTCGAACACCTGCGTCGCACTCGTCGCCAGCGGGCTGTCGATGTAGATCGGCAGGCGGGGGATATCGCCGGCGCGCGCCAGCACATGCAGGTCATACACGAGTTCCTGCACGCGACCCACCGCGAAGGCCGGGATGATCACACGTCCGCCACGCGCCGCCGTCTCGCGCACCACGCGCCCCAGCTCCGCACGCGCGCCGTCGATCGCGAGGTGATCACGATTCCCGTACGTCGATTCCATGATCACGACGTCGGCATGCTGGGGCGGCTTGGGATCACGGATGATTGCCAGCCCCTTCCGTCCCACGTCGCCCGAGAACACCAGACGCACCGTGCGTTCATTTTCGGTACACTCCAGCAATACCGACGCCGAACCCAGGATGTGGCCCGCATCGGTGAACATCGCACGCACACCGGGCACCACGTCGAACCACCGGTCGTACGGCAGCCCGATCATCTGACGGATCACCTGATCGGCATCCTCGGGCGTGTACAGCGGCTCGGCATGCTCCTGTCCGCGCTTCTCCAGGAACTCTGCGTCTTTCACCTGAATGCGCGCCGAGTCGGCGAGCATGATGGCACAGAGATCACGGGTGGCCGCGGTGGCGTGAATGTTTCCGTCGTAGCCCGACTTCACGAGGAACGGCAGACGCCCCGCATGATCGATGTGCGCGTGGCTCAGCACGATGGCGTCGATGCGATCCACCGGCAGCGGCAGCACCTCGTTCTTGATGCGCGATTCCGATCGCTTGCCCTGAAAGAGGCCGCAATCCAGCAGCACCGTCCGGCCGCCCACCTCGAGGATGTGGCACGAGCCTGTGACTTCCTGCGCCGCACCTGAGAATGTGATCTGCATGACTCGTTGCGTGGTCTGTGGAAGAGTCTGGCGCACAGACGCGTGAAGGAGACCCCGGAATCCTGCCCGTTAGCTACACCAAAGCACGGCACGCGGTAAGCCCGTGCTCCCCACGATCGGCGTACGGACGGCAATGCCCTTCCGTTCGCCGTCACGCACACGGCATCTTGCGCGCGTGTCACACGAACCCACTCTGCCGATAGACGGCGTCACGCTGGTCCGCCACCCGCTGGTCCAGCACAAGGTCACGCGTCTGCGCGATCGCAGCGTGCCGACGAAGCTCTTCAAGGAGCTCGTCGACGAGATCGCGATGCTGCTGGCGTACGAAGCGACGGCATCGCTGCCGCTCGCACCCTATCCGGTCGAGACACCACTCGAGCCCCACACCGGTGTCACCGTGCAGGGCAAGAAGCTGACGGTGGTGCCGATTCTTCGTGCCGGTCTCGGTATGGTGGAAGGGGTACTGCGCCTGGTACCCGGTGCGCGCGTCGGCCACATCGGGCTCTATCGCGATCACGACACGCTGGAACCGGTGGACTACTACTTCAAGGTTCCAGGCGACGCGTCCGATCGCGCGTTCATCGTGCTCGACCCGATGCTCGCAACGGGAGGCAGTGCCGCCGCCGCCGTCACGTCGCTGAAGAAGGCCGGTGCCGAACGCATCACGTTCATGTGCATCGTCGCGGCGCCGGAAGGCATCGCGCGCCTGCGTGCAGCGCATCCTGACGTGCCGATCATCTGCGCCGCCATCGACCGCGGTCTGAATGAGCACGGCTACATCGTGCCCGGCCTCGGCGACGCCGGCGACCGCCTCTTCGGCACCCGCTAGTCACTCGCCACTCGGTGCACGCGCGCACGTCTCAACGATGACGCGTGCGCTCGCATGACACTTGCTCCCTTGTACGTGTCTCGCGCCGGGCATAGAATCACGCGTGGCCCACTTCGCCCGGATCGCGGGCACCGCACGAAATCTGAACACCACTGATGCTGATCAACTTGCTCCCCGACTTCCTGGCCGTGCTGCAGAGCGCCGACCGGGTCGCGGCATACGAGCGGTACTTCGCGGCCAACAAGACGCTGCTCTCGGCGTACTGGGACAACTATGTCGTTGATCCCACGGGCCCGCATGTCGGTGAGATCATCCGCAAGACGGTGGCGGCCGATCGCAGCGACCTGCTGGGTGTGCTGGATCGCGAACCGCTGGTGCTGCGTGCGCGCCAGACGATTGCGCAGGCGATGAGCACACTCGAGATCAGCGAAGAGCCCGACGTGGTGCTGATGGTGGGCGTCGGCGCTGCGAATGCAGGCGAACTCGTGATCAACGGCCGGCCGGTGGCGTTCGTCTGTCTCGAGCACTTTACCGGCGAGCGCAATCCCGACACCGACTCGCTGGGTCTCGACCCGGCGCTGCTGCCGCCGTGGCTCGCGCACGAGATCGCGCATGGTGTGCGATACACCGCCAGGGACAGCGAAGCCGACATCAAGTCGCTCGTCGCGGAGAACAACGGGTACTACTCGTTCTGGGACACCGGCAAGCGCGCCACGCTGCGCGAACTGCTCGTCAACGAAGGCCTGGCCACACACGCGGCGCAGGCGGTCTGCACCGGCTACGCACCGTGGGAGTACCTCGGTTACGGCCGTCGCCAGTACGCCCGGATCCGCGAGCTCGAGCCCTTGCTCGCCCGCACGATCGGGTCGGACCTGGACCGGAACGGCCTCGGACTGCGCCTGCGCTGGCTCAGCGACGGCACCAGCGACGACGCCCGTACGGTCGAACGCCATGTCGTCCCCGAGCGCGCCGGCTACTACCTCGGCCACTCCCTCGTGGCACCTGCCGTCGCCGAACGCGGCATCGCCTGGGCACTCCGCGCGAGCACTCGCGCACTGATGGAAGTCGGCCGCAACTCCGCCGCCGTCTCGGCGTGATGTTCGTCTGGTCCGACGCGAGCCCGATCCGATGGCCCCGTCGGCTCTTGGTCATCGTTCACGCAGCATTCCGCGGCCTCCTGACCCATGGCCTCAAGCCGTCGGTGAACTGGAACTGACTGCCCGGCGACACCGGCTGCCCGGAAAGGCGCGCCAAAGGTCTGAGCACAGAGGCACCGAGCGCACGGAGCCGCAGAGGCGATTCTTGCGCTCGCGAGACGTTCTCGTCGAAGCCGCAAAGAGCTAAGGGAACTGCGCTCCCCGCACGCAGATCCCCAGCCTTTTTCGATCTTCTTTTTGCAGGAAGCCGACGCCGGTCGCGACACCGTCCGTGTCGTTCTCCATGCCCCCGTGGACTCTGCGACCTCTGTGCGAACCCCCCGCGCGCTGATCGCAAAGATGTCGGAACCAGGAAGGCTCACACGGGGGTAACGGGGGCACCGGGGACTCCTGCCCGAGACGACATGATGAATAGAGTTGCAACGAGCGAGGATACCGAATGAGGGGAACCGCGCATGACCGGCGCAGTTCCCCTCATTCTCGATTGCTCTGTCTGCGGCGGAGCTGTCCGCGGTAGAGCTCCCCGGTCCCCCATTGCCCCCGTGTGAGCTCTACCTCAGAAACTAGGATTTCTTCGGCTTCGCCGGCGTGCCCTTGTCGCTGTAGACGACCGGCTTGTCCTTGCCCTTGAGCCGCTCGTTCGAAATGAGCCACTGCTGCGGTAGCGCCGCGATGTTCTGCACCATGTAGTACAGGTTGAGCCCAGCGGCCGTGCTGAAGAAGAACGCGAACATCATCGCCGGGAACATGTACGCCATGATCTTCGCCTGCGGATTCGGCGGTACGCCACGCATGCCGATCCAGCTCAGCAGGAACGCGCTCAGCGCCATCAACAGCGGGATGATGACCGTCGGATCCTTCTGCGAGATGTCGGTCAGATAGAGGAACGGCACGCCGCGGAATTCGATCGTGTTCTGGAACACGAAGAAGAGCGTGATGAACACCGGCATCGGCAGCAGCATCGGCAAGCAGCCCGACAATGCGCTGAACGGCGACATGTCGTGCTCCTTGTACACCTTCATCACTTCGGCCTGCATCTTTTGCGGGTCCGACTTGTACTTCTCCTGCACCGCCGCCAGTTCGGGCTGCAGCACCTGCATCTTCATCGACGTCCGCATGGCGCGCTGGTTGAACGGCCAGAGCAACAGTCGCACCGCGATGCCGAAGATCACGAGCACCCAGCCGTAGTTCAGGCTCAGCGATTCGTGCATCCACAACAGCGCCTTCATCACCATCGTCGCGAACGGCTGGACAAAACCCTGCAGCCAGCCGCCGTACGGATTGCTGTTCTCGAA